>JANXSK010000170.1 GCA_025352695.1 Ferruginibacter sp. | reverse complement strand
TTAAAATCCAATATCCTATGAAAAACCGATATAAAAATAAATACTATTTTTAAATAAAAAAATACCCTAAAGGGGGTATTTTTTTATTTAAAAATTAATGATATTTGGCAGATAGTAACTATTTCTATTCAAAGTGTATTTAACATTATAAATCCTGCTCAACTTTTATAAAACAGATTGCAGGCATTTCAACTTTTTTAAATTCGTTGGTAAGGTTGTCAAAAAAACGAAGTAATACAAGGCCATCAGCACCTATACCAGTAATTATTAACTGAATATTTTTATTGGCTTTAAATACAACTACGTCACCAATTTCAAAACTATTTTTCATATTTTTATTTAAAGGTAAGTTTTCCAATATTGTTATGTAACTCATTTTATTAATTTAACATGATATCTGATGTATACAAACTATTCCCAAAAATCATGGCTTTTCATTTCAATAACAATTATATTTATTCCTCAATTAAATAATGTGAAAAAAATATTTTTATTATTTGCAGTTGTTAACCTGATAAGCAGTTGTCAAAATAATCACATACAAAAAGCCATCGGTAACAATACCGCATTGGCAACTTTGCTTGAAAAGTATTATGATGAGCGGATGCAATTGTTTCCGGTTGAAGCTACTGTAAATGGTGATAACCGTTATAATAATTTATTACCAGCAGATTTTACAGATAGTTATCGAATTAAATTAAATGATTTTTTTAGTAAGCAGCTTTTAGCAATAAAAAATTTTAATAAAGAAGCGTTGAATGAAAATGATAAAATAAGTAAAGACCTTTTTACCTATGAAATGGAATTGGCATCACAGGCAATTCCGTTACACTTTATGGGAGGTTCCTTATCTGGCAACAGCTATTTGCCTTTTGATCAGTTTAGTGGTGTGCCGTTGATGCTAGGGCAAATGGGTAGTGGCACTGGAAACCAGCCTTTTAAAACGGTAAAGGATTATGATGACTGGCTTCAAAGGGCTGCCGCTTTTAGCCCATGGGCAGATAGTGCCATCGTGTACTTTAAAAAAGGTATCGCCAACAAGTATACTCTGCCCCAGGCACTTGTTAAAAAAATGATTCCACAATTGCAGGCAATGGTTACTGATAAAGCTACTAAAAGTTTATTTTACGAACCAATAAGATTATTACCGGCAGGATTTAGTGCTGCCGATAAAGTAAGGTTAACCAGCAGTTACACAAAATTAATCAGTATGCAACTGGTGCCATCTTATAAAAAACTTGCCCTGTTTTTACAAACGCAATATTTGCCAGTGGCACGCACAACAACTGGGGTAAATGCATTACCCGGCGGCGATAAATATTACGCTTATTTGGTTAAGTACTGGACAACTACCAATAAAACATCTAACGAAATTTATACAACTGGCTTATCCGAAGTTAAGCGCATCCGTACCGAAATGGAAGCAATAAAATCAACGGTAAAATTTAATGGGGATTTGAATACTTTTTTTGAATTTATGAAAACTGATAAGCAATTTATGCCTTATAAATCTTCTGATGAAGTTTTAGCGGCATTTAGAAGTATTCAGGCAAGGATAGATTTCAATCTTAAAAAAATGTTTGGACGTACACCAAAAACTACTTTTGAAATTAGGCAAACAGAAGCTTTTAGAGCAGCAAGTGCCAGTGCTGAATATTATCCCGGTTTAGCTGATGGCAAGAGGCCCGGTATTTTTTATGTTCCTATAATTGATGCAACAAAATTTAATACTACTAGCGGTATGGAAAGTTTGTTTTTACATGAAGCTATTCCGGGACACCATTACCAAACATCTTTACAAATGGAGAATGAGCAGTTGCCAAAGTTTCGCCGCTTTATATGGTATGGGGCTTACGGAGAAGGATATGCGTTGTATTGCGAAAGTTTGGGAAAAGAGCTGGGACTTTACACAGATCCTTACCAGCACATCGGGGCTTTGGGAGATGAAATACATCGTGCCATTCGCCTTGTGGTAGATGTGGCGATGCATACGGGTAAAATGACAAGAGAGCAAGCAATCAAATATATGACCGATAATGAAGCTATTAGTGTAGAAGGTGCCACTGCTGAAATTGAGCGGTATATGGCTAATCCTGCGCAGGCATTAAGTTATAAAATAGGCGCATTAAAAATAACAGAACTACGAAAAAAATATAGTAAACAGGTAGACGCAAAATTTAACCTTGCAGCCTTTCATGATGAATTTTTAAAAGACGGTTGTATGCCATTGGATATTATAGAAAAGAAAATGGATAGCTGGGCCAAAGGACAGCAGTAGGGTGATTGAAATAGTAGCACCATTTGTAAAAATAGAAAAAACTTTGTAGATTATAAAGGCTTAAAAAACCTGCAGGTATTTAATCGCTGCTGCGTATTTATCTGCAAACAAACTGGTACAAAAGTTTTGGGTGCATTTGTAATATTTGTTTTAATTTCAACTTGTATAAAATTGAATACCTCTTTAAATTAAAACAATATTACCTTTTACCATACTTTAACTAACAGTAGATGATGTGTACCCTGAGTTTTAGCGATAGCGCTAAATATGTTGCGTACCGCAACAATTTTTTACAACCTGCCAATTTAAAAATACTTCTTCGGTTTATTTTAGGTTGTATTGTTTTTTTTTTGCCTTCCATGCTTTTCGCAAACAGATGCTGACATCAGTACTGCAGAAACGTATGCTAAAAAGTTTAAGGAAGATGGAGTGATGTGTCAATCATCTTACCGCTATTTTACTTTTGATAAGGGTAAAAATGCGTTTAATGATAAGGTAGTTGTAATAGAGGAAAATGCTGAGTATGAATTTCTTTCACTAAAGAAATTCGCCAGCCTAATGTATCCTGAATATTACAATAAGTTTGTGCATTTAAAAACTTTTAAAAAAGCCATTAAATATGGTAATAAATTTATTACTTCTGAAAGAGGCGGTATTGATCGTTCTGTAACCGACGATGGTATTTTTTTTGATGATAGCAGGGTGCAGTTTTACCCTTTACGATTTTCGCAAAAAGGCAATATTGCAAGAGTAACTGTAAAAAAAGTTTATCAGGATGGTAAATATTTAACGAGCTTATTTTTTCATTCAGCATATCCCATTAAAGAGCAGTTTTTTGAGTTTAAAGTTCCCGACTGGCTAACAGTGGATTTTAAAAAAATGAATTTTGAAGGAAGTAAAGTCGAGGTGCAGGAAAATAAAAAAGGCGGCTTTACAAACTATATTTTTATCATGAAGGATATTCCGGCATACAAGCCTGAATATGACCGCATTGGAAGAGCATATACAGATCCGCATATAATTGTGCAAATAAAAACATTTGAAAGTAAAGGGGAAGAACTGAAAGGATTTGATAAAATAGACGATGTATACAAATGGAACAACCGTTTATATTTAATGGCTGCAAATGAAAAAGATAAGCTTACACCACAATTAGCTAAAATTACGCAGGCAAAAACAACTGATATAGATAAGATAAAAGCTATTTATTATTGGGTGCAGGATAACATCCGTTACATTGCTTACGAGGATGGATACTCCGGTTATATTCCAACAGTTGCTCAGGATGTGCTGGCTAAAAAATATGGCGATTGTAAAGGCATGGCTAATCTATTAACCGAGTTATTGAAACTGGCTGGTTTTGATGCCCACTTTACCTGGATTGGTACAAGAAGTATTCCTTATCCGCAAAGTATGCCGGCACTTTGTGTAAACAATCATGCAATTTGTACTTTATTTTTTGGCGGTAAAACGTATTACCTGGATGGTACGGAAAGCTATATACCTTTTGGTGAAAATGCATTTCGTATTCAGGGTAAAGAGGTGATGATTGCAATGGGAGAAAAGTTTGAAGTAAAAAAAGTACCTGAATCCATTGCCAATGATAATAAAATAAGTACCAACGCAGATTTTATTTTAATAAATGAAAAATTGAGCGGAAAAGTAAAAGTTGTATTAACAGGAAATCAGCGTACAAAATTTCACCAGAGTTATCAGAACCTGCCAGCTGCTTCGCAACAGGAATTTTTAAACGATTTCCTGGAGTTTGGTAATGATAATATGGTTGCAACAAATTTTAAAACCAGTGACCTTAACATCAGGGAATTACCGGTGGAAATTAATGGCGATGTTGACCTTTCTAACACAGTGAACCTGATTAATAGTGAACTGTATGTGGGGGTAGATTTTTTTCCAAAATCGCTTGACAGATTTATTCCGGATGAAAAAAGAATACAAGGATACGACCTGGATGTATTAATAAAATATGAAGATAAAATTTCATTAACCCTGCCAGCAGATAAGAAATTTTTTGATAAACCAGATAACCTGGAATTAAAATTTGATGGATATGAATTTAAGGGTAACTACACCATCGAAGGAAATAAAATCATTTTAACAAAAGAACTTTCTATTAAAAATAGTATCATAAAAAAATCAGATTTCCCTAATTGGATAAAATTTATCGAATCAATAAAAGAATTCAATAAATATCTAATCAGTATCACCAAAAAATAAATCTTTTTCCCTTATGAAAATAAGTCTGCTTACAAAACTAATTATCCCGCTATCGCTTTTAATTTTTTCAATTACAGTTGATGCACAAAGCATCATCAATGAAGACTTTTTGGATAATATAGAAGAAAATGCAAAACCACTTTGGTCAGAAAACAATGCATCATTTATATCCAACAATGTTCCGGAAAAATATAAAAACGAATCGGCTGTAATTTTTGGTTTTCAACGAAGTGTAACCATTGATAAAAAATCACGTTTTGGATTTTTATCCAAAGGGGAACGTAGTTTGTTATTTTTAGAAAATATACGTTTTAAGATTAAGCTAAATGACAGGAATGCGGTGAAAGTTTTTACAGAAGTCTATTTCAGGTACAGCGATAAAACAGATGGATTTAGCGCAAAAATTTTAAAGCCCGATGGAACTGTCATACCGATTTCGCTGGTTTCTTCTATAGCAGTAGAGTCGGTTTCGGATGTTCCTGAATTTTATAAAAGTTTTTTTGATCAACAGGTTGGTAGTCAGAGAAGATACTTTAAAGTAGCGGTTCCCGACCTTGAGCCCGGCGACATTCTTGAATATGTTACGGCTACTAAAAGCAAGCTGGATGTGCTGGGCACAGGCTATATAGAATTTACTCCCGTGTATGAAATTTGCAATAAAAACTACCCAATTTTATTTAACCAGATCAGCATCGAAACCGATAATAAATCTTTTTTTAAATCATTGTCTATTAATGGAGCGCCTATTTTTAAAAAGGGTAGGGCAAGTGATGAAGGTTTTTATAAGTATGTATTCACAGATGCCGACAGAGGAGTGGAAAAAGATGTAAATTTTGTAAGTCCTTACCAGGTATATCCTTTAACAAAATTTCAGGTAATATACTCCAATGATGAAAAAACAAAAGGTGCATTAATTGGCGAGGTGGGTGAAATTAAAACCACCTTTACAAAGCAGGAATTGGCAAAAAAAGCCTGGGAAGATTATGAAAAAGTGGGCGATTTTGGTTACCCCGGATATGGCACAGTTCAAAAGTTTATTGATGCTACCTGGGCACAGTTAAAAAAACAAGGAGCAAAAGAGTGGACAGAAAAGGAATACATTAACAATGTGTATTATAAATTAAGAAATGTAGTAATTAACCGGGATGACTATTTAAGTGATAAAGTTGCTGCGTATATTTTTGGTTCCTTATTATTTCAAAAAGATATTAAAACAGAGCTCGTTATTAGTGTATCCAATTTACTGGGCAAGCTTAATAATATTTTATTTGATCAGGAAATAAGGTATCTGTGTAAATTAAGCAATAGTTATTATTTCAATTACACAGATCATAGTAATCCAACAGAGTTAGTAGAAAATTTATTGGGAAGTGAAGCCTATATTATTGATCAGCCAACCAAACAAAATACGCAAAACATCAAGCCTATAATGTTGCCCGATGCTACTTTTCAGGACAACGTTACGGACTACACAATGAATGCATCCCTTGAAGCAGACATGAATACGCTCACGGTTTCCAGAACAAGTTCTTTTATCGGTATTAGCAAAACAAGAAATATTGTGACAGCTTTAAAATACACACCTTATATGCTTGATGATTATAAATATTATGGGGGAGTTTCTCCAACAGAAAAAATGAAAGATGCACAGGAGGAAGAGTATAATAAATCGGCAAAAGCATTGAAGGACGAATTTAAAGATGCAAAAGTTGAATTGGTAAAGAACGATTTGCAAAATGAATTTCATCAAAAGGTAAAATATAAAAACTTTACTATTTCAAGCGACGGACGTTCATTAAAAGCAAATAAATTAGTTTTTACCGAAGATTTTGAGCTTCTTGGAATGGTTCGCAAAGCTGGTAAAAAATACCTGGTAAATATTAACGGACTTGTTGGATCGCAATTGCAGATAAAAAAAGAAGAACGGGTGAGAAAGTATGATATTAATGTTGGTAATGCAAGAACGTTAAATTGGATAATTAACTTTAAAATACCGGCTGGTTATACTATTGAAGGGGTAAAAGAATTAAATAATACTGTAGATAATGAAACAGGAACTTATAGCTGTGGCGCAGAAGAGCTAAATGGCACAGTTATTTTAAAGATAAAAAAAGTATATAAAAAAGCCAATAGTTCCAAAGATAAATGGCCATCAATGCTGGCTTTTATTGATGCCGCTTATAACAACTCTTTTAAATACCTTTTATTAAAACCCAAAAATTAAATGACGTGTATGAAGAAATTTTATGTTGGCATTGTTATATTACTAGCATGCAGTGGCGCACAGGCTCAATACAAAAAGGCGAGCTTTTTAAACAAATCCGGTAGAACGTATGACCTTGGTTTTGCAGGTCGCTTTTTAAGTGGAGGAGGCGGTACCGTTCCAGGAATTTATTACAGCTATGGTCGGGATAAAGGGAAAAGAATTTTTCATTGGTTTGATTTGGAAGTATTGTTACCAACAAGATTTACATACAATACTGTTGACAAAAACAATGCTGAAACGGTAGTTACTGTATCCGGTAAATCAAAGTTGGGAATTGTTTACCGGTATAATTTTGCCTATTATTTAACCGATGCAGAAAATCCATAATCCAAATTCAAGCCATTTGTTACAGCGGGAATTAATTTTTTAATAATTGGAGGCGGTGCCACGACTTACAACTACACCCCTACAAATACTGAACCGGTAAAAAATATTGAGTACAGCCCTTTTAGTTATGGAGCAAATGCTGGTGTAGGAGGTATTTACACGCTGAGCGAAAAAATAGGAATTAAAGTGATGGCAGGTTACAATTTTCAGGGGCAGGTAACTGGCAGCCAGTATTCTAATAGTAATGGAGCAAGTTCAGTGTATAAAGTATTCTCTAATCATCCCTATGTTGGAGTAGGTATAAGGTTTGTAATGAACAGCGATGGTGATTAATACAATCATACAATCATTAAAAAACAGCCACACCCGTTTATTGAATGGGTGTGGCTATTTTGGGTGCTATCTGTTTGTATCTACCGACTAAAATTCTTTGGTATGCATCAGTAGAAGCATATTTTTTAAATACTGATTTTGGTAAAATACTTTTTTAAAATAGAAAGCAGCGTCTAATTCAATAGCATAGAAGCTTTGCGGACTAAATTTTTAATACTATAAAATTATTGGGAATCGCAACAGTCTTCAACCAATACATCTTATCAAAAGGGTAGTATTACATTACAGCAACGATATAACCTTTCCAGTTTTTATAGATTCATCACATGCAAAGGCTATCCGCAAACTATTTACTGCATCTTCGGCGTGAGCGGTAAGGTCAATATCTTCCATGATTGATTTTAGAAAATATCGTTGTTCCCTGTTACAAAGTTCCTGGTGGTTGGGTTCATCTTCAAGGTTTATCCATTCATCTTCTTTTAAAAACTTTTCATTTTTATCAAGTTCGGCATGATGAAAACGCAGCGATTCTGTTTTAGTGTGCGCTTCGATGGAGGAAGATTTTCCTGTGCCACCTGCTTCTTTGGCTACAATAGATACAGATCCTTTAGGACCAAAAACATCTTTCACAAAAAATGCCGTTTCACTAATCATTGGTCCCCAGCCGGCTTCGTACCATCCAACAGATCCATCTTCAAAACGTATTTGCAACTGACCATAATTATAATTTCCTGCAGGAATTTCTTCGGTGAGCCTTGCACCAATTGCATGTACCTCAACTGGTCTCGAACGTGTCATCTGGCACATGACATCAATATAGTGTACGCCACAATCAACAATTGGACTTAGGCTATTCATCAGGTTGCGGTGAAGGGTCCACATTGCTCCATCACTTTGCTGATTAAGATTCATCCGCATAACGAGCGGTTTGCCAAGTTGCCTTGTTAACTCAATAAAGCGCTCCCACGAAGGATGATGCCGCAGGATATAACCCACCACTAATTTTTTACCGGCTTTTTTAGCAGCAGCTACTACCTGTTCAGCAGCTACAACAGAATCTGCCACTGGCTTTTCGATGAATACATGACATCCATTTTCAAATGCTTTTATGGCAAAAATTTCATGTGTATCAGGATAAGTGGAAATGCAGACTGCGTCAGGCCGGGTGGCTTTTATCGCTTCCTCCATATCATCAAATAAAGCATATTTATTTCCCAGTTTGGCATTTAATATTTCCTTTGATTTGCCTCTTGATACGAGCCCGCAGATCTCAAATTCATCAATGGTATGATATGCCATGGCATGAGATGCACCCATGTTTCCACATCCCACTACAAGAATCCGCAAGGTTTTTAATTGATTTTGCATAACGTGAAATATTTAGATTATTAGATGGTGAATATAAATTAAAAGTTGGTGTAATTTATATTTCGCTCAGCGGATATCATTAAAAAATTTAAATGATTTGATTTAAATAGTTTGGAATAGTAATGTTGCAACAGCTGCACTAATTAATATTAAATTTAACTAGAAACTCCCAAAAAGTGATTGGAGATTTTTTCATTCAAGGGGATCAACAAAACCTACCATACAAGCTCGCCAATAATCGATGCCATTTATTATGGCAGCAAGTCATATAAATTACAAAAAGAATTATTTTATTTAAGATCTGGAGTTTGTATATCGTGTGATTAAAATGCTAGGCAGCTAATACCATAGATTGTTATGAATACTTTCAAGAATTACTTCAACAACATATTGTGAGATTATATAAATAATAAGGGTTTCTCCATTTACGCTCTTTCTATATTTTGTTTTAAGGAGATTAAAAGGCAAAGTAATCTTTTTCAATTCCTGTGTTACAAAATTGATTGTATCCATGTTTTAATCCTTCCCAAATTTCCGTAATGGGTCGCATTAAAAATAAATACCCTATAATATCCGCCATTCAATTACATTGCACAATTGCTGAAGCTACTATATAAAAATTTTTGCTACCAGCGAATTAGTTACATGAAAGGAAATAGCTGGAACGATATGATTAATGGAGACAGAGTAGCTTTTTTAGCTATTTACCAGCTTCATTACCAGGCTTTGTTTAGTTATGGATTTAGTTTAACAGCCGATCGGGAACTTACAAAAGACTGTATACAGGAATTATTTTTAGAAATCTGGAAAACCCGTTTTGCACTCAATAAAGAAGTAGATAACGTAAGGTCTTACCTTTTTACCTGGCTGCGTCGCAAAATAAACAAAGAATTCGACCGCCTCAAAAAAGAAAAAACAAACGACCAGATAGCTGATGACTTTGAGGTAACACAGGCATCGTATGAAGAACTGCTGATAACTTTTCAGCAATCGGAGGAAAAAAAAGAAGAATTGCGGAAGGCACTTAAAAAACTCACAAAAAAACAGCTGGAAATTATTAAATTAAAATTCTTCGAAAACCTCTCTTGCAGTGCCATTGCAGCAAAAACATCGCTTACCCCACGCACAGTTTACAACCTCATGTACGAAGCATTGCGCCATTTAAGGGAAGCTATGCGTCTGTTGGTGGTTTATATTTTGCTGTAGTTTCAGGGCTTTCTCCTCGTCATTTTTAGTTGCTCATTTTCCTAACAAAAAAATAGTTTTAAAATAACCGGTAAATAATACCGGTTTGCTCCACTATCTACTGTAAGGCTTTATCGGCTTTGCCAAATCATACAATTATGCCAAAAAAATTTGTAGACAATTACCAGGTTGAAGATTTTGTTACGGATGAATCGTTCCTTAATTATTATTTTAAATTGAACACAGATGACCAGCTTTTCTGGGAAGAATGGCTGGGTAAATTTCCTACCAATAAACCTTTTGCAGTTGCTGCCATTGAGTTGCTGCAAACTTTATCCTTAACACTCTCCGAAGATGAATTTCTGGAAGAGTTAGCGAAAATAAAGGCTGCCATCGGTGAAGGCCAACCAGCAATAAAAAAGGTTAGACCATCATTGTTTCGTTTTTTACAATTTGATAAAGCTAAAGAATCAGCAACAAAAAGAAAATCACGTACCATTAAAACAGTCGCCACTTCACTTCTTGTGCTTTTTGTCGGCGGATATTTTTTGCTAACTTATTTTACAAAATCTGTTTCTCAATTAACAGAAAAATTTAATTACAGCAATACACCCGTTGTTTTTGTGTTGAGTGATAGCACCGTGGTCACACTCGCCCCTCAAAGTGGGTTACATTACCCCACAAATTTTAATGAAAAAGAAAGAAAGGTTTACTTGGAAGGGGAAGCGCAGTTTCATGTAAAAAGAGATTCTGCACACCCTTTTAAAGTGTATTCGGCGGAAGTAGTAGCTACTGTTTTGGGTACTGTATTCAATATTAAACAGCACGCAGGCGATAGTATTGTACAAGTGGAATTGCTGAAAGGAAAACTTCAGGTAGAAACAATCAACAGCGCTGGAGCTTCTACACAATCCATCATTTTAAACCCTGACGAACGAGTGGTGTTTAACAGACATCAGCAAAAATTATATAAAGAAAGCTGGCAGCAAAATAATAAACAGCCTTCAATAACAAATCATTTTAAATTTAGCCACGATAATTTTGAAACCATCGCCAAACAAATAAAAACTGTTTTTGGAATTAAGCTGGTTAATCAAAGTAATAAGGAAGAATGGCGATTTACAGGGGAGTTCAATAACAATTCTGCAAAAGAGATTATCGAAAATATTTGTATTGTAAAGAAATTAAATTACCAGATTCAGGGAGATACGATTTTTATAAAGTAGTGCCCGGCACTGCATAAATTTTAATTGCCATGTTTATTCAACGATGCTTACCTTTTTTTTGTAAGGGACTGATTAGCCTGTTTATTATTTTAATAAACATGGTTGGATTAAAAGCAGAAAGTATACCTGCACAATTCGATGAAGTGTATGTCACCATCAAAAATCCTACTATACAAATATTGCAACTCTTTAAAGTGATTCAGGAGCAAAGTCCTTACGTATTTGTGTATGATGAAAACGAAGTTAATCTTACCCAAACGATAGCACTTAAAACCGGGCCGCAGCTTTTAACAACATTGCTGCAAACAATTTCCTTAAAAACCGGGCTTTATTTTATACAAAAGCAAAACACCATTCTTGTTAACAAAAAGATTCCCGCTTTATCCAAAGATGAATTGCCGCTAATGGCCATTCCAATAAAAGGATCGGTGAAAGATGCAGTGGGTATAGCTTTAGAAGGTGCAAGTGTTGCTGTTAAAGGTGCGTCAAAAACAGTAATAACAGATATCAATGGTAATTTTTCAATTGATGTAACTGTTGATGCTGTGCTTATTATTAGCCGAGTTGGTTACAAAACATTGGAAGTAAAAGTAAGCAGTAATCAGTATTTACAAATCATCCTGGTGGAAATCCGCAGGGATTTGAATGAAGTTGTGTTGGTTGGCTACCAATCTCAAAGAAAATCAGATCTTACAGGCGCAGTATCAGTTGTTAATATTGAGGGAATTTCCAAATTGCCTGTGGGTACTGTTGACCAGGCATTGCAGGGTAAAGTGCCCGGAGTGCGCATAACACAATCTACCGGCCAACCTGGTGAAGGTGTTGTGGTAAGGATACGTGGTGTAGGAACTATAAATGATAATAATCCATTGTTCATTATTGATGGCATCCCTACAAAGGATGGTATTAACTTTCTTTCGCCTTCCGACATAGAATCTATCAGTGTTTTAAAAGATGCATCTTCTGCTGCTATTTATGGTGCACGCTCTTCCAATGGTGTTGTAGTAGTGACTACAAAGGGAGGAAAAAAGGGAAAAGTGCAGTTTAATTATTCGGGTTACGGTGGTGATCAAACACATGGAGCTTTACCCAGGATGGCAAATACTGCAGCGTATGTTGAACTGTACAATGAAGCGGCTGATAATGACAATGCAGGTGTTACAAACCCTGCGCTGATAAGACCTAAAATACCAGCAGGACTGGCAACAGCAAATACCGATTGGCTAAATGCAATTTTTCAGACTGGCCACATTCAAAGCCACCAGTTATCGGTAAGGGGCGGTAATGAAAAAACACTCTTTTATATCTCGGGTAATTATTTTAAACAAGATGGTATCATTCTGAATTCATCATATGAGCGTTATTCGCTTTTGTCAAAACTCAACATAAATCTTACCGATAAATTAAGTCTCGCTAATAATATCAACATCTCTTATTCAAAGAAAAATGTGATTGGCAGCAGTGGCGATGGGTATGGAGGAAATGGTGGCAGCGTGATACGTTATGCGTTGTTTCGCACACCCGCCATACCAGTGTTCGACAGTGCTAATGTATATTCCGATCTGCCCAAATATCCAGCCTATTTTGGAGATGGATACAACCCAGTTGCAATGGCCAATAAGGCTGATAATAAAGAAATGCAGTACCGTGTATTTTCTAATTTGTATGCAGAGTATAAAATTCATTCCAACTTAAAATTTAAATCCGATATAGGCCTGGATGCCATTATTACGAACGATAAAAGGTTTGATGAAAATTACGGCACAAACCTTCGCATTAATAATCCGAGCAGGCTTGCGGTAAGCACTTCTACCAACATGAATATTATTTGGAACAATACTTTTAATTATACTACTACATTTAATTCGATACATAAATTATCGGTACTGGCTGGAACGGAAGCTATCAGCAATAAAAATAATGTACACGGTGGCAGCGACCGTAATTTTTCTAATCAAAATCCAAGCTTCAGGTATATTGGAAATGGAGATGGGCTGATAGGATCAACCGCCGCATATGAAGGCCAGAGTGAGTCTGCGTTGTTTTCTATTTTTGGAAATGCCAATTATGCATATAGTAACTTATACTTTTTATCGGCAAATATCCGCAGAGATGGTTCTTCCCGTTTTGGTCCTGAAAACCAATATGGTACTTTTTTTTCCGGTTCAGCAGGTTGGAACATTCACAATGAAAAATGGGTGCAGGATCATTTGAGTATATTTTCAAGATTAAAACTACGGACCAGTTATGGCCAGCTAGGCAATCAAGAAATACCGGATTACGGCTATACTTCTCTTATTGGCAATTTGTATAATTATCCTTTTGGACAAACACCCATTAGCAATCCTGGCTCTACTATTTCTACACTCGGAAATCCAAAAGTAAAATGGGAATCGTCCACACAGGCAGATGTCGGACTTGACATTGGAATATGGAAGGATAAATTAAGCTTTACAGTGGATTATTTTATCAAAACTACATCAGATATGCTGATACCGGTGCCCATGCCATTAATCGGCGGCAGTGCAAAGCCACCTTATTTAAATGCAGGCAAGGTAGAAAATAAAGGTCTTGAAATGGAATTGAATTTCAAAAATAATGATCATTTACTGAAGTATGATATAGGTATAAACTTCGCCACAATTTCCAACAAGGTTATTTCATTAAGTAATGGACAGCCAATTGCAGGTGGAAGAATTGATAATAATTACAACGCAACATTAACCACGGTTGGCCACCCGATCGGCTCCTTTTATCTATATGAACAGGATGGTATTTTTCAGAGTGCCTCAGACATTTTTGCCCATGCTTACCAGGGTAAAAACTTAAAACCCGGAGATGTGATTTTTAAAGATCAGAACGGCGATGGCGTAATTGATGAAAAAGACAGAACCTTCCTGGGCAGCGCCATTCCAAAGTATACTATGGGTGCAACCATAAATATGGAGTACCGCAATTTTGATTTTTCCATCTTCTTTCAAGGGCAGTATGGCAACAAAATTTATTCGCAGGTAAATATGGATATAGAAGGTTTTTACCGTGCATTTAATATAACACAACGGGTGTACGATCAGCGTTGGCATGGCGAAGGAACCAGCAACACAATGCCCAGGGTTTCGTTTAACGGAGCTTCAAATAATAAATATCCATCCAGCCGCTTTTTGGAAGATGGCTCATATGTAAGGTTAAAAAATTGCCAGATAGGATATACCATACCGGAGAAACTTAGTAACAAATTTAAAATTAAAATACTGAGATTTTATATAACCGGTCAAAACTTATGGACGCTTACAAACTACACCGGCCTTGATCCTGAAATGCATATCAGCGACAATGTAAAAAAAGATACCTACGGTGGAGATGTTGCCGCAGGCATCGATTGGGGCACTTATCCAAGTGCCCGGAGTTTTATTGTGGGCGTGAATTTGAATTTTTAAATATAATTAAGTTAATATAAATGAAGAAGTATAAAACGAATGATAAAACAAGAATTAAACAACAAATGAAAGCACCGTATTAATTTATGTATTTCATTAAAAAATTCCTGTTTAAAAAAATAAAACAATTGCGCATGAAAAAAAATATTGTACAAATACTCTTGCTGCTGTTATTCTTTTTTAGTATTGCAGGCTGTAAAAAATTCATTACCAAAGATATTGTGGGCCAGTATCCGGAGAGCCAGTTTTACACAACACAGGCGCAAGCTTTACTGGCGATTAATGCAGCTTACCAACCACTGGGCTTTACTACTGCCAACAATAACCGGCTATGGGTTTTTGGTGATGTTGCATCGAATGATGCTGCAAAAGGTGGCAATCCTGGAGATCAAGCCGATATAGAATTTATTGACCAGTTTACCATTAATTCTACCAATGGTAACCTGGCGAGCATGTGGGCACTTTTATATGATGGTATTGCCCGTTGCAATATAGTATTAAGTAAAGTGCCAGCCATCACCATGAATAAAAATATACAGACAAGAATTTTAGGGGAAGCAAAGTTTTTACGGGCTTGGTATTACTTTGAGCTTATTAATATTTTTGGAGATGTTCCATTGGTGTTGCAACCGCTCGGGCCCGATCAGTTACAGGTAGCGCAATCGCCTGTGCAACTCATTTTTGAAACAGTGATAGAGATAGATCTCATCGATGCTGCCGCTAATCTTCCTGCAACTTATAGTGGTGCCGATGTAGGCCGTGCAACTGCCGGAGCCGCTACTGCTTTACTGGCTAAAACTTATTTATTTGAAAGTAAATGGGACAAAGCAGCCACAGCGTCAGGTAAAATTGTGAACGGTAAGCTTTATAATTTAATGCTTCTCTACAGCCAGAATTTTTCGGCGAAATTTAAAAATAACCAGGAATCTGTTTTTGAAGTACAGCACTTAACGGGCCAGGATCCAAAGCTGGGTAATGAACTGAATCAATATTTTGCACCGCAGGTAGATGGAGGTTATTATTTTAATGCTCCCACCCAAAACTTTGTGGATGAGTTTGAAAAAACAGGTGCCGGTATAATTGATCCAAGACTGGATTATACTGTAGGCCGTGACAGCATGCCCTGGTTCAACAACCGAATCTTTGATAAAGCCTGGTCGCAAAGTACTGGCTATCTAACCCGTAAGCACCAGCAATCGCTGGCAGAAGTACCCAATAAAAGTGATGGTAATATCAATTATATCGCCATCCGATATGCAGATGTGTTGCTTTGGTATGCAGAAGCATTGAATGAATCAGGGCACAGTGCAGCTGCATTACTACCATTAAATACAGTAAGAAAAAGAGCAAGGGAAAGTTACTTGTACGATACGGGCAAGGCTGGTTATCCGAACATACCGACAGATTTGCTTCCTGATATTCTATCAACTAACCAGGTTGATCTGCGAAAAGCAATACAGCATGAAAGAAGGGTGGAACTGGGCTTTGAATTTCACCGCTACTTCGATATCATTCGCTGGGGTAAAGACTATGCCACACAATCTTTAAAAGATAAACCAAATTTTAATTACGACTTAAATAAACATTTTCCTATCCCCCAAATTGAAAGGGATAGAAATAAAGCTTTGCATTAAACTGTACTATTTTTTTTCATTAAACAAAAAACAAAACATCATGAAATCATTAACAATTCGCCTTACATTTTTTAAAACGGCCGTCCTGTGCCTGTTGGTATCAGGGTTAGTTTTTACTGCCTGTAAAAAGGATAAAGCAGTAGTAGTTCCACCAGCAGATTTTACGTCCTTAACAGCTGCCCTTAAAATAGCCCAGGGCCTTAACGACAGTACTGCCGAAGGTACAAAGCCCGGTTACTATGAGGCAGGTAATAAAGCAGCATTGATAACAGCCCTTACAACTTCAAAAGCTGTAGCAGCAGATCCTAAAGCAACTCAAACATCGGTGAACAATACCGCTGCACAATTGCTGGCGGCTGTTGCTGCTTACCAGAGTCATCTCATTAAAGAAATTGCAGCAGCCAGTTTAATTGGTTTCTGGAAAATGAATGGTAATACAGCAGATTCTTCCGGTAACAAAAACGATGGGGTTGCAACAGCAGGGCATCCTTACTATGGGGCTGGTGTTCTTGCCGCAGCCGCTGATCGTTTTGGCCGTGCCGGCATGGCTTATCATTTTGACATGGGGTCTAACATCAATGTGCCTTACAAAGCTTCTTTAAATCCAGCACAAATGTCCATCAGTCTTTGGGTAAAATGGTCTTCAACAGGTAGAACAGTAAATCCAAACACTTACACTATGGTTGCAATGAATCGCTGGAATGGTTATAAGTTTCAATTACAAGATATTCATTTACCCTTCTTCACAGTAAAAGCTTTAAAAAGCCCAGCAGATACAACTATTTATGATCGTGCAACTGATAATGGCTTCCCAATAACTGAAAACACTTGGAGGCATCTGGTAGTAACTTTTAAATCTGGTCAAATGAGTTTTTATATAAATGGGGATTTAGTTACAACTTGGGATGCAACTTCTTCACGTCCTGTACCAGGTGACGCCCTAACATTACCTAACCCAATCGATTTTGTAATTGGTCAGGATTTGCCTACAGCTAAATACTTAACTGTAGATGGCGACTACCAGGTTGCATGGGGCGGATTTTTTACCGGAGATATGGATGATGTTATGTTTTATAATATTGCCTTGGATGGGCCTCAGGTTACTTCTATTTTTAATAATCAAAAGACTTTGTAGTTATCAAATGAATCATTAAAAACGCCCCCGCAGCCACTTTACAACTGTGGGGGTTTTTTATTTTATTTTCAGCAAAGCGCAGCAACAGGGCGGCTTTTATGGGTTGAATTTATTGCTATGGTAAATATTTTATTCAGGTGGTTTGCTTTATTTTTTATTGTGCTGCTGGGTGCCTGTAACACCCGTTCTGTAAAAAATAAAGAATTACTTTTCTGGTGTTCCAACAATAGTGCAGAAATAAAATTATGTACGGCCATTACTGCAAATTGGAACGCAACGCATAGCGTTAATGCCATTCACCTTCAACCAATACCCGAAGGGCAATCGAGTGAAGAAGTTATTTTAGCTGCGGTTGTAGGAAAAACAACGCCGGATATTTACGGCAACATGTGGCAGGGCAATGTAGAAATGTATGCCAGGGCACATGTATTAATTGCTTTGGATACACTGAAAGGTTTTCTTGATTTTATTAATGAACGTTGTGATAGTGCTGTAATCAAAGAGATTACGGCTGCTGATGGGCATATATATCAGGTGCCCTGGAAAGTGAACCCAATCATGACTATTTATAACAAAAATATGTTTGTGCAAAATGGCATTACTGAATTGCCCAAAACTTACAGCGCCTACCGACGGGCAGCAGCGATGGTGAAAGCAAACAATATAAAAAACGGCCTTACTCAAAACTGGTTTGGTTATACCGAAGTAAAAGCCATCTGGTACGAACGCAGGTTTAATTTTTATCCGCTGTACCTGGCAGCTTCTGGTGGTGCCGCGTTGGTAGAAAATAATAAAGCCGCTTTCAATAACAAATATGCTGTGCAAGTTTTTGCCTTTTTGCAAAGCTTGTACAACGATACTTATTTTTCAAGAGAAAGATTATCTTATTCCAGCGACCCTTTTGTAATAAAACAAATTGCTACCAAATGGACAGGTCCATGGGAGATTGCATACCTCAATAATATACCCGACCGCGGATTTGAATATGGGTATTATGAACCACCAGTTCCGGATGATCATACTGGTCCGGTGTACACATATGCTGATCCTAAAAATATTGTTTTGTTCAATACCTGTGCTAATCCACAGGTGGCCTGGGAATATGTAAAATCAATGGTGGATAAAGAAGGCGACCTGCAACTGCTACAGTTTACAGGCCAGTTGCCCAGAAGAAAAAACTTACTGAAAGACACGTATTACAGTAATTTTTTTAAAGGTAATCCAATGCTTGTTCCCTTTGCTAAACAACTGGCATTTGTAAAAGGCGATGACAATTGCGAAGTTATTGTAGAGGTGCTGGACATCATTTCGCAGGAGTATGAAGGCTGCGTGGTGTATGGAAAAAAAACGCCTGAAAAAGCAATCGCAGATGCCGCTGCAGCAGTAAATGTATTGCTGGGTAAAAGTAAATGATGATCCTTTAATAAGAGAAATTTTATGAATCAGGTAATAAATGCAACACCATGAAATTAAACATCGGAATTGTGGGTGCAGGAAATTTTGCAAGTTTTGCCGCCAGCGCTTTTATAAAAGTGGCGGGTGTAAATATCATTGCGGTAACCGATATCAATGAATTGGCAGCGAGAAAACTAGCAATGGAAATAGATGCATTGGTTTATACAACCTACACTAATTTTCTGGCAGATAAAAATATCGATCTTGTTTACATTGCCACACCGCCATACCTGCATTACCAACAATCAAAAGCGGCATTGCTGGCGGGTAAAAATGTAATTTGTGAAAAGCCCGCCGCACTGAATGTTGCCGATGCAGAGGAACTGATAGCCATTGCAAAAGCCTCCAGTTTGTTGTATGTAGTTAACCTGATGCAGCGCTACAATCCATTGTTTGCAATAGTTAAGGATGTAATAGATCAAAAGATATTCGGAAATTTTTTACATGGATTTTTTGAAAATTATGCAAGCGATGAAAATCTTGATGTGCAACACTGGTTTTGGGATGCCGCAAAAAGCGGCGGCATTTTTATTGAACACGGTGTTCATTTCTTTGATCTTTTTGCAGGCTGGCTGGGGGATGGAAAATTACTAAATGCCATCACCATACAAAGGCCTGGTATTAAACAAACAATAGTTGACAGGGTGCAGGCAACGGTAGCCTACGAAAAAGGCATCGTAAATTTTTATCATGGTTTTGATCAACCAAAAATATTAGACCGCCAGGAAATGCGGTTGCAGTTTGATAATGGCGAAATCACTTTGTATGAATGGATACCGGTACGGATGCGTTTGCATGGGCTACTGAAAAATGAACAGCTGGAAAAACTGCAGGCAATGCTGCAGCCTTGTGAAATACTCTATCACGATAAAATTTCACCCACTGTTCAAAAAGTAAAAGGTCGGTTTATAGATATTATTTTTGATGAACACGTGACCATTGAGTATGGCAACAATATTGATAAGCAAAACCGTTACCAGCAAATGCTTAAAGTAATGCTTGAAGACCAGTGGAACTGGATAAAAAATCATACACATCACCGCATTATTGATGAAGTAAACGCCGTGCAATCATTGCTGGTGGCCGAACAGGCGCAGGCAATTGCTATAAAAATATAAAGTAAGATGGATATAAATACGAACATACCAATACAGCGCAATCAGGCATCTTTTTTTAAACGTAAAAAATGGTTACCCTATTTTTTAGTATCACCTTACCTTGTATTCGTAGTAGTGTTTGTAGCTTTTCCGGTACTATTTTGTTTTTTTCTCACTTTTCATAAATGGAATATTATTGCGCCCATGCATTTTATAGGCGTTGACAATTATACAAGATTGATACACGACCGACTTTTTTGGAAAGCTATAGGAAATACCTTGAAATTTTTGTTGCTGCACATTCCATTGCAGTTGGTTGTTTCTTTGTTGCTAGCTCAATTGCTCAACCAAAAAATAAGGGCCGTCTCCTTTTTCAGGGCTTCTTTCTTTTTACCGGTGATTGTCTCAGGCGTAGTAGTTACTATTTTATGGCAGCAGCTATTAGGCTACGATGCAGGCTTGATTAATCGCTTACTTGTAAAGATTGGCATACAAAAAGTGGGCTGGCTGGTAAACCCAGATATCGCAATTTATTCCATCGCCATAATGGCCACCTGGAAAAATGTAGGTCTTTATGTGATCTTGTTTTTAGTGGGCTTGCAAACAGTGCCCACGCAGTATTACGAAGCAGCAAAACTGGAAGGTGCTAACCGTTGGCAACAGTTTTACCACATCACTTTGCCAATGATCAATCCAACTGTTTTTATGGTGGTTATCTTATCTACAATAGGTGGGTTTTCTCTATTCATAGAGCCCTATATTATGACTGGTGGTGGACCGCTTAATCAAACCCTCTCAGCCGTTTTATACATTTATAAACAAGCCTTTCAATATTATAATATGGGCTATTCGGCCACGCTTGGTTTCTTTTATGCCATCATGATTATGACGATAGTGGTATTGCAAAAACGGTTTATTGAAAAAGAAGTATAACATGATGAAAAATAAATTTCCGGTCAGAAAAACTTTATTGTATGCAATACTAATAGTTGCTGCAGTTTCATTTATTTATCCTTTTATCTGGATGATTGGTGCCTCCTTTGCGTCCATGCACGAGATCGGAGGGATGACACTCTGGCCTCAACACCCCACCTTAAGTAATTTTAAAATGATGATTGATAAAATACCCATAGGCCGTTCATTGGTCAATAGTTTATTGGTGGCATTCACCACAACAGTGCTGGTTTTATTAAGTGGTTCAACTGTTGGCTATGCGCTGGCTAAAATGAATTTTAAAGGAAAGCAATTGATATTTTATGTGATTGTTTTTACTATGTCAATTCCCTTCCAGATCACTTTAATTCCCAATTATATTACTATGATAAATTTACATCTTGTAGATACTTTTTTAGCGCTGATTATTCCATTTTCAGTAGGAGCCTTTGCCATACTGATGTTTCGCCAGGCTTTTCAGGGTTTACCGCAGGCATTGATTGATGCTGCAAGACTGGATGGCTGCACTGAAATAGGTATTATTTTCCGGATTCTTTGGCCTAATATAAAACCTACCATTGTCACGATTGCCATTTTAACTTTTATAGGTTCCTGGAACGAAGTTTTGTGGCCGCTGATAGTGATACGGGATGAACAATTAATGACCATGCCGCAACTGGTTACCCTGTTTGCGGTTGGGGGAAGAGCTGACGGGCAATTAGGAGTAAAGATAGCTGCAGCCGTGTTTCTGGCACTGCCTGTTATGATTGCATTTATGTTTTTTCAGAAGCATTTTATACAGAGCATGGCTTCAACAGGTTTAAAAGATTAACAATAAAAACAAAAAGTTTTATGATGATTACTAAAAGCACCATTCGTTTGCAGGCCACTCATAAAGCAGTAATAACACGATATTTAGAGTTTTGCGAAACCACCCGTATCCAAAATGTTATCAGTAGGATTGCAGCATTAACGGAGGAGGAGGCTACACAGACAATAGACAATTTAATGAAAGAATTTGATGGTAGGCACCGGGATATTCAGGATACATTCCAGGATCATTTTAATACGATACATGAATTGAAACTTGCTGGTGCGGAGCAGTTTTCTGAAGTAAAACAATTATTACTGGGTGCTATGTTTACAATGGAATATTCAATTCAATCTGCAGCGCTGTTTAATCCTTCTATTGTGCCACATCCAGACCAGGCAGGCCTTCAACCCCACGAACAAAGATTTATTATGAGCCTTCGTGCTACCGGCGAGGGGCATATTTCTTCCATTGTATTTAAAACCGGTATAGTAGATGATAAAGGGAAAATAACGTTAGATGAAGCGCCTGAGTATTTTACACGTGTACCCAAAAATACAGGCTATCATTACAACAAGAGTTTCCTGAAAGCCTGTGCCCAACGCTACCCCGGTTTCAATGATGCGGTACTTGATTTCTTTCCATCCTCATTTACTACCGACTTTATTAATACCGTTGCGGAGATAAAGAGCGAAGAAGATATTTCCATTATGGGATCTATCTCAATGCTTCAGCAAATTGCTGATACCAATTATGAACTTTCTCCTTCAGCCAGTGTCCCTATGAATGAGAAAGTGATTTTTCCCAATGCCAAAGGAGAATGCATGGGAATGGAAGATGTACGGTTTGTTAAATTTAAAGAAGGAGGGAACACCTGTTATTACGGAACCTATACGGCATACAATGGTCACCATATAAAAACACAACTGATAGAAACAACCAATTTTGATGTTTTTAAAATCCGGACGTTGTATGGTGCAGCCATATCAGATAAAGGCATGGCTTTATTTCCTGAAAAAGTAAATGGGCAATATGTTATGATATCAAGGCAGGGTGGCGAAATGATCAATATAATGTTCTCCGATGATTTATATTACTGGCAAAATTATCAGCAGTTGATGCAACCAGTATATCCTTGGGAAATGCTTCAGTTGGGCAATTGTGGTTCGCCGGTAAAGACGGAAAAGGGTTGGTTGTTACTCACTCATGGCGTGGGTCCGATGCGTACCTATGTGATCAGTGCAATACTGCTCGATCTACAGGATCCAACAAAAATTATTGGTCGCTTGAACAAGCCATTAATTAAAGCAGATGAAACCGAACGTGATGGCTATGTGCCAAATGTAGTGTACACCTGCGGTTTGCTGCAGCATGGTAAATTACTACTGATCCCTTACGCGGTTTCTGACTCAGCTACCGGTTTTGTAACGGTAGATACTGATGAAATTTTAAACGAGATGAAATTATAAAAACGTAAATTATGAAAAAGAGTATTTCCATTGTTAGTTGTTTAAGTATTATCAGCTTACTCGTGTTTGCTTGTAAAAAGCCAGCCATGATTCAGCCGGTGCAGCCGGTTACAGATACTTCTATGGTGAACTTAAGCCATCTTGATTATTTGTATGTTCCAGTAACCTTTTCCACGGGTACCGCGGCTGCAGGAATTTTTATTTATTCAGAAGCACCCGATTACCATAGGGTTGGTGCCAGTGATGAAGGGTTTACCTGTGTGGATGATATTGCTAGAGCGGCGCTCGTGTACCTGCGCAGCAGTAAATTTAATATTGATACCGCCATGCAATCCAAAGTTTATAACCTGTTGCAATTTATTGTAGAAATGCAATCTTCCAATGGCTATTTCTATAATTTTTTATTTACCAATAATACCATCAATACAAATGGAGGAACAAGCGCCAATAATGCCAACTGGTGGAGTTGGCGAGCACTTCAAACACTTGCCGAAGCGGCTCCATTGATAAAAAATGGCAATGCTCCTCTTGCCATTCTCGTGAAAACTGCTATGGATAAATTAATAGCAAGGGTTAAACTAGATCTTGTTAACCAGCCGTCCACTACCAAAATAGTGAATGGTATTACAGTTCCACAATGGTTACCCGCCGGTAGTGGTACCGATCAGGCAGCCGTTATGATTTTAGGAATGATAGGTTATTGCAATATCACTGAGGACCCTATAATAAAAACATACATAAAAAAACTTGCAGACGGTATTGCTTTGATGCAGCAGGGAAATGCAAACAATTATCCTTACGGTTGTATTTTAAGCTGGGAAAATGAATGGCATGCATACGGTAGTGACCAAACCTATGCACTGTTTCAGGCTGGTACTTTTTTAAATGATCCCCAATATACTGCCAAGGCAATGCTGTCTGTTGATGGCTTTCTTTCATGGTTATTACAGAACGGTTTTAAATCTTCTTTTACCATTGCTAAAAGTGGGAGTGTTTATACATTGCAAAGTGATAAAACATATGATCAGATTGCCTATGGTTTCCGACCGCTTGTTTTTGCCGCTATTGAAGCCTACAAAATAACAGGTCAGGAAAAATATGCAGACATGGCAGGGCATCTTGCTGCCTGGTTTTTAGGTGCAAATGATGCAGTCATCAATATGTATGATGCTTCAACAGGCCGTTGTTTTGATGGCATTAATTCTTCCAGCAGTGTTAATAAAAATTCGGGAGCAGAGTCTACTATTGAGGCGCTGCTTACCATACAAAAGGTGGAGAAATATTTTGCCGTAAAAACGGCGATGAATAAATACAAAAAATAAACATAGTTCATCTATAATAAAAAATCGTGAATAATAATTTTATACAAACGGATCATTTAATTTTTACTCCAGATAATGTTGACCTGTCTCACTCGCCTTTGAGAAACGGAATAAAGGATGGTACCTATGTGTTGGGTGCATTCAATCCGGGTCTTTGCCGCTTGCCGAATGGAAATTTGTTAATGATGGTAAGAGTGGCTGAATCCTTAATCAGCCCGGTTGTAAATGATCATGCACATTGCATTCGCTGGGATAATGAGAAGGGTTATGTGACAGACGCATGGCCGCTTGCGAATGTAAGCATGAGTGATCCTCGAAAATTTAAGATCAATGCGTATGGTTTTGCGGTGTATGCATTAACTTCTTTATCCTGGTTGTTACCAGTTGAATTAACACAGGATGGGGCAGCTATTTTGCATATTCATTACGATAAAATTATTGCCCCACAACAAAGTAACCAAGAGTATGGGATAGAAGATCCACGCATTTCTTTTCTGGATGAAAAATATTACATGACCACTTGTTGTGTAAGTGCCGAGCGGCATTCAACCATGTTGTATGTAGCTCAAGATGGATTAAATTATAGTTGCCTTGGTATGGTGCTGGATCATCAGAACAAAGACATGCTATTATTTGAAGGAAAAATAAACAACCAATATTATGCCTTAACAAGACCGTTAGGTGAATGTTATTTTGCCAGTGCGCCGGCTACTGAATTTCATCCGGGCGCAGCGGTACAGATGGCTTCATCACCTGATCTGTTGCATTGGAAACCAAAAGATGAGCCTTTTCTACGTGCGAGGCGATCTTCCTTATCCAATGTAAAAATTGGAGGAGGCACACCGCCGGTTTTAACTGAAGATGGCTGGCTAATGCTGTACCATGGCGTTGAAAATAAAGGCGAGGTGGGCATCTACCGAACATTCTGGGCTTTGCTGGATAAAAATGATCCGCTAAAAATTTTACGGTTGGAAGATGCAGCACCCTTGCTGGAAGCCAACGCCAGCCTTTCCAAAGGTATCAGTCACCAGGTGTATTTAAATGAGGTGGTTTTTACAACCGGCATTGCTGCACATGGCGACAATTTTATTATTGCTTCTGGCGAGCTAGACTTGGCCTGCCGCATAAGCACTATCTCTAAAAAATATTTTTCAATCACCCGTTCTTAAATTTAGTTTTGTTATGGCAACAATTACACTTGAAAATCTTTCAAAAAGATATGCCGGAACCGCTAAAGATTCCGTGAGGCCCAAAGCTATTGATGATGTTTCTTTCGATGTGCAGGACAAAGAATTTATGGTTATCGTTGGTCCTTCGGGTTGTGGTAAGTCTACCTTACTGCGTATGATTGCAGGGCTGGAAGAAATTGATGGGGGTACATTAAGCATTGATGGAAAAAGGATGAATGACCTAAGTCCACGGGATAGGGACATTGCCATGGTATTTCAAAATTACGCATTGTATCCTCACATGACGGTGTATGATAATATGGCTTTTGGATTGAAATTAAAACGTTGCAGTAAAAGTGAAATTAAAGAACGGGTAATGCAAACAGCACAACTGCTGGAAATAGAAAATGAGTTGTACAGGAAGCCAAAAACACTTTCCGGCGGGCAACGGCAACGGGTGGCCATCGGCAGGGCAATCATCAGGCGTCCCAAGGTTTTTTTGTTTGATGAACCTCTCAGTAATCTGGATGCGAAGCTGCGAAGCCAGATGCGCATTGAGTTACAGAAACTGCACCGCGAAATAAAAGCCACTATGATTTATGTAACGCATGATCAAACCGAAGCAATGACACTGGGTAATCGCATAGCTGTTTTAAACAAAGGTAAATTGATGCAGTTGGATACACCTTTGCACTTGTACAATTGCCCTGTTAATAAATTTGTCGCCGGCTTTATCGGCTCTCCCTCAATGAATTTTATTAAAGGGATTTTAGGAAAAGTGGATGATTGTTTTTTTTTAGAGCGTTCTTTAGACTGTAAAATTTTATTGGGAAGTGATGTTCCTGTTAAGATTCAGCGTAAAGTAGGCGAAGAAATAGAAATTGGCATTCGACCTGAAAATATTATATTGTCTACTTGCCAGCAAGATGAACCTGCAAGCTGTTTGCTGGAAGTAATGGCATTTGAAAATATGGGTAACGAGCAACTCATTTTTCTTATTTTACAAAGTGAAACAATCGTTGCCCGGCGAAATTCACAGGAGATGGTTGATATTGGGAGCAGGTTATTTATTGAACTTAGGAGAGGAGGTATTTTTTACAATATAAAAGAGGAATTTTGAAAGGCAAAAAATAAATAATAACCGTTTCATTTAAATTTCTGAAAAGACAATTTTATTTTTTGCTTTTCTTAAAAAAGGACCACAGTTTCCTGTGATCCTTCAAAATATAAATAACAAATTAAATGTCTGTTGCCTCTCCGTATGCCATAGCTGTAGCTTCTTTCAGCGCTTCGCTCATAGTAGGGTGTGGATGTACAGCATTGAGAATTTCATGACCAGTAGTTTCTAATTTACGGGCAACTACTACTTCAGCAATCATTTCTGTAACATTCATTCCAATCATGTGGCAACCTAAAAGCTCGCCGTATTTAGCATCATAAATAACTTTTACAAAACCTTCGGTAGCTCCGGCTGCACTTGCTTTACCACTTGCCATAAAAGGAAATTTACCAACCTTAATTTCATAACCTGCATCCTTAGCCGCTTTTTCTGTGTAACCTACAGAGGCAACTTCCGGAGAGCAATAAGTACAACCCGGTATGTTGTTGTAATCCATCGCTTCCGGATGATGGCCAGCAATATGTTCTGCTACATTAATACCTTCTTTCGTAGCTACGTGTGCCAATGCCTGTCCAGGTGTGCAATCACCAATGGCGTAAACACCCTGTATATTTGTAAGGCCGTTTACATCTCTTACAATTTTTCCTTTTTCAGTTTTAATACCTAATTCTTCCAGTCCGATATTTTCAAGGTTGGCAATAACGCCTACTGCACTTAATAAAATATCTGCGGTTAATTCTATTTCGCCATTGGGTGTTTTAACTTTTGCTTTAACGCCTTCGCCGGTAGTGTCAACACTAAGTACTTCGCTGTTGGTCATTATCTCAATGCCCTGTCTTTTAAATTGTTTTTCCAGTTCTTTGCTGATGTCTTCATCTTCTACCGGTACAATGCGTGGCATAAACTCAACAACGGTAACCTTGGTGCCCATGGTGTTGTAAAAATAGGCAAACTCACTTCCTATGGCACCGCTACCACAAATGATCATTGTTTTTGGTTGTGGAGAAGGCAATACCATCGCTTCACGATAACCAAGTATTTTTTTACCATCAATTGGCATGGTAGGCAACTGGCGAGCCCTGCCGCCTGTGGCAATAATAATATTTTTGGCTTCTATAATTTGCTTTGAACCATCAGCAGCAGTTACTTCCAATTTTGTTGGTGCCAATAGCTTGCCGTAGCCCATTATCACATCAATCTTATTCTTCTTCATTAAAAACTGAACACCTTTGCTCATTTTATCAGCAACTCCACGACTGCGTTTGATAACACCATCAAAATCATGACTCGGGTTTTCAACTTTAATGCCATACGATGCAGCATGTTTGGCATACTCATACACGTTGGCACTTTTCAATAAAGCTTTTGTTGGTATACAACCCCAGTTGAGGCAAACACCACCAAGGCTTTCTTTTTCTATAATAGCTACTTTTTTACCTAATTGACTAGCTCTAATTGCAGCCGGGTATCCACCGGGGCCGCTGCCTAACACAATTACATCGTATGCCATACTTTTTTATTTGTTTATTGGTTGAATTTTATATTAATAAATGATTGTTTTATTTATTCGTTTTACCCTGCAAAAATACTTTGAAATAGGGGATTAGCCAAAAGCTAATTTTGTTAAAACTGTTGTAGTATTATTTGATGACTGATAAATTTCACTTTACTGATATTATCAAACTTTTGGATCATTTGCAACTAAGGCTGATAGATTTGTAGATATTTTTAAATTTATTATTTAAACAATCGATCCTCAAAATTGCACTTATTTTTTTATCACAAAGCGTTTAGGCTTTTTTCATCTAACGCTCTTTGAACCGCAATAGATTTTAAGGTTTTAATGCTTACGTTCAACTCAAAGCCAATTAACAATACCAGCGAGTTTATATAAATAAGTCCCATTAAAACAATAATGGTACCTATTGAGCCATATAAGGCATTGTACTTTCCAAAATTATTAACGAAGTAAGAAAAGCCTACTGAAACCAATATACTCAGTGAGGTGGCTAATATAGTTCCCGGACTAACTAGTTTCCAGCGTTTGTGTACAGCAGGAGCGTATTTATAAATAAAGGCCATCGAATAAAAGATCATGGCAATAATAAATATCCACCGCACATAATAAATTGTATTTAAAATGGTGATACTTTTAATGCCAATTAATTTTAATACGGCACCCTGTGTTATCAGCAAAATTAAACTGCTGAGTACAACCAAAAACAATAGTGCTGTTAATTTAATAGCCATCCAACGGTTATGTAGCCCTTTTCTTTTAGCAAAGCCAACATAATTTTTATTGAACGAACGCATGATGCCCATCATAGCATTAGAGGCAAAATACAAAGCCAATATAAAACCGAAAGAAATAACACCGATTTTTGAACTGTCGATAAATGAATCAACAAATTTTATAAGGTTATCGTTGTGTACTTTTAATGGAATAATATCTGTAATTAAACCATGTAACTGCAACTTAATACTTCGCTTTGAAATAAATGGCAGACTGGGTATCAGTGTAAATAAAAATAAAAATGATGGCGGTATGGCCATTATAAAATTATAGGAAATGGCAGAGGCTCTCTCTGTAAGTCCAACTGTTTTTATCTGCTTATAAAAAAAAATGATTACATCATATAATGGTACACCTTCAAAGCCTGGCAAATACACTTTTTTGCATTTGCGCAAAAGAAAACCTAGGGGTGTTTTTGTTACTATTTTCCGTTCTAACGTATTCAATGTGTACTTGCTTTACAAAATTGTATTGATGGGGTGTTGTACTTTATCAAATCTACTGATTAAGCATTTAAAAAAATAAACCTTTATTTTGAATATTTGGCATTGTGATAATGCCCGAATTATTTACTTGTCCGAATTATGCATGCTGGCCAAAAATTAGCGTGCTTACTCTCCTCCGTTAGCTGGTACAATCTTTTCTTTTGCTTTTAAATATGCCGTTAACCATTGCTGGTATTGCTTTGCAAAGGCCAGATGCTCCTGATAAGTAGCTGCAAAATTTGAATAGCCTGTTAAATTAGGCTGTGCTACAAAATACAAATAATCAGTATTAGGCGCATTTAACACTCCATCAATAGTTTTAATAGAGGGTGTACAAATAGGCCCGGGCGGTAGTCCGCTATTAAGATAAGTATTGTAAGGAGATGAAAATTCTGTATACTTTTTAAATACTCGTTTAATGGTAAAATCTTTTAAAGCAAAAATAACTGTCGGGTCTGCGGAGAGCCTCATGCCGATTTTTATGCGGTTAAGATACACACTTGCTATCTTACCTTTATCTAGCTCTTTATTACTTTCTTCTTCTACAATACTTGCCAGTACATAAGCCTGCGTAGGAGTTAAATTTAAATCTGCGGCTTTCTTTTTTCTATCTGATGTCCAAAATTTTTCCTGCTCGTTGTACAATTTTTTAAACAGTCTGGAAGGAGCGGTATTCCATAAAATTGCATAGGTGTTTGGAATAATAGCTGTCATTGCCGTGTTACTGTCTAGTCCATAAATTTTTAATGAGTCGTTGCTATTTAATAAAGTCACAATAGTAGCAGAATCACATTCGAAGTTGTTTGCAATTTTTTGAGCAAGATCTTCTTTAGTCCGCAGTTTGGTAATAACTAAATTAATAGGTGTTTGTCTGCCTGATTTTAATATTTTGGCGACTTTAAAAATGCTGGATCCATTTTCAATAATGTACCTGCCGGGTTTTATATTGTCATCATATTTTATTTGCTGGGCTATCCATTTAAAAGTACCAGGATTTTTAAGTATTTGTTGCTGTTCCAGTTGTTTGATAACCTCCTCAAAGTTGCTACCTGTTTTAATGTAAAAGCTTTTTTTTACTTCGTTAAAATTGGTATTACTACCAAATATTCGCCAGGCAGCAAAACCTATAAATGCAATAAGCAGAAGGAAACTATAGCGAAATATTTTTTTTGGAGAACTCATACTGATAAAATGAAGTTTTCAAAGGATAATAAAAGTAAAATAAAAAACCTCGTCATTAACAGACGAGGCTACAATTTTTTATAAAATATTTTATGGTGCTTTTGGTGAATCCTGAGCAGGAGCAGGAGCCGCTGGCTTAGTAACAGTGTTAGGCTGATTTGTTTTTGGTGCTGTTGCCGGTGCATTCTTAATTAAATCGTCATTTTTAGAGGAAGAACCAGTTGCAGAATTGATAAAAACGGGAGAAACTACACAAAGTATTCCCACGATAGCTGCGAACACCCAGGTTCCTTTTTCCAACACGTCGGTAGTTTGTTTAACGCCCATTAACTGGTTGCTAAATCCACCTAAACTGCCAGATAAACCACCACCTTTGGGGTTTTGTACCAATACGATTAATCCTAAAATTATAGAAGCAAGGATAATTAAAATTCCAAAAACTATTAACATGATAATATTCTTTAAGTAAATTGTTTAATATTTTTTTAACTGACCTTACTTTTGAATTTGGTCAATTTTGGCTGCAAAGTAAGCACTTTTGGAAGGATTGAGCAAACTTAATTTTTTATAAACATCCATGGCTTTATTGCTTTTCCCTTGCTGCAATAATACTTCCGCCATCGCCTCCGTCAGTACTTCTCCTTCAGCGTTTGATTTTTCTGCCATTTTCTGAATGATTATTACAGATTGTTCGCTTTGTGGTGGTAGCTGATCGGTATGAATTTTCTTCATTGTTTTAAGCCAGTCGGTAAAGCTTTTAAGCTGTTTACCAAGCTTGTCTCCAGGTTTAACTTCCTCACTAAATTTAATTCCTACACTTGCAAAATAGTCAGAAGTATGCAGTGGTTCAAACGAAATTGTATCTTCTGTGGTGGTGGTAGCAGTAGTAAAGTTTAGCTTAATATTCATCGGCTCAATTTCCTTTTCTTCCATTAAAAGTTCATTGCCGGGTTCTTCCTCATCTTCTAAATATTGCTGCTCTGTATAATTTTTTTCAATGTTTAGGTCAGCTTGTTGTACTGGTCCTGTTGTTAAATAATCTGTTAAAGGATCAATAATACTTTCAATTATTGGTTCATTTTCTACAACATTTTCAGGTGATTTTATTGCTGCTATTTTTTCCAAACCGGCATTATCTTTTTCCAAAACAGGATGTATTTTTTCTAACGATTCAATTTCACTATCATAAACCGTAGTATCAATTTCTTCTTTGATAATTATATTTTGCTCCTCTTTCACAGCCGGAATTATTGATTGATTTAGCTGAAAATCTAACCAAAAAGGGTTATTAAAAAGAATAGATGTTATTGCAGCTATTTTTGTATAATCTATGCTATTGGGATCCGTTTGCTGCAATAAGTAAAACTGTGCGGCTGTAAAATAAGGATGTGCGTTAACAAGTTCTGTCAGAAAATCTTTGGTATCTCTATCTGAAAGATTTTGCTTAATTATAGTTTCAAAAAGAAGCTCACTATTACCCATATTTCAAAACTAAACTTTTAAATATTAATCAAGATTATTTACGAAAGATTTTTACCAATTACTAAAAATTTTATTAAAAATACCATCCACTGTATTTTTAATAATATCGGGTGTTAAGGTTGACTCAGCCTGAGAAAGATTTTGCGATGCATTAAAATCATAATTGGTTGTAATGTCTGTTTCAAAATTTTTTGTAAGATCCAGGTTGTTTTTAAAAATCAGGTGAAATGATACAGATAGCCTGTTGCTGCTGGCATTGTTGCCTGATATGCCACTGGTACTAACGGTATAATCAGATACATATCCACTAATATCATAGTGAGCACTATCTTCATTAACCTGACGAAGTCTGGTATTGCCACGAATTTTATCTTTTAATTTTTCTGTGAGTTGAGGACTTAATTGGGTATTAACATATCGGGCCTTATTTTCAAGAAAATTTACCCGAAAACTTTTTATTTCTGGCGGGATAGGAGAAGTGTCTTTAAATGAATACTTACAGGTAGCAAAGTTAAAAATGGCTAAAATAATCAAGCCCACTAACCATAAACCAATATTATTAAAAAAACGGCTTTGTTTATTATTAATAAATTTATGCTGCATTGTACTACAAATTAACCTGTTTAAATAATTAGCGTTGTTAAAAATTGCTAAAAGAAAAATAGGATGAATCAAAATAATAATTATGCAATCTTTTCAATCACTATTGCATATTTACAATTTTTATTCTTCAATATCATACTCCTTTAATTTTCTGTACAATGTCCGTTCACTGATGCCAAGATCGGAGGAAGCATCTTTTCGTTTTCCTTTGTGCTTCTTTAAAGCTTTTATTATAAGTTCCTTTTCTTTATCCATAATGCTTAATGATTCCTCTATCTGTTCATGGTGATGAATTTCATTTCCATTCTGGTTTAAAAAAACTGGCATGTTTGATTGCGAAAAATTGTTAGAGGGACCAGCATTTTTAATTTCGGGTAAAGAGGAGTCATTGTTATTATACATAGGAATATGCTGACCCATAGCTGGATTTTGTAAAAGATCGAAGAACATTTTTTTAAGTTCATTTACATCCTTTTTCATATCAAAAAATAACTTGTATAATATTTCTCTTTCGTTGGCAAATTCCTGTTGACTTACAGCAGCTTTTCCTCCGGCTAAAACTGGTAAACGGTTATAATTATGATCGGGTAAAAAACTTTGTAATTCTTTGGCAGAAATATTTTTTTCTTTAGATAATACAGATATCTGTTCTGCAATATTTTTTAATTCTCTAACATTCCCAGGCCAGGGATAATTCATTAATAAATTTCTTGCATCATCCTCAAGCTGTATGGGTGCTCCTTTATAGCGGTCAGAAAAATCTGCGGCAAATTTCCTGAACAATAAGGGGATGTCTTCTTTTCTGTCTCTTAAGGAAGGAACCCTTATTGGAACTGTATTTAAACGGTAATAAAGATCTTCTCTAAACCTGCCGGTTTGTGTAAATTCTATTAATTCTTTATTGGTAGCAGCAATTACCCTTACATCAGTTTTTTGTACTTTACTGCTACCTACACGAATGTATTCACCAGCTTCCAGCACACGCAGTAACCTTGCTTGGGTACCCAAAGGCAGCTCTCCAATTTCATCTAAAAAAATGGTTCCTCCATTTACGGTTTCAAAATATCCTTTACGGCTATCAACAGCACCGGTAAAAGATCCTTTTTCGTGGCCAAATAATTCGCTGTCGATTGTTCCTTCAGGAATAGCCCCACAGTTTACGGCAATAAACGGATTGTGTTTTCTGGCGCTCAATGCATGAATGATCTGTGAAAAAATTTCTTTACCAACTCCACTTTCGCCATTGATCAATACACTGAGATCTGTGTTAGCGACCTGTGCTGCTACCATTAATGCATGATTAAGCCCTGGTGAATTACCTATAATGGCGAAGCGGTTTTTTATTGATTGTAAATCCATAATTTAATTTCTAATGTTTAGATAACGAGGAATTTTACTTATCGTTATTTTTAATATTTTATGTAGTAACAACAGTGCCAATTAATGTGCCCGAAGTACAGGAAGTTATTTTAACAAAAACGTAATCACCTTTTTTAGAATTTCCTTTTGCAAATACCACCACTTTATTCTGGTCATTTCTGCCCTGTAAATCTTCTGTTGTTTTTTTTGAAAAACCTTCTATTAAAACCTTACAGGTTTTACCAATATCCCGTTGCATACTTTCTAGCGTATTTTGTCGGTGAAGATCTACCATTTCCTGTAATCTTCTTTTCTTCACCTCTTCAGGAATATCATCTGTAAACCTACGTGCAGCAAGTGTGCCGGGACGTTCGCTATAAAAATACATATAGGCCAGATCGTACTTGCAATACTTCATTAAACTCATTGATTGCTCGTGGTCTTCTTCGGTTTCGGTACAAAATCCGGTAATCATATCGGTTGATACGCCGGCATCAGGTAATATTTCCCTGATACGATTTACTTTAGCGATATACCATTCCCTGGTATATGTTCTATTCATCAATTGCAAAATTCTGCTGCTACCACTTTGCACTGGTAAATGTATGTAGTTGCAGATATTGTTATATTTTAGGATAGTAAATAACACCTTATCTGTAATGTCTTTTGGATGTGATGTAGAAAAACGTACCCTAAGTAAGGGAGAAATTAACGCCACTTTTTCTAACAGCATTGCAAAGGTTACAGGTTCATCATAAGTGCCTGCTTCAGTAGCATTTTGTGAACCTATCCAATGATAGCTGTCAACATTTTGTCCAAGTAAGGTTACTTCTTTATACCCATCATCGAAAAGCACTTTACATTCATTGAGTATGGATACAGCATCTCGGCTTCTTTCTCTTCCTCTTGTAAATGGTACTACACAAAACGAGCACATATTATTACAACCCCTCATAATGCTGACAAATGCATTTACACCATTGCTGTTTAAACGAATTGGCGCTATATCCGCATAGGTTTCATCGCGGCTTAATAATACATTTACAGCTTTCTGACCCGTTTCAGCTTCCTCTATTAATCCTGGTAAAGTTCGGTAGGCGTCGGGACCAACTACCATATCCACCAATTTTTCTTCCTCAATAAATTTTGCTTTCAGCCGCTCGGCCATACAACCCAAAACCCCCACTAGTAAGCCCGGATTCGATTTTTTTAATTTACGGAATTCGGTCAAACGTTTTCTAACGGTAGCCTCCGCTTTTTCTCTTATCGAGCAGGTATTTACAAATATCAAGTCTGCCTCTTCAAAATTATTGGTAGCTCCAAAACCATTCGTTTGAAGTATAGATGCGACTACTTCACTGTCTGCAAAATTCATTGCACAGCCATAGCTTTCTATGTAAAATAATTTTTTATATAGATTATCATCATGGGCTGAAGTAGCAAATACTTCCCCTTGCCTGTTTTCGTCGTGTATTTTTGTATTAATAGCTAAAAAAGTATCCATCAGTAAAATTAGGGAGCAAAAATAAGCAATTATGATGGAACTGTGCCAGATTGGCATAGGTCTTTGTGTATCTAACTTAAAATGAACTGTAAAGAAAAAATAAGGATGATCAAAGGAAGCGGAAGCTATTTATTGACTTGTACGGTGGTTTTATTTTCGGGAATTTTTTTATCAAAAAAGAGCATTTTAACAGCCACAATAATTAATAAGATTGCGAATATTTTTTTTACAGTTTCCTGAGACAAACTGAGTGCTAATTTACTCCCGATTAAACTTCCTAAAAAAAAGCCTGTTGAAATTAACAGCACTACCCGCATATCCACATAACCTTCCTTATAGTATTGCATTACACCAAGTATACCTACCGGTAACAACAAAATACCCAACGAAGTACCTTGTGCCATTTTTTGCGAAAATCCAAGAAAAAAAACAAGTGCAGGAACTATAATAATACCTCCACCAACTCCTACCATTCCTCCAAGCATACCTGCAGCAATACCTATTATGATTAAAATAATCAACGTTTGTGTATCCATGGTTGTTTTTTGTTTAATCATTTATTTGCATTCGGATAACTTCTTTTATAAAATGCAATCGCATTGGTGATTACTTCGTAGGCAACTTTTTTATCTTGAAACTCATCAATTTCAACTACTTTATTTTCAAGTGCCTTATATTGTTCAAAATAATTTCTAAGTACTGCTATAAAATGCTTTGGTAATTCATGTACGTTTGAAAAATGGTTAACTGTAGGGTCGTTCGTAGCTACAGCAATAATCTTATCATCCCTTTCTCCATTGTCAATCATTTGCATGTTGCCAATTACCGTTGCTTCTACCAAACAAAGTGGTTGAATACTCTCACTGCACATTACTAAAATATCGAGTGGATCATGATCGTCTCCCAGTGTTTGTGGAATAAATCCGTAATTAATAGGGTAATGAAAAGAAGAATGTATAACTCTATCCAACATTAATAAGCCTGTAGCTTTATCAATTTCATATTTTGCTCTTGATCCTTGCGGAATTTCTATTAAAGCATTTACAATTTCTGGAGCCTTTTCTCCATAGTGGGCACCATGCCAGGGATGTAAAACGTACATAAAAAATGTTTTATCGTATTTTATTTTTAGTGGATTTTAAAAATATGCTAAAATACCTTTTAGTTAAGAAACTGGAGTGGCGGGTTAGTACACCGGCCACGGCTACCTTCTGTAATTGGTGTCTTCACCAACCACCTTAACTTAACGACATTATAATATACTTTCTAATTAGAAGTCTGTTGAAAAGTATATTTCAAATCAACGAGCCATTTTCTGTTTTGTCTGATAACTTTTAATAAATATTTTTTTTCCTTATTAAAACTGTTGGAATAATTAATTACCGAAGTAGAATCATTTACAGATTTTAATTCATTTATAATGATATCGGATTCTTTGTATTTTTTCAGTAGCTCCTTACTTTTTCCTTCAAATTCTTTTTTAGACAATTCAAAATATTGATTGTTTATTTCCTCATCTAACAAAAATGTCTTCGCACCTTTAAAATCATTTTCCAGTAGATCTTTAATAAAAGAACTAGCTACTTCAATATCTGTTGTAGGATTTTTACGGGTATCATTGCAAGAGGTGAATACACTAAAACTTAGAATGATAATAAATAATTTCCCTTTCATAATTAAAGTTAAACAACTTTACAATATCTAAAATAAAAAAGCAGCCTGTTTGTTACGATACTTTTTATTATTTCTGCTTTTCCTTCATCAAATCTTTTAATGAGTCTAATGATTTCATTCCATTATTCATCAGGTCTTTTAAAGAATCAACATTTATTTTTTTTATTTCATCTAAATGACTGTTTAAACTATCCAGGGTGTGGGGAGATTTTTCTTTCATTTTATCCATACCCATTTGCATCATGGAAGCTTTGTCAAAAGCTACTTTCCAGCCACCAGCTTCTTTTTTTAAACTGAAGTTTGTCATCTCGCCACTCGATTTTTCTTTCACAGGTATGATTGCTTTATCCCCATCAATTGCAGCTTCCCCAAATTCCATTTTGGTTTTATCAAATTTATCTACTTCCTTGGTATCTTTTGACATTTTCATCCCCATTTCTATCATATCAATCATACTTTTACTATCTGCTGTTGCTAACTTTCTTGCACCTTCCATATCTTTTTTTCCCAGTGCTTCAAAAAAGGCCACCAAAGTAGATTTTGGATCACCTCCACTTTTAGTGGTACAGCTTTTTATCATAAACGACACGGCAAATAAGGCAATTGCCAGGAATATTTTTTTCATAATTATCTTTTATTAGAAGCTAAAAATAATTTTATTTTTTTGTTTTCCTATTACTTGTAAATAATTCTTTTTACTTCATTACAATTGGAATTTAAAAAAATATCATCAACACCAACATAAATAAAATTGTTTAGGTGACTTAACCTAAACTTAATATTGTTTTGTGTACCTGCTAAAAATGATTTGTAAACAAATTCTGCGCAATACATTTTATCGTTGGTTTGCAGATCAAATTTCATATCAAACATTATGCCCATCAGGTAAGCTTTTTTTGCTGCAAGGGTTATTGCATTCAATGTTGCAAAGGGTAATTCAAATCTAAATATTCCAACGCCTCTGTGAAATATGGTGCGCAAAATAAACCAAACGGGTCTTTTCTTATTTTTTGATCCGGATTAAATTCACCCCCCATAGCATGGTATACAAATACGCTGTCGTTTTCAATACTTGCAATACCACAGTGGGAGTAGGTTTTATCGTGTTGGTTAAGTTGTCTCAACATTTCACTGGTAAAATCGTTGCCAGTTCTTGTTACTAAATCTCCTGTATGAATATTTTTTTCTACAATTTTAATTTGTTCTATTGCCCGTTTTTCAATTGTTAGTATTCTTGCAGAATCTTGTTTGGTAAGCAGTAGTTTAATATAATTGTCAGTATTAGAAGCACATCCTGCAACAAAAAATAAGAGGCAGCACATTGGCCACCTCTTATAAAAAAATACATTTTTAGTTTTTTTATCTGCGATCATTGGTCGTTTCAAATTCTTTATCCTTATCGTACGCCTTAATAATTGCTTTAACCAGTTTATGGCGCACTACATCTTCTTCATCCAGTTCAATATGCGCTATACCTTCTACATTTTTTAAAATTCGCAATGCTTTTTCAATTCCGCTCCGCATATTTTTGGGTAAATCAACTTGCGTAGGATCGCCGGTAATGATAGCTTTGGCATTGGCTCCAATACGGGTAAGAAACATTTTTATTTGACCGTCGTTTGTATTTTGCGCTTCGTCTAAAATGATAAATGCATTATCCAAAGTACGGCCTCTCATATAGGCCAAAGGGGCAATTTCGATAATCCTTGTTGTCATATAATAGCCCAGTTTATCGGCAGGTATCATATCATCCAATGCATCGTACAATGGACGTAAATAAGGATCAATTTTTTCTTTTAGATCGCCGGGTAAAAAACCGAGATTTTCTCCTGCCTCCACAGCGGGTCTTGTTAAAATAATTTTTTTAACGGTTTTATTTTTTAATGCCCTTACTGCTAGTGCAACTGCAGTATAGGTTTTGCCGGTTCCTGCAGGACCAATTGCAAAAACAATGTCATTTTTATCAACAGCAGTAACCATTCTTTTTTGATTTACTGTACGTGCCCGTACTGTTTTACCGTTAGGGCCAAAAACCAGCACATCATTAGGGTTACGGTCAATAAAATTGTCAACTACCTGCTGATCATCACCTCCTAAAATCTGTACAAAATAATTCTCACTCATGTGCCCGTTTCGTTCAATGTATTGAACAATCAAATCAATTTTTTCTTTGGCATCTACAATTTGTTCGGGAGCCCCGCTCAATTTTACTTGTGTGCCACGACTTAAGATCTTTAAAAGCGGAAATTTTTTTTTCAGAATATCGAGTTTCCCATTGTTAACACCAAAAAATTCAATTGGGTTAACAGACTCGAGGTTGATGATTGTGTCTGTCAATGTACGTTTGGTTTTAAGTTTTCAAAAGAAATTTGTTTGATACCTTGTGGTAATAGCTTCTATTTCAAATTTAGTGAAATGGTATTAATAAAAGAATGGTTTATTTATTCACATATTGTTAAAAAGTAAATAGTTAACTATTTACTAATTCAATTTTTTTGGATAAAATATTACTTCCTTGTAAAAATTGCGAGCCTACTCCTCTTTTAAAACAAAGATCGATTTTGTGAGATAAAAAAGTGTTTATCAATAAAGTATAACATGGAATAAAAGAATTTGTTGCTGCTATAATTTATCTGCTAAAGCCTCCTAAAAATCTTATTTGGAAGTAGGGCAATAAACATAGTAAAAGGGCTGGAAAATAATCTACAATCAGACAATTTAAATAAGAATGTTGGTTGTATAAAAATTATCTAAAAAGTATTTTTAAACATAACATACACATGCTGTTAGCCACAACTGAATGAAATTTCATCAGTCACCCATATTGCTTAATTAAACAACATTGAATTATAACTGTTTATGGGAATTTTATATCAAAAAATTAACTTGGCTTGTGGAGGAAGAATTTGTTACTCATTTTTATAAACGACACCATCTTTCATAACAAATTTTACTTTACCCATTACCTGTACATCTTTAACCGGGTCGCCATCTACAGCAATAATATCTGCCAGTTTTCCTTTTTCAATACTACCCAAAATATCACTAACCCCTAATAAATCTGCTGCATTAACAGTGGCCGATTTTATACATTCCAGTATGGGCATTCCTCCTTCAGTCATATACACAAACTCTATCCAGTTTTTACCATGCGAATAAACACCGGCATCTGTACCAAAGGCAATTTTTACACCTGATTTATAAGCCTTAGAAAAAGTTGTCTGAATATAATTGCCAACAACAAGCGCTTTGGCCCGTACAATTTCAGGATAGTAGCCGGGTATTTTTGCGGAATCCGCAGATGATCTTCCAGCAATAATAGTTGGCACCAAATAAGTGCCTCTTTGTTTCATTAATTCCATTATTTCCTCCGTCATATAAGTGCCATGTTCAATAGAATTTACTCCAGCTAATACAGCTCGTTTCATACCTTCTGCACCATGCGCATGTGCTGCAACTTTAAAGCCATAATCTTTTGCTGTGGTTACAATGGCTCGAATTTCTTCTTCTGTAAATTGTGCGCCACTACCATCTTTCGCCATACTTAATACACCACCCGTAGCGGTAATCTTTATCAGGTCAGCTCCCTGCTTATACCTCATCCTAACTGCTTTTGCGCAATCAGCAACACCATTCACAACTTCTTCCGCCGGGCGGGGATCACCCATAATATCTTCATTGTAATTATTGGTAGGGTCAGCATGGCCACCGGTTGTGGCAATTGCTTTACCCGCAGTATAAATTCTTGGCCCTTTAATAAAACCTTTATTAATTGCATTGCGTAAAGAAATATTAACTCCACTGCCACCCAAATCCCGGAGCGTTGTAAATCCGGCCATCAAATCTTTCTCTTCCAGACCCACAGATTTAAAAGCATAATCAGCTTTGTTTTTTGTAAATTTATCTATATAATTGGAGGGGCTGGTTTCTTCTTCAACATGTACATGCATATCCATCAAACCAGGCATTATTGTTTTATTTTTAAGGTCAATAATTTTGTAATTTCCTTCAGCTTTTGCGTAACCTTTCTTCACTTCCAAAATGGTATTACCTGTAATGATGATAGACATTTCTTTTTGCACCTGCAATAATTTTACATCTATCAATTGTCCACAATAAATAATGGTTTTTTGGGCCAAAGTAAATTGTGCACAGGCACAACAAATTAATATGCAGTAATACTTTCTCATCAGCGTTGGTTTTTATTTTGTATTGGTTTAATGAAATCAATTTTCATTTTCATTGTATTGTATGCAGGTAAATTCATGGTAGAAAATAAATATTCTTAACAAGATGGCAAACCAAATCTATCATTTAAAGTTGATTTTTAGATTGTCATTCATTAAATTATTTATTCAAACGCTGTGGCAAATATTCCATGCTTTCATTTTAACAAATTAATAATTTTAATTTATATTTATCTGCAGAAATAGTTGCTATTTCTACAACACTAAACCAATGAAAAAATTATTTACCATCCTGCTTTTTACCTGTTGTTATTATTTTGTAACAGGCCAGCAAAAGGAAAGTATTAAGGTAACCGATATGTTGCAAATAAAAACGGTAAATAACTTAACGTTATCAGAGGATGGAAATGGGGCTGCATTTACGGTGTTAAGTATTCAACAGGATACCGGAAAATGGGAGTATAAATATATTAACCAGGTATGGGTGATGGCAACAGATGGTGCTCAACCAAGGCAACTAACTTTTTCGGCGGAAGGAGCCGGGCAACCCAAGTGGAGACCTGATGGAAAACAATTGGCTTTTGTTAGAACTATTGAAGGAAAGCCGCAAATATTTTTACTTGGCTTTGATGGAGGAGAAGCAGTACAGTTAACAAAATTACAGTATGGCGCAAGTAATCCTGAATGGAGCAAGGACGGTAAACGCCTGTTATTTACGGCGCAGATTGCTTTAAAAGATTTGCTGAATGATACAGCATTAAACAAGCAAAATGAAATACCGGTATGGTCTTTAGAGAAACCAGGATTTACAAAAAATGATCATTTAAAAGCAGATACCACCGGTGCCAATCCTGATGGAAATATTGATGCTATTAGAAATTACCTTGCCAATAACGAAAGGGATAATAAAGCAAAAGTGCTCGACAGGCTTACGTTTCAGGAAGAGTCAGTTACTTCATCAAACATTAATTTTAACCATGTTTTTGTAATAAATGCTACGCCGGGTAGTTTACCTAAAGTTGTTACTAAAGGATTTTATTCGTTTAGTAATGCTCATTTTATTGATAATAATTCCATCATAATTGAAGGGGATATAAATGATACCGAACATCCTGATAGAACACAGGAATCTGGTATTTATAGGATTAATATTGATGGAACTCAAATACAAAAAATATTGGGACAGAAGGACAGGAGTTATAACAATGCATCCCTTTCCGAATCTGGTAAATGGTTGGCATATACTTACAGCAAAACAAACATAGTTACCATTGATACCCTTGCAATAATAGCATTGGATGGAAAAGAGACTGACCGGATAGAAATTCCTTTCGATAGAAATAAACAGGGTCTTACCTGGAGCAAAGATGAAAATTTTCTTTACTTTGCTTCTCCCTCAAATGGAGGCGTTATATTGAACCGTTATAACAGAAAAGCAAAAAAGGTAGAAGCATTGACGGATGTTAATAGTGGCGTTACAAGTTTTGCAATCAACGGTAATAAATTATTGTACTCAAAAACTGCCGTTGAAAACCCATCGGAAATTTATCTTGCTGATGTGGCTGTAAAAAAACAGCAACTTGTTTCTTCTTTCAACACAACATGGCTGCAAAGCAAAGCACTCAGCATTCCTGAAAAACATATTTTTACAAATAGTAAAGGGATGAAGGTTGAATACTGGGTGATGAAGCCATTGGATTTTGAAGCCGGAAAAAAATATCCCCTGTTACTTGAAATACATGGTGGTCCAGCTGCAATGTGGGGGCCGGGAGAAAGTTCTATGTGGCACGAGTTTCAGTTTTTTTGTTCAAAAGGGTATGGCATTGTTTATTGCAATCCAAGAGGTTCGGATGGTTACGGTGCAGATTTTTTAAAAGACAATATCGCAGATTGGGGTAAAGGCCCCACCAATGATGTGTTAGCGGCGCTAGATAAAACAGTTGCAGAAGGATGGGCTGATATCAGCAAATTGGTTGTTACCGGAGGTTCATATGCCGGTTACCTTGTTGCATGGATTGTTAGCCAAGATCAGCGTTTTAAAGCAGCCTGTTCTCAACGTGGCGTGTATGATCTTTCTACATTTTTTGGTGAAGGAAATGCATGGCGTTTGGTTCCAAACTATTTTGGAGGTTATCCATGGGACAAATCTGTTAAGGCATTGCTGGAGGAAGAATCACCCATTACCTATGTGCAAAATATTACCACGCCGTATATTTTTTTCATGGCGAAAATGATTTGCGTACAGGCGTTATTCAAGGTGAGATGTTGTATAAAAGTTTAAAAGTATTGGGCAGGCAGGTTGAGTACGTACGCCATCCCGGTGCAACACATGAAATTACACGAAGTGGCAATAACCGCCAGCGCATTGATCAACTGTTAAGAACCTATGAATTTTTTGAACGGTTTATTCATTAAATTAATGTGCTGATTTTACAATGCTTCTGCTGCATCATATACGAGTACCCTGGCCCATAAGTGGCCATAATTTTTTATAAAAGCCAGATGAAGGGGATGATCCTGGTATATTTTTTGTCCTACATTGTCATCAAAAAACATCAATTCCGAAACCTGCCAACTGGTATCTACCACTTCACGTTTTTCTGTGCTGGCCAAAACGCCTACATGTAATTTTCGGATAGTTTCAATTGTAGATAATGTTTTTACACCTTCCACTAATTTGTCCCTGTCTTCAACTGAATCGGGATTCTTTAACCAAAAAAAAACATGATGTACCAATTGTTTTTTATCAGCTTGTAAAGTAATAGGCAAAGCAGCGGTTGCAGTGCCCGCAGTAATTGTAGCAGCCATAGTAGTAAATTTTCTTCTGATAATTTTTGTTATAATAATGTGTTGAGCGATAAAAATACAATAAGATTTATTCCCATAAAGTTATTTATTTTATTAGCTATAAATATTTTAGGTTCTAAAAAAATAAAGCATACTGGTTTGATAATGTATTAACAAATTATATCCACACAAAAGGGCTTTGCGAAGCAATATGATTAATTTTTATGACGCCAATTTTTGGTTGCAGCCACTCCGCCAACCATTCCATTCCCGGTTCTTCACTTTCTGAATGGCCTAAAACAATCAGCGAAATTTTATTGCCAAATAATCTTGCATCACGGATATATTCTGCAGTTTCCCATTCCTGTAACTCTCCCACAATAAGTAAATCAGGTGTAAATTTTTCTGCGGCACTTACCTGTGTTTCTCCTCCAGCAGCTCCTGGTAAAAGCACAATTTTTTTGCAAGAAGTAGAAAGATCTCCTATTACCCTTAACTGCGCAATTTCTAAGGTTACTTTTAAGTGGAGTGCTATATCTTTTAAAGATGTTGCAGGAATAATAATTCCTTTATCGGGTTGTAAATAATTTTGCCAGCCCACTTTTTTTATCACACCATTAAAAATTCCATCAGGTTTATAGGCGTGCCAATAATCGTGAAAGCGCCATACCGTAATATTATTTTTCGCCAGCAGTTCCTGTTTTTTTGCAACAACTTTATTATTCTCTACCCATTTTACATCATCGAGGTGATTGTAAAAAGTTGGTTCATGCGCTATAATAAAATTGGCATTTAGTTTAATAGCTTCCTCAATTACTTTAACAGTAGCAAACATAGTGGTTACAATGCCGGTTACTTTATTATTTGCACTGCCGCTTTTAATTGTATCTACTGTTTCGGTAAAAGGGACTCCCGGTATTTCTTTTAAAATCAGGTTTATTACCTCCTGTATGGTGAAGTATTTATTAAAGTTAGCCGAAGCTTTTACAACGGTTGGTAAGTTAATGCATGTTAATGCAGTGGCTGCTTTTACTGTTGTTATAATAAATTTCCTTCGCTCTAATAATTGCTGTTTGTTTACCTCTGTTGATACTATATTTTTCATTGTATTTTTTAAGTTATAAAATTGGATAAGTCAATATTGTGTAAGGATGGTGAAAAGTTGTAATTGTTACCCTATGTTATTTCGTGTTAAAATTATCTGTTAACGGTAGTTTTTTAAAACAAAAACTGATGCTACAAAATAACAATTAATTACTGTAAAAAAATGTGCTGAAAATATTTTATACCTTCCAATAGATGCTAACTGCTAAACCTTTAACAATATTTATTTCTTAACAGCACTGTGTAAAAGAAAGAATCCGTTAACTTTATTTTTTTCCATTAAATATTATTTTTATGCAATTAAAATTTGTCTCTTTTATTTTGCCAATAGCTGCATTCGTGGCTATTGCAGGCTGTAACAGTAATAATAGTAAAGGAAGTTTAACAACTGTTGCAGATAATATGCAGGCTAACTCAAATTATAAACCGGCTTTTGCAGGACAAACAAGAATAAAAAGTATTGTAACGGTTACGTCCTATAAAGTGGAAAAGTTGGCAGAAAAATTGGGAAGGCCATGGGCAATTATTTCACTACCTGATGGAAGATTAATGATAACAGAAAAATCGGGCTTCATAACAATACATTCTGCCGAAGGTATTTTGTTAAAAAAGGTTACGGGTTTATTACCGGTAGATGATGCTGGACAGGGTGGATTATTGGATATTGCACTTGATCCGGATTTTACCACAAACAGAACCATCTATTGGTCATTTTCTCAAAAGGTTGATAGTGGCAATCTTACAGCAGTAGCAAAAGGGCAGTTGAGTGCAGATGAAACAACCATTCAAAATCCGGTAGTTATTTTTCAGGCAACGCCGGCACTTAAAAGTGAAAATCATTTTGGCTCCCGACTTGTTTTTGATAAAGAGGGATACCTTTTTGTAACAGCAGGCGAAAGAGCAATTTTAGAAGGAAGAAAGCAGGCGCAATTATTAAATTCCGGTTTGGGCAAGGTGTATAAAATAACCAAAGAAGGAAAACCAGCACCGGGAAATCCGTTTTTAAACCAGCCTGGTGCAATGCCAGCAATCTATTCTTATGGTCACCGCAATCCGCAAAGTTTAGACATTAATCCCGTTACAGGAGATTTGTTGGAAGCTGAATTTGGCCCACGTGGTGGCGATGAATTAAATCTTATTAAGCCTGGTAAAAATTATGGCTGGCCAACCATCACTTATGGTATTGAATATGATGGTAATAAAATTGGAGATTCTATTCAGCAAAAAGATGGAATGGAACAGCCTGTATATTATTGGGATCCTGTAGTATCACCTAGTGGAATGGTTTTTTATACCAGCGACTCCATTGCTGAATGGAAGAACAATCTCTTTATTGCATGCCTTAGCAGTACGCACATTGCAAGGCTGGTAATTGAAAATAATAAAGTGGTGGGCGAAGAAAGTTTATTGTTAGATAAGAAAGAGCGGTTTAGGGATGTTGCCCAAAGTAATGGTAAAATATATGCCGTAACAGATTCAGGTATATTGTTTAGGATTAGTAAAAATTAATACTGGCTTGATTTACTAAATAGTACAAAGCGCTGCGTGAAAATTTTAGTTGAAATTATACCTGTAAAAAAGCGATTGGAGTAATTGATATGTATACCAGGTTTAATTAAACAAGCCTATTTAATAAGGTTAATAATAATATACAAATTGGCGTAATCAGCAATTTAAACCTGAACATTATTTTTTGAAATTTACACGGCTTCTTTAGCTTACCATCATTCATAAAACGTTTGCAGGTATTTGTTTGTTTCTAAAGTATTTCGGCTGAATATTTACATCCTGGCGGCCTTACTTAAGCGAACATTCACCCAATGATTTATCGTATGGTAAGTAGCGTTTACAACATTTTTTTAACTACTTTTAGCCTCTAACGAAACCACTGCCATGCAATTTTTTTTTTGTTTCATCCTTCTTGTCTCATTTTCCCCCTGCTTTGCTCAAAATAAAATATCAGTAGTAACACAGCACAATAACCTGTATCGCACCGGGTGGAATGATAAGGAAACAATGCTTTCCCCGGGCAATGTTTCTGCAGCATCATTTGGACTGCTTGGTAATTTAGCAGTTGACGATCAGATTTACGCACAACCATTGGTGGTGGGGCAGCGTACCATCAACGGTTTTACTGGTAGTGTTGTTTATGTTGCCACAGTAAATAATACTGTGTATGCTTTTAACGCAGATGATGTAAGCAGCGGGGCTCCTTTGTGGCAGGTAAGCCTTAACCCTGCAGGGCAAAGAGCGCCTGATATTTATGATTTACAGGATCTCGTGTTTGGCAAACCATGTGGCGGTAATTACCGTGATTTCAGTGGCCGGATGGGTATTGTAGGTACACCGGTAATTGATACAAATTCAAACACGTTGTATGTGGTTTCAAAAACCATTGACGCCGCAGGCAATTTTTATCATTACCTCAATGCAATAGATATCAATACGGGCCTGCATAAAACAGGCAGTCCACAAAAAATAATAGCATCCGTAAATGGTAATGGTGATGGAAATAGCAATGGGGTTGTAAATTATGATGCTAAATATTCTAACCAGCGGCCTGCATTGTTGCTGTATCATAATGTAGTGTATATAGCATCAGCATCACATTGCGATTGGGGCCCGTATCATGGATGGATACTTGGCTACAATGCTACCACTCTTTCTTTGCAATACACGTACAACACCACACCCAATGGTTGGGCAGGTGGTATCTGGATGGCTGGTCAGGGAATATCGGTTGGCGACGATGGAAACTTGTATGTGGCAACCGGCAACGGCACCACCAGTGCAGATAATAATAACCTTATCGACGGAAGAAGCGAGAGCCTTATAAAATTATCTCCCCAATTGCAGGTACTTGATTGGTTTACACCTTCTAATTATGATTACTTAGACAAGCTTGATCTTGATTATGGCAGTGATGGTGTGCTTCTTGTTCCTAACAGTTCACTCACTATTTCTGGTTCTAAAGAAGGCATTTCATATGTGGTAGATTACAACAAAATGGGCAGACTTACTGCGGCGAATACACAGGTAGTAGATACGTTGGAATTTAATCCGGCGAGAGAAGGCTATGTACATGTGCATGGGTCTCCTATATATGCAAAGCTGGGCAATGATGAGTACGTGTATGCCTGGGCAGAAACTTTTAAAATGCGACAATTTACCCTGAACAGGGTAAGCAATTCATTCAATAATAATTTTAAACAGGGCAACAGAAATTTAGATAATGGTATGCCTGGTGCAATGTTGTCTATTTCTTCAAACGGCAATGATGCTGCATCGGCAATTGTATGGGCATGTTTCCCCTCAAGCGGCAATGCAAATAATCAGGTTAGGCCGGGCACTATAGCAGCTTATTATGCAACAGATGTAGCTGCTGGTGAAATATGGAACAGCGATATGAACACCAGTAATACATTGGGGAGATTTGCAAAATTCAATTCGCCAACTATTGCCAATGGAAAAGTGTACGTGCCAACTTTTTCAAATGATCTTAAAGTGTATGGCTCAAAATGCAGTGGCGCACTTACAACATTTACTTATGCAAACGGCAATGGATTAAAAGGGGAATATTTTACCAACTCCACTGCCGCTGCCGGTTTTGATGATGCACCCGTTATACTAAGATTGGATGGGCAGATAAATTTCAACTGGGGCAGTACAAGTCCTGATGCTACAATAAGCAATGATATATTTAAAGCAAAATGGACAGGAATGATTAAACCCCTCACTGATGAGATGTACACCCTGTACACAATAGCGAGCGATGGAGTACGCTTGTATATCAATAATAAGCTGATCATTGATAGCTGGACGGACAAGCCTGTTACAGTAAATACTGCAAATATCTTGTTTCAAAAAAATACTAAATACGATATACGGCTTGAATATTACAGTAACACTGCAGCTGCCAGCTGCATACTGCAATGGAGTACTGCAGGTATTTGTAAACAAAACATTCCAGCTACGCAATTATTTGCAGCAACAGTTGCATGCAGCAGTGATGGTGTTGGGCTTAAAGCAGAATACTTTAGCAATAGCAAGCCGCAGGATGATTTTCCTGCAATGGCTACCGCCTCACTTACAATACCGACTGTAGATTTTAATTGGGCTGGGGGCAGTCCTGCAAACATCAGCAATGATAATTTTAAAGCCAGGTTTACAGGCTTAGTACAAACACTAGATGCCGGTGCCTACACTTTTTATGTAACTGCCGACGATGGCGTCAGGCTTTGGGTGAATGGGCAGCTATTGATTAATCAATGGATAGATCAGGGTGCAACAGAATCTACTGCAACTGTTGTTTTACAGGCCTGTAAAAAATATACTATAAAAATAGAGTATTACGAGAATGGAGGGGATGCTGTTTGTAAATTAGAATGGAGCGGACCAGTTATTGCAAGAAGTAGTATACCCACCGCTCAGTTATTTACACCGCCGGATTTTGTGAATATAAAAGATTTTTCTGTGTTTCCAAATCCTGCAAAAGACAATATAAATGTTACCTTTAAAGCTGGTTTCAGCATCGGGCAAACAATTGTAATCTATGATGTGCTGGGGCAAAAATTGTTACAAACAACCATTACCAGCGAACGAAATAAAATTAACATCCCTGTACAAACATTATCTACAGGAATGTATATCGTTACTTTGCAAACTGCCGGAAAGAAATTTGCTGAACGGGTATTGATTACAAAATAGAAATATTATCTGGCTCGTCACGCTAAAGAGCAAAAAGACAGGCCCTGGAGCCTAAAAGTAAAAGTAGCAGAGAGGAGGTACTACAGGCAAACAAAAAAAGCCGATATTATAAAGTTGGGCAGTATGCCAGCCTGGCAAAGAAAATTAGTCTAATGGTTTTGCGAAAATCTTGACTATTTTTTAATGAGTGGAACGACGGCGGAGAAATGATACATAAAAACTGCCATTTATATTGCAAAAGAGGTCGCTACCAATTGGATAGATGGCTTAATGTTGTTGTTGCCAATACAGCCGCTTTATTAATTTGCTAAACCGTTTCGCAGCTTAAACAATAAGTCGTTATTTACACTAACAAACAATGTAAAACATTATTTTAGCTCATCTCTACGTCAGATTACTAATTTGTACTTTTTTAATAGGGTTGCTAGTTTTAGCTACAATTTTTGTTTCAATAAAATACCAAGTATATAGTTGTGGTAAAAAATATTTTTAAATTTAACTGCCAATAAAGTTGAATAAAATCAACATTTTTGTTTAGGTTGAGGTCAGTAAAATATTTCATTAAAAAATAATTATTATCCAACTGATGGTTATAAAAAAATTCTTTTGTATTGATGCGCATACCTGTGGTAATCCGGTAAGATTGGTTGCAGGCGGTGGCCCTTTTTTGCAGGGCAGCAACATGAGTGAAAAGCGCCAGCATTTTTTAAAAGAATACGACTGGATACGAAAAGGACTGATGTTTGAACCCCGTGGTCATGATATGATGAGTGGTAGTATTTTATATCCACCACACGACCCAGCGAATGATGTGGCAGTTTTATTTATTGAAACAAGTGGCTGTTTACCCATGTGTGGCCATGGCACTATCGGCACCATTACCATCGCCATTGAAGAAGGATTAATTACTCCGAAAATACCAGGCATCATCCGCATGGAAGCACCAGCAGGCCTGGTGTTGATCAGTTATATTAAAGAAGGGAAAAAAGTTAAAAGTGTAAAGCTTACTAACGTAGCATCTTATCTGGCGGCTACCGAATTAACTGCTGAATGTCCGGAGTTGGGTGAATTGGTAATAGATGTTTCTTATGGCGGTAATTTTTATGCTATTGTTGATGTACAGAAAAACTTTAAGGGAATCGAGCAGTACGGCGCCGATAAATTAATTGCATGGGCAAGGGAATTGCGCAAACATATCAACGAAAAATATGAGTTTGTACATCCTGATAATCCAACCATCAACGGCTGTTCCCACATACTTTGGACGGGTGCTGTACTGGATAAAACTTCCACAGCAAGAAATGCTGTTTTCTACGGCGATAAAGCCATTGATCACAGTCCGTGCGGCACTGGTACATCGGCACGTATGGCACAATGGTATGCCAAAGGCAAATTAAAAAAAGGCGATGTATTTATACACGAAAGTATCATTGGATCCAAATTTAACGGCACTATTGAAGAAGAAACAACGGTAGCAGGCAAGCCCGCCATTAAACCTGGCATAGAAGGCTGGGCAAGGATCTTCGGGTACAATACAATCAGTATTGACGAAGAAGATGATCCTTATGCATTCGGGTTTCAGGTAATATAGTGCTTACGAATTGTAGCATTATTTAGTAATAAAATTGATCAATATCTAATTAAGAAAAATGAAAGCAGTTGTAACTGGCAGATGAAGCTGCTTTTAACCCGGAACATTTTTAGCTTTTTATGATTGGTTGTTTAAGTGGTATAGTGTTTAATATATTATTAGTCCTTTAACTAATTAATTTATTGACTTAAATCGCCAGAACGGCTAATTTTTTCACTGTATGCAAAATTATATACTTACCAATATAAAACCCTTCAGCATGCGTAAATCTTTTTCAGTATCGCCTTGATCATTTTTGTGGCTCCAATTCTTTTTGCACAAATGAGTGCAGTATACGTGCCCTGCAATGAGATGCCTAATATCATCCAAAGCTATTATGCAGATGTGAATGCATTAAACAGGGTGTATGTGGCAACCGGCTCACCGGAGAAAAGAGAACGCTATAAAAGGCTGGCAGAAGATTATATAGGCAAACTAAATAAAATAAGTTTTGCTTCGCTGCCACAGGGCTATAAGGCTGATTATATTTTAATCAAAAGAGATCTGGATGAGAATGTTTTTGACGCCAACACTGAAGCAAAGGAATATGCTGCCGTACAGCAATGGTTTCCTTTTGCGGATTCTATTTATGCGCTTGAAAAAATACTTCGTCGTGGTGGTGCGGTGGATGGTAAAAATGTGGCAGCTGATTTTTTTTTCATCAATAAACAATTGCTGCAATTAAAAACAAAACTGCTGGCTGAAAAGACTATAACGGTTAACACTAGCCGCAGGGCTTCCATCATCCTTAAAGGATTGCAGGCCGCTGCAAAAAATGTATTTACCTTTTACAATGGCTACGATCCGTTGTTTAGCTGGTGGGTACCCGATACCTATAAAAAATTAGATAGTTCGTTGACAGCCTACGGCGCTGCTTTTAAAACCAATGCCGAAAAAAATGCGCCCAATAAAGATTCAAGTGGTATTGTTGGCTATCCAATTGGCCGGGAGGAAATTGTTCGCCAGTTGAATTATGAAATGATTCCTTACACACCAGAAGAACTGATACAGGTGGCTAATAAAGAATTTGCGTGGTGCGATAAGGAAATGCTGAAAGCCACTGCTGAAATGGGCTTTGGAACAGATTGGAAGCAGCTATGGAAAAAGTGAAACAGAGTTTTGTACCTGCCGGAGAGCAGGCCCAGGCAATGGTAAAATTATACAATGAGTCTATTGCATTTTTAAAGACAAAAGACCTCATTACGATTCCTCCGCTGGCAGAAGAAACCTGGCGCATAGCCATGATGACACCGGAACAGCAATTGGTAAATCCCTTCTTTTACGGCGGGGAAGAATTTGCTGTTTCCTATCCAACCAACACGATGGAGTATGATACAAGAATGATGAGTATGCGGGGCAACAATCCTCATTTTTCAAGAGCCACCGTACACCATGAGCTGATAGCGGGACATTACCTGCAGCAGTTTATGAATGAGCATGTAAACACCTACCGTAATTATTTCACTCCTTTTTGGACGAAAGGCTGGGCATTGTACTGGGAAATGACTTTATGGAACGAAGGCTTTCCACAATCGCCTGAAGACCGCATTGGCATGCTTTTTTGGCGGATGCACCGTTGTGCAAGAATTATTTTTTCGCTCAATTACCACATGGGTAAATGGTCGCCGCAACAATGTATTGATTTTTTGGTTGATCGGGTGGGTCATGAAAGGGCCAATGCTGAAGGTGAAGTACGCCGGTCTTTTGTTGGAGGTTACAGCCCCTTGTACCAGGTTGCTTATATGATGGGAGGATTGCAGTTTATGGCACTTAAAAACGAAATGGTTGGTCCGAATAAAATGAACCTCAAACAATTTCATGATGTGGTATTACAACAAAATTCAATGCCGGTAGAAATGTTGCGAAATATTTTAACCAACCAGCTATTAAAGGAAGACTATAAAACCAACTGGCGTTTTTATAAGCTACCATAACCTTTTTAAGTAAGGTAGCTTATAATTATTGGGGGACTTATTGAAAATAATTTTTGTGAATGTTAGCTGTTGTATTTGTTACCGGTTATAAGTTGTGCAAAGCTCCCTAATGGTATGCAGTACAAGGGAGTGACACAACGATGTTGAAGAAAGAAATATAGATGGTAAAAAATAAATTGCCTAAACCTGCCAGATAAAATTATATGAAAAAAACTTATTTGATATGTGCTGTCTTGCTTGCCTGTTGCACCAATACTTTTAGCCAGACTTATGTGCCTGAATGGAAAGATAGTAAAATGAAAGTAAAGCCTATAGTGGATATGAAGGCTTATGCATTTAATGTAAGTGATGTAAAGTTGTTGGATGGCCCTTTTACGGAAGCAAGGAAGGCGGATGTAAATTACCTGTTGAAAATTGAACCGGATCGGTTGCTGTCAGATTTTAGGGTCCACGCCGGATTAAAAGCCAAAGGCGAAAAATATGAAGGATGGGAAACATCAGGCCTTGCCGGACATACATTGGGACATTATTTATCTGCACTGGCTTTGCATTATGCAGCAACAGGCGATAAGGAATTTCTTAAAAGAGCCACTTATATTGTTGATGAACTGGATGAATGCCAGCAGGCTAGAAAGACTGGCTATATTGGAGCAATACCCAATGAAGACATTTTGTGGCTCAGTGTTTCTCAAGGCGATATTCGTTCCCGTGGATTTGATTTAAATGGCGCCTGGTCTCCCTGGTACACAGTTCATAAAATTATGGGCGGCTTGCTGGATGTTTATCTGTATACCAATAACCAAAAAGCTTTAAAGGTGAATGAAGGTATTGCCAATTGGGTCAGCGAAATTACAAAAAATTTAAGCGATTCGCTTTTTCAAAAAATGCTGGTTACAGAATATGGCGGAATGAACGATGCATTGGTAAACACCTATGCAATTACCGGCAATAAAAAATACCTTGATCTCTCTTACCGTTTTTATGACAAAAAATTACTGGATTCTTTAGCCGCAGGAAACGATGTGTTACCCGGCAAACATTCCAATACACAAATACCAAAAGTAATTGGCAGTGCAAGAAGATACCAGTTAACCGGTGATAAAAGAGATAAAGATATTGGAGCTTTCTTTTGGGAAACAGTTACAAAGCATCATTCTTATGCAACAGGCGGCAACAGCAATTATGAATATTTAAGTGAGCCGGATAAACTGAATGACCGGCTTACAGCCAACACCACTGAAACATGCAACACCTACAACATGTTGAAATTAACCCGGGAACTTTTTGTAATCAATCCTTCAGCAGCGTTAATGGATTATTATGAGAAGGCGTTGTACAATCATATTCTGGCATCACAGAATCATACAACAGGCATGGTTACTTATTTTGTATCGTTGAGAATGGGCGGTAAAAAAGAATACAGTGAAGAGTTTAATTCCTTTACCTGCTGTGTGGGAACAGGTATGGAGAACCATGTTAAATATGGGGAGAATATTACTATCGTGGAAAGGATGGCAGCTTATATGTAAACCTTTTTATTCCTTCTGTTTTAAACTGGAAAGAAAAAAATATTTCGATTAAACAAGAGAGTGGTTTGCCTTCTACAGATAAAACAACTTTTACCATTACCACAAAAGTACCAACCAGTTTTTCCATCCGCATCCGTAAGCCACATTGGGCTCAAAACGTGCAGGTAAGCATCAATGGTACTTTAAAAAAAGTATTGGCTGATAAAGAAGGTTACATTGTGTTGAATAAAAAGTGGGTGAACAATGACAAGATAGAATTCATCTCACCATTGCATTTTTACACAGAGTTAATGCCCGACAATGTAAACCGTAAAGCGGTATTTTATGGCCCGGTATTGTTAGCTGGTGTATTGGGAGATAAAGAGCCCGATCCATTGGATGTGCCGGTTTTTGTTACAGGTGAAACAGATGCCGGTAAATGGATACAGCCTGTACCAAATCAGACCCTAGTTTTTCAGACCTCGAGTACAGTTACAGCAAAACCTGTACAGCTCATTCCTTTTAATACAACAGCCAATGAACATTATACCGTTTACTGGGATGTATTTACACCACAGCAATGGACAGTGCAGAAAAAAATATACGAAGCAGAAAAAATGAAACAGCAGGAACTGGAAGCAAGAACTGTTGACAATATACGCATCGGCGAAATGCAGCCGGAAAGGGATCATGAGCTTGTTGGTGAAAAAACTACGACAGGAGATGAACACAACCGTAAATGGAGAATGGCAGCGGATAGCGGTTATTTTTCTTTTACGATGAAAGTAGATCCATCAGCAAATAATACATTGGTTTGTACTTACTGGGGTATGGATAACCGAGGCAGGATATTTGATATTTATATAAATGATATTAAGATAGCCACGGAAGATTTAAATAAATACAAGTCCAGTAAATTTTATGAGATTACCTATCCCATTTCGTTGGATTTAACGAAGTATAAATTGACCGCAAAAATAAAATTTGTTCCCAAAGCACAAAATTCAGCTGGTCCTTTGTATGATGCAAAAATAGTAAAAGGCGATGTGAGCGGATTGATAAAATCCAATTGATGAAGCGCATAATTAAAAAATATTAATTATACAACATGGAAAATCTTTTCTTCTTCCAATAATTATAAATCATCAGGTAACTTTTAAAAATAAGTATTTACCTTAAAGCCTCATTTCTAATGGCTTCAATTTCTGCTACCTTTTTTGGTAAAATAGTGTTCAGCAGTTCGTTGCCTGTTGGTGTTATAAGGTAATTGTCTTCAATCCGAATGCCGCCAAAATTTCTAAAAGAAGCTAATTGATTGTAGTTAATAAACTGTGTTAGTTTTTTTTCTGCTGCCCATATATCCATTAGTTCCGGAATAAAATAAAGTCCGGGTTCAACAGTTACTACAAAGCCTTTTTCCAATGCCTTGCCAAGTCGTAAACTCTTTAAACCAAACGCACTGCTTTTTTTCATTTCAGGCGTATAACCAACATACTGTTCGCCCAAGTTTTCCATATCGTGTACATCAAGTCCCATCATGTGACAGAATCCACATTGAAAAAATAATGTGTGTGCACCTGCAGCAACCGCTTCTGTTGCATCTCCTTTCATCAAGCCCAATGCAATTAACCCTTCGGTTAGTTTTTCTGCTGCAAGCAAGTGAACGTCTTTAAATAATTTTCCAGGTAGTAGTGCTGTGGCGGAAGTTTGTAGCGCATTCAATACAATGTTATACACATCTTTTTGCAAAGGTGAAAAAGTAGCATCTACAGGAAATATACGGGTAAGATCGCCGGCATAATGCAGGGCTGTTTCTGCACCGCAATCCAATAAAACCATTTTACCTGCTGATAAAATATGGTTGCGATAATGATTGTGTAATATCTCTCCATGAGTTGTTAGTATCGTAGGGAAAGAAAGGTTGCCGCCGCCGCTAATTGCCACTGCTTGTACTTGCCCGGCTATCTGTGCTTCTGTTAAACCTGCACGACTAACACGCAGGCCAGCAAGCAGCATTGCTTCAGTTATGGCGACCGTTTTTTTTATTTCTTCCACTTCCTCCTCATCCTTTATAGAACGAAGTGCTACTACTGCTTTAATAAGATTTGTTGATACTGATGCTGTAATATTAGTTAATGGAATTTAATAATAAATGACTCAGTACAAGCGTATGTTCTGGCCGGTAAGGCGGCAAATAATGAATGGTTTGTTTGCTGTTGTTGACTGTTTTAATAAAAGCGCCCAATTCTTTAAAAGGCTTTATGGTGCTGCATCCTGAAAGTTATGCCATTATTTGCAAAGATGGGTTATGTCCATTCCATATAATATCCTCAACGCCACTAGCTTCTCCAAAAATTACTTCTTTATCTTTATCAATATCTATTACGGCGGCAAGTCCAGGTACATCAAGTCCGGTAAAATAAAGGAAAGAACTGTCCTGCCGGTAAGGATACCAATTGTCTTTAAACGACATACTGCTCTGCTCATTGCCAATCAATAAAACAATTCCGGTGCCAACAAGGTTTTTCAATTGTTTGCGTCGACTGCTATAAATTTCTTTGTTAAACATGGCTGATGTATTAAAAGTTTAAAGAATGTTTTATAAATAAACTGTACCAATTCTTTTTATATAAAAAATCTATAGATACTTAAAGTTACAATTGAAATAGCAGTTGAGACTGAATAGATAATTTTTGATAATATAAGTTGATTGACACAATAAATTTTTATTAATAAGCATTTAGTTCGCTAAGCCATTACAATATTGTATTAGACCCTCTTTTCTTTTTTTACTTGATAAAAAAAGAAGCAAAAAAATTAAGGCTGCAAATAAAAAGGCTGAAATTTTAAACCGAGTTTCATAAGTCAATTAGTTTAGCACTAACCCGACATTGAATGGCATCTCTAACATTCATTCAAAATTTTATGCTTTCTTTCACTAAATAGGCAATCAACTTTGGCAATACGTTAAGAAATTGTCTGTTAATTTCATCTCTCAAATAATTATTGATTTTTTTAACCAATATTCAATTTGGTTTAAATTGGCCATAATTACCAAATCACTTTCTATAGTAGGAGAAACAATTTTAAATTTAAACAATAGCACAAGGGCATAAAATTTTACTGCACAAAATTTACGGTAACACTATAAGATGTAAGGAGAGCTATGTATTTTCTTATATCATTAAACTGTTCGCCAAGCTTTAAAATAAAAGAATTGCTCATGCATACCACTACAAAACCTACGTTCTGGCAACGCACCGGAGTACATAACTGGTTTCTAAAAAAAGAAACGGGTATTACTGAAACGTCTTTTATGACACCGGATCTTGTTTATAAATATATTATTGAAAAATTTCAGGAATCGGTTACTGAACTTTCATTTGCAGACAGGATTATTTTTTATCATGAATATATTATCTGTTTCAGTCCGCCTGATTATAATAAGTTTATGGATAACAATAGGGGCATATTTTCACTTATTATAAAAGAATCTGTAAAAGCATTTTATGGCATATTAAAGGAGCACAGGCAAAAAGGAAAAAAAGTAACTGCATCTGCAAATAAGTGGGTTTTTCGTTTTGTTTCCCATCCCGATTACGAGAAAGGGGATAAGAGTTTTATTGGTAAACTTTTACCGGGTACTGTTCAGCAAAAAGAAGAAAATCTGCGGGTTACTTTTATTCCCCGCCAAACTGGAATTGCGCAAACATTAGATATTGCAGATGAAATTTTAAATGACTTTACTTTTTACAGCGATGGTTATTACGAAATTCCATGGAACGAAAGCCTGGTATTGGGCGATGTAAATGATGCCAAAATTCCAAGGTACCTGGCTCGTTTGGAAGCTACCCTCCCTGATAAACAATATGCCGGAAAGAAGCTGGAATACCTTATAAAAGCAGAAACTATTATTGTTGCTGGAATAGATGAAAAGCCAGAACAGCACAGCGTTTTTCGCATTCCTTCCGAATGGGTATCTACACCGCATCTATCAATACGGTATGATAAAAATACAGATAAATTTTTTCTTGCTTCTTTCGGTGAAAAGACTATTGTTAATGAAAATGAAGTAACAAACAGCATTGTGGATGCGCCAACATGGACAGAGCTTCCCTTGAACTCAAGAATTGTTTTGAATGGTATTGTTTCTATCAACATATTTAAAGTATAAGATGGATAAATTATTGGCGATAGGATTATTGGTAATTAGCGTAGTGTTGCTGATAGCACATTTTTCTGACATAAAACAAACGCACAAAAATGGCTGAATATTTTTATGGCATTACGGATAAGGGTAAACGACGGGATAAAAATGAGGACACTTTTTTTGTCAGGGAAATTATCGACAAACGTTTTCTGGTAGCCTGTGTTATCGACGGTGTGGGCGGCTACGAAGGTGGGGATATTGCTGCTGCAATCGCCCGGTCTGTTATCATGAAAAAATTAGAGACGCTTTCGGAAGATGTAGTTAAAACCCTTCAGCTAGCCATTGTTGCTGCCAATGCAAAAATTAATCAGCAAAAAAAAGCAGGGACTAACAATGAGCGCATGGCTTGCGTACTTACATGTGCGGTGGCGGATATAAAAAACAACAAGTTTTGGTATGCGCATGTCGGCGATACCAGGATTTACCTGCTCAGGGATCGATCGCTGATAAAAATATCAAAGGATCATTCCGCGGTTGGTTTTTTGGAGGAATCTGGCAAGTTATCAGAGGAAGAAGCTATGCGGCATCCAAGGCGCAACGAAATAAATAAGGCATTGGGATTTGAAGATGATATTACTGCCGCAGCTGATTTTATTGAGACTGGCGAATCTCCTTTTCTTTCGGGTGATGTACTTCTTTTATGCAGTGATGGACTTACCGATATGATTAGCTCTGCTACCATTATTTCTATACTGACAGTAGAAAAGACCTTGGCCGAAAAAGCAAAAGCATTAATTGATGCAGCCAATGCTGCTGGAGGAAATGATAATATAACCGCAGTGTTAGTGGAAAATAATAAGCAACCAGCACAAAAGCCAGTACCCATACTTGTTGAAAGAAAAAGAGAAGAAGTTATATCTAAGGTTGTTACAAAAGTGGAAATACCAATTCAAAAGATAGTCCGTACAAAAAAAGGTAGTCTTAGCCGAATTGCATTCTTAATAATATTTTTTATTGCCCTATTGGTAGGTGTCTTTACAATAGCAGTAAAAAGAAATACTCAACAAACTGCAAAATATATTTTACCCATTCAGGACGTAAAGAAAAAAAATGAGCAACTGCTTCAATTAATTTCACATGCCAGCGATTCGATTAAAACCTATGCATTGGATGCAAATGAAAGTGTGCTGAAAATTACAGATGCGATTGTAATCCATACAGATAGTTTTTATCTTAAGGGTAATGGTACAATTATTTTAGCTGATAGCTTGTACAAAGGACCTGCACTCATTATAAGTTCATCAGCCAAAAATATTGTACTCGATAGTTTTATATTAAAAAATTTTGATGTTGCTATTGCTGTACAAAAAAACAATATCACTTTTAAAAACATACGCTTCATTAATTGCCGTATACCTATACAGTACTCGTTATCATTCGCTGATTCAGTTGTATCCGGAAGGATTAAAGATTCAATATTTATAACCAATTCAACCCATAAATAATTTTCAATGTTGCCTCTTTTCCAATGGTTTAAAAACAGAAAGCTTGAACGTATTTGCCTGCTGCTCATTGGTATTATTATGGGCTTGCTTTTTTGGAAATTGTTCACCGTATTGCAACGTGATTTTGCCGAAGTAAACATCCGGATTGAAAATGGCACTATGATAAACTTAAATGCCGGTAAGTCTGCTGAAAGTATGAAAAGCCTGTTGAAAAAAGGGTTATATTATGAGGATCCAAAAGATATCGCATTCATTGCAACTGCTGTATCGTTGGCAAAGGATAAGGCTTCAAAGCTGGATAACCTCGGGGAATTGAATAAGAAATTTTTTTTTGTAAATGCAGAGGAAGCTTTTTTAAACGGAGGGAAATCATTTAAAAGAAGGGTGGTAGTATCAAGAAATTTATTAGGCTTTTCAGAAAGGGATTCCATATCATTTGAAAAAGAAAAAAAGCAACCTTTGGCGGTTACATCCCAAACCAATGTTGCTATAGGGAAATACCATATTTCCGGCATCATTAAAAACGAACATGCTCAAGCTGTTTCCGGTGCGTTGGTAAGGCTCAAATTATTGATATCGCAGGATAGTAGTACTTCATCTGATGGTTATGAAACTGAAAACAATGTGATTCAATTTAAAGATGGTATCAGAAAAGTGTATATCTATGACTCCGCTAAAAACCTGCAATTGCTTTCATTTAATGCCTATGCACGTACAGATGCTACTGGTAAATATAGTTTTTTGGGTCTTCCTGAAAACAAATCGTACGAAATTATTCCGCTGCAGCCTGGCTATGAATTTGGTCGTTCGCAAGGCATAGAGAAATTACAGGGAGATGCAGGTTTTAATTTTGTTCAGTCGCCACACACCATGCGACTTTTCTCAGCAAAGGATTTTAGCACATTCAAAAAAGAAAAAGCATTTTTAGTAAGAACTCCGGAAGAAGTAAACAAATGGTTCCGGGTTATTTCAATCACTTTTTTTGCCGCCTTCCTGTTGCTGCATTTAATCTTTACATTTCGTTTTCCTGCTACAGATCAGCTACTTCTACCTGTTATAATGATTTTAACAGGCATTTCTTTTATAACGCTCTTTAGTTTACAGGATCCATTGCGTGACCGCTTTCTGGCAAAAAGTACTTTTATTTATTTCTGTATTGGTCTAGCTGGTATATTAATATTACAGTTTATCAATCTTAAAAAGTTTACACCAGATGCTGGCTTCTACCGTTTATTTATTTTTAATAACAATAAAAAAGCAGCAAACGGTTGGCCATGGGCGCTTGCTGTAGCAGGGTTATTATTCCTTACTATTTTATTTGGTACCGGTCCGGAAGGCAGCGGCGTTAAGATAAATCTTTTCGTATTTCAGCCGAGTGAGTTAGTTAAATACATGGTAATTATTTTCCTTGCAGGCTTCTTTGCAAAAAATGAAAAGTTTATTGCTGCGTATCCTTCTTTTAAAAAAAGGCTTTCATTTTTTGTGTTTGCAGTCATTGCAATTGTTACAATTATTTTATTGTTTTTAGTGTTGGGAGATCTTGGTCCTGCCATAGTATGCTGCTTCACCTTCATCATACTTTTTTCTTTTTCAAGAGGAGATTTTATGCAGGTTGTGGCATCGATGGTACTGTATGCTATTGCAACCTGGATCTTAAAAAATGTATGGTATGCAACCTGTATTACTGCTGCAGCTGTCGCCTTGTACATGCTGATTGCTAAAAGGAAATTAAGTGAATCTGCAGTGATGGCGCTGGTAGTGGTGAGTGGCTTTTTATTATTGGACAAGATACCTGTGCTTGCAAAAATAATACCTGGCCCAATACAAAGACTGATAGATCGAAAAGCCATCTGGTCTGATGCCTGGAACAACCAGGTGTATGGTGGAGATCAGGTGGCCAATGGTATCTGGGCAATTTCAACCGGCGGTATTACAGGGCAGGGAGCTGGTGAAGGTTTTGCCAAGACAATTCCTGAAGCGCATACAGATATGATTTTACCGGCCATTGGTGAAGAGTTTGGATGGGCTGGTATCACCTGTATTTTTATTTTATTCTTAATTTATTTACATCGCTCAATTATAATTGGAAGACAGTCGGGGGTACCTTTTTTATTTTATTTATGCGCAGGGATTGGTGTTGGGACTTTTGTACAATTTTTATTAATTGCTGGAGGTTCTACGGGGGCATTGCCCTTATCTGGTGTGGCGTTGCCTTTTACCAGTTACGGGGGTACTTCGTTATTGTGCAGTATGTTTGCCGCAGGATTTTTATTGAGTGTATCCCGGCATAGTGGTACGCAGGTACAAATGGAATACATTACGCAAAGGCAAGATAAAAATTTGCTGCCTGCTTTGCTGGCAGCCTGTGTGGCAATTATTCTGCTTGTAATAAATGTATCCGGTTATACACTCAATCAAAAAAAGTGGATTGTAGAACCATCGTTGGTAGCTGATCGCAGCGGTGCCAGGATATACAGTTATAACCCACGCATCAGTATTTTAATGGCCAGGTTGCAGGCAGGTAATGTATTCGACAGGAATGGAAAATTACTGGCATCGAGTGATGCAAAGCTTGTACATGATCAAAAAGATACAATGATTGCACTTGGAATACCTGTGGAGAATATACAATCACTGGCCTATAAAAGACTGGACAGGTATTATCCTTTTGGTGAGCATATGTTTTTTTGGACGGGAGATGCTAACACAGGAATTTTTGCAGGAGGCTCCAATGGTTATTTCGCAGAATATGCTCATGCTGCTGAATTAAGGGGATTTCCTGCACCTGTTGTAAAATACCAGGTAAGTGCCAATCGTTTTCGTGCGGAAAGATTTTTGCCCGCTACGGAAACCGAAATGGTTGTAACAAAAAGAAATTATACTGCACTTGCTGATATGTTAGCGGCAGGTATCAACAGCCATGAAGTTGCCTTGTTTAAAAAACGCAATAGAGATGTTACGCTAACGATGGATGCTGTTTTACAAACAAAAATAGCATTGGCTATACAGGGAGATGACAGTGTAAATAGAAAAAGAGTTTCGGTGGTTGTGATGGAAGATAATACGGGAGACGTAATTGCATCTGCCTGTTGGCCATTGCCACCGGTGAATGATTGGGAAAAACTAAGTTTATCTGCAAATGAAATAAATAAATTGTCTGGCTGGAACGTGAATACAGATATTGGTTTTACCCATGCCTCGCAACCGGGCTCTACTGCAAAACTGGTTACTGCCCTGGCAGCATTTAATAAACTGGGTGCTACTGCAGCAAAAAAAACAATCAGGGTTTATCCAAAAGATTTGATTCGGGTATCTGGTCCAGAACCGGATGAAGCAGGTATGATTACGATAGAACGTGCCATTGTAAAATCTAACAATTCATTTTTTATACGGCTTGCCAACGAAGAAAAATTACAGGAAGAGATGACCACCTTGTACATGCAATCTGGGATGTTTTTACATGGTGTTGGCGGTTATTATTTTGAAAATGAAACCAACAATACTGCACAGCAGCAAAAGTGGCGAACGTTATGGAGAGAAACAGAATTTAAAAGTCTTAGCCGGTATAACCCCGAAAATATTCGCCGCACAAGGGACATAGGCGTTTCAGGTATGGCATGGGGACAGGGAGAATTGGTAGCAACACCTGCTGCTATTGCAAGGATTGCAGCAGGCATTGCAAACAATGGTGTACTGATGCCTAACAGGTATGTACTAAATATTAACGGAGAAGCGATGACTGCTAAACCAGGCGTTGCGCTTGTAAAAGATTCGCTGTATGCGCAATACCTGTCAACTTATATGAGAGAGCAAAGCGCTCCAAAAAAGACAAAGCTGGGGATATTGGTTGCGGGTAAAACCGGCACACCTGAAAGGATTGTTAAAGGCGAAAGTATCAATGATGGCTGGTATGTTTTTTTTGCACCTGAAGTAAAAGGGCAGGGACACTTAGTGGTTTGTATACGCATTGAAGGTGCAAAGGGTTCGAGCGATGCAGTAAGGTTAGCAGGTAAACATATTGTACCAATATTAATTGAACGCAATTATATAAAAAGCTTTGATGCTTTAAAAAAGCTGGAAGGTTCGATGATAAGTGATAATCAAATGAATAAACAGGATCATTTAGGGTTGTAGTGTGATAAAATTAATTTATTAAAAAGCAATAGTTATGTTCAATTTATTTAAAGAACGTCCACTTGACGTAAAAGCAATCCGCAATATTTTATCACAGTGTATAAAAGAAAAATTGCAAAGGGTACAGGGTGGGGAAGGAGCCAATATTATGGGTGTTTATCTTTTTATAAATTGCAGCGATGCAGATAAACATTTGTATGAAGCTGCCATATTTTTAAGTATTCCCGGTAAATTCAAAACAGAAGAGGTGCAAAAAATAGCAGATGACTACGCAATTACATTGTCTCCTTCTTTCAAATTTGATATTGTTTTTACAGATAAATTTCCACCACAGGCCGATCTTATAAAAGATATCAATGCGGCAGTTTTTATATCAACAAAAAAATCGGGTCTTAGTAATAAAAACAACCAGGCATTTATTAAAGTACTAAATGGCGAGGCAGAAAAGGAAACCTACGCAATTGATTCATCAAATGGAAGAATAAATATTGGCAGAGAAGCAAAGGTGCAGGCTGCCGGAAGCTACGTGAGAAAAAATGCCATTGCATTTAAGCCCAATGAAATGAATCGTTCTGTAAGTCGCCAGCATGGGCATATAGCGTGGGAGGCAGATAGTAATTCATTTTTAATTTTTGCGGATGAAGGTGGTATTCCTCCCAACAATAAAATGAAAGTGCGGACTCCTGAAGGCGTATTGATAAAAATGCAGGCAATTGAAGTTGGTCATCGTTTACAGGAAGGAGACCAAATAATTTTAGGCGACTCAGCAGTACTTGAATTCACTTATTCCGGCGATGATTGATAATATGGCAAAAATATTTACGATAACAGAAGGGGTAGAAAATCTCGGGGCATTAAAATCGGGCGGTCAGGGGTCTGTTTACAAAGCAAGAAAGACAGGTGAAATTATTACCGCCATCAAAATTTTGCCTACGCCTATCGCCAGTGAAAGTGAGGAGGATAAACATTTTGCATCTTTTCAAAATGAAGTGCAGAAATTAAAAAAAGTAAATGAAGTTCCCAATCCAAATGTAGTGAGTATCATTGCTTCGGGTATTACCAGCTCAGGCAACCTTCCTTACATTGAAATGGAATATATTGAAGGTCCGGATTTGGCGGAGTTGCTGAAGCCTCCTTACGAGCCTGTTTTTACAATCAAGGAAACCATTAAAGTTGCAGATCAATTGGCCAACGCATTGGCGCATTGTCACCGGGCCAACATTAAGCATGGCGACATAAAAAGTAACAACGTAAAATTTAACGAGCGAACGGGTAATTATATCTTACTGGATTTTGGATTATCTGTTATGTCCGATGAGCAACGCCGCACCAGTATCCGCTATGCAGGTGCAATAGAATTTATGGCACCAGAACAAAGTTCCGGAGAAACACTTTTTGAAACTGACATTTATAGTTTTGGAATTATATTATTTGAATTATTAACTGGTACCGTTCCTTTTCCATTAACCAACAAGGGAGAAATGGCACGCAACGCAGTAATGCTTGCACACATGGAAACCTTGCCACCGGATATTATTTCGCTACGCAGAGAAGCGCTGCCGAATTCCTTGATGTATGAAAAGCAGGAAAGAGAAATGCAAATTCCAATTTGGTTACTTAGCATGATTTACAAGTGCCTTGAAAAAGATCCGGTAAAACGTTTTAAGAACGGACATGAATTACAGGAATTTATTTATTTGGGAACAGTTACAGAAGAAAGAAAAAAAGGTACGAATGTTGCGCCAATGGCCACAGTAATATCTCAAATAGACGAATCAATATGGAAAAATGAAATTATTAAACTGCAAACACAACTTACAGAGAAAGAAACGCTTTTGAAAGAATTACAATACCAGGTTGATAATAAAGATAAAGAATTCTATCAGGCTAGATTTTATAAGCCAACTGGCATTTCAAATTTTTTGTTTTTTATTGTGTTGTTGATTGCGCTTGGCTTAGCTGGTTTTACAACCTATAAAACATTTTATGAGCCTGTAAAGAATATTCAAACAGGTGCAGCGGTGCAGCAATTTAATAAATTAAATGCTGCTGTAGATTCTCCTGTAGTGAATACTCAAAAGTCAATTAAAAAGCCAAAGATTCCGGTAATAAAAAGTGTTAATTTAGCAACAAATGAACACCAGAAGCCTGTCAAAAAAAAACCTGAATTTAAGGCGAATCCAACTTCCTTTAAAAATCATGTTCACCCTACTAAAGAATATGAAATTATAGACATCGCCTATTTTCACAACACACCGGATAAAAACAACAGGAGCAATGTGTACTTAACTGCAGGAAATATAACCCTTACAAAACTGGATGAAACGAATGACTTTATCTATGTAGTATTCACAAGCAGTGAAGGGATCAATACTAAAGGATGGTTGTTAAAAAAAGATTTTATTCCTGCTAACGATTAATAAGTTGTTTAAAGTTTATCGTATTTTTTTATGAACGCCCTACAAACTTCTCTAAAATAAATTGGCTAACACTATTAAAAAATACATACACCTTTAAATTTTATGGCTCATTATTTTACAATGGCATTTCTTTTTTGAGAGGTATGAGTGCTAAAATAACCAAGGCATCCTCCAGCTATATTACTTATCGGGTTAGCAGGTGAAGTAGGCTGGCCATTGGTTGGATCGAGACCACTTAACTGTTTAAAATATTCATACACATTTTTATCAAGGCATTCCATTTCCAATTCAACATTATCGCCGGGCATTATGTAGGCACTATCGTTAAAAAGTTGCCGGGCAATATATTTGCCATCGCTTAAACGATCATCGAACACAAAAATTTTATTGATTACTTTTCCATTTATAGACTCTACAAACTGATAATAATTATTAATATTTTCAGGATCTTTAAAATTGGGCATCGGGTTAATTAAATTTCTTCCAAACGCGGTATTGTGCTGAAAGGTAATAGAATCAAATGGAACCTGCGCCGGCATGGTGCTAGCAGCTGAGTAGGTATCGCCATTCACAGATACATTTAGTAAATAAGTATGATTGGTAGTACCAAGTAAATCGGCGTTTTGATAAGTTCCGGCAAAGGTTTCATTTAAAATAAATATATCTCCGTTATTGCTGTCGGTTATTTTTACAACTGCTCCAGAAACAGCCGGAAAAATATTGTTTTGTGAATAGTTAATTGTTTTAGTAATAGTAACAGTCGTGATACCCGGAACACTGGTAATGTTACCCTGAATAACCAGTTTTGTTGCAGCATTATTAAGACTAATATCAATTACTTTAGTACAAGAAGACAATGCAAACAGACATCCTAAAATTGGATAAATTATTGAATTTAATTTGAATGATTTCTGCATGATTTAAAATTTAAAATTGTAAGTGATAGCAGGTACAATTTTGAAGAGTGTTGTTTGGACAGCCTCCGTTTTCTGAGGATTGTTTTTATCAGTCTGAAAGTTTATAGCAAAAGCATTTTCATGGCTGTAAGCATTGTAAATAGAAAAGGTCCAGCTTCTGTCAGTTTTAGCTGTTTTTTTACCTTGTAGTGTGGCACCAATATCCAGTCGGTGATAGTTAGGCATTCGGTACCCATTTCTTTCGGTATAATAAAAAGCAGTTTGACCGTTGATATTATATTTGCCGCTTGGAAAAGTTATCGCATTGCCAGTGTAATAAACAAATGTGGCAGAAACAGTCCATTTTTTACTTGCCTGGTAAATCCCGACTACAGATATTTCATGCGTTCTGTCTTGAGTGGCATTGTACCATTTGCCTGTATTAATTAAATCAAACTGCCGTTCAGCTTTTGATAAAGTATAACCAATCCATCCATTTAATTTACCAAATTTCTTCTTAAAAAATAGTTCTACCCCATAGGCTCTTCCTTTGCCAAATAATAGTTGAGATTCTACATTTTCATTTGCCCTTAATTCAGCGCCATTTTTGTAATCTATCTGATTTTGCAGTTTTTTATAATACACTTCTGTAGAAAACTCATACATGTTTTCTTTAAAATTTTGGTAGTAGCCGATGGCAACCTGATCGGCTATTTCAGATTTAATATTGTTACTGCTGCCAATGTATAAATCGGTGGGATTAGAAGAGGTTGAATTGGATAACAAGTGAATGTTTTGAACATTGCGGGTGTACGAAAATTTAATAGAATGCTTTTCATCAAACTTATAACTGGTGGCAAAACGTGGTTCCAGGTTTACATACGTTTTTACTAATTGACCGTTGGAATAGCTGGTGGTATCTCTTACATTACCGGCCGCATCATACCTGTAAAAATTACCTGGTCCCAATGCATTAAAAGAAGTTAACCGCAGGCCATAGGTTAAATTAATTTTGTTGGTTGCACTCCATTCGTGAGATACATACAAGGCATTTTCGATACTATATTTTTTTTGTAAAGCAATGTTATTAAAACTGGATTGTTGCGTAGCAGTAACCGAGCCTGGTATTAAATTGTGATGAATGAGGTCGATACCAAAATTTAGTTTGTTGGATGCATTGATATAGTATTGAAAATCCTGTTTAATATTTAAATCACGGATGTTAGAAGTAATCAATAAATTATTGTTGGCGGCACTAATTTTTATTTTATAACTATAGTCTGTATAAATGAAGGAAGTGTTTGAAAACAAGCGGCTGTTAAAAATATGATTTAGCCGTAGGGTAGCGGTAGTATTTCCATAATCAATTCCGAAAGTGCTGCCAAAACCCAAGTTATCTCTTCCATTATAGATGGATAGAAATAGCCTGTTTTTATCATTGAGTTTATAATTTGCTTTTCCGTTTAAATCATAAAAATAAAGTTTATTGTTTTTAATGGATGAATCTTTTGATAAAGCTAAAAACAAATCAGCATAAGTTCTTCTTGCGCTAATGTTAAAAGACCCCTTGTCTTTTACAATCGGTCCTTCTGCATTTAACCTGGAGGAGATTAAACCAATGCCACCACTAATGCCAAATTTTTTATTGCTGCCATCATTGGTTTTAATATCAATCACCGAAGATAACCGACCGCCATATTCAGCAGGCATTCCTCCTTTATAAACAGTAATATCTTTTATGGCATCACTATTAAAAGTAGAAAAAAATCCCAACAAATGAGAGGCATTGTAAACGGTTGCTTCATCAAGTAAAATCAGGTTCTGGTCTGCACCGCCACCTCGAACATAAAAGCCGCTATTGCCTTCTCCTGCACTTTTAATGCCGGGTAAAAGCTGGATGGTTTTCAATACATCTTTCTCACCAAATAGTACAGGTATATTTTTTATTTCGTTGATAGATAATTTTTGAGTGCCCATGATGGCTTTGGTAACATTTTCATTCTTTTTTCGGGAACTTATTACCACTTCTTCCAATTGAGCTCTAAAAGTTGAAAGGCTAACGGGGAGCTCAATGTTTTTATTTAATTCTATTTGAATGGTATCACTTTTATATCCGGAAAAGCTGGTTATAAGGGAGTAGTTGCCAGCTTGTGCAGTAATGGAATAAAATCCGTAAGCATTGGATATAGCACCCGGCGTACTCTTTGCACCAAGGCTGATAGTGGCTCCAATAAGTGTTTCACCTGTTTGTTTATCCCTTATGGTGCCATTAATAGTATAACTATTTTTAAGTTGGCCAAAAACAAATAAGGGCAACGAGAATAAAAGGAGCCCCAAAAGGGATTTTGAGAATTGAATCATAAGGTTGGTAATGACTTTTGTTTGTTTCTTTATAAGTAAAACCTAAATATTAAAAATAAATGCAAATTTACTTCCCTATGATAACAAATTGTTTTAATAAAAGTTAATGGATAGTCAATAAAAAAATAATTATTCTTAAAAGCTGTTTGATAGTATAATAACAGTTATAGTAATTGTATAAATAAGCTGAATACCTGGAATTTGACATATTTATAAAGACTCATACCGGCATTCAGTTTATCAGCAAAGTAGTGGCGTCTTTTTATTGATTAATTAATTAAAAAAAACTGAAAGTTTTTCGTATTGGCTAACGTTTTATTTCTTGTGGTATACATAATTAAAGTATCAATGAGTAAGAGCAGCAAACCTAAAGTAGCTTACCATTGCGAATAAGGCAAAATCAAAAATCAACATTGGAAGCAATTTATATTCTTTCTTTTTAGTGTGAACAACCATACCTGCCCACATAATTAAGCAAAAGCAAACTGCTGTTACAGGTGTCAACATCGGTGCCATACCTGTAAGCCACGAAACTATAATACCCACGCAACCCAACAGTTCAAAAACGCCCAATATTCGGATAAACATTATCGAATCACTCGGTTTCAAATGTTCATCTGCAATGTACATTTCTTTGCTGCCGGTAATTTTTCCAACACCTGGAATAATAAAAAAAGTAGTAAGAAGTTTTTGTAATATTCACAAAGCTGTATTCATTTTGTACTTTTTGAAATTTTAAATAAATATTTAGGGAACATTGAAAAATGACGTAAATAGTATGTTCTTGCAACGATTTTCGTTCCGGCGGTTTTGACAGCACACACTTAAAATAATAACGCCGTTTACGTAAAAACCCGACGTTAAATATTCTGCATAAATAAAAACGGTCACTCAATCAACTGTGTTGGTTTTACAACTCCAAATAATGGAAAGGCCAGTAATGTCTTGCCAATAGTATTTCATAAAACGAAACGCTTCTATCTTCCTATTCAATAAAATCTTTTGCCAGCATCCACTTTCGGCTAATTGAATTACTATAAATAAGGTTAATTTTCTGTATCAAAAAAGCGTGCGTAATAATTGCCATGATCGAAAGAACATTTGAAAACTTTTTAGCGCCAGGATTTTACGGCAAGCAATTTATAATTATTGATGAATGCTGTGAAAATGCCGCCGGTACAGCATATGGTGGTTTGTAATTTTAATATAATGATGTAGCAAATGCTCTGCATTATTATCTTATTTTATTATTGTGCAAAAAAGTAAATCAAGTTTAATTAATTTTTTTTTTTGATAACTATCTATTGAAAGTAATGAGGGTAAATCATTGATGATATTTTTTTCTCCCACAATAAAATAAACCAGTAGCTTAACATGCAATTATTTTGCAGCAAATTAACGATGGCAGCCATTGCTAACACGGCCTAATTTATCCTTACAAGTTGAGATTTCGATTCCTCTGAAACATTTTTTATATCTACAATATTTAAGTTTGGTGTTATTAAAATTGTAGTACTTGTTTTTGCCAGTGTTTCATTAACTACGGGGTCTTTTATTTTCCACATTGCACCTGTCAATGGATCAATAATTAACATTCCAATTAGTCCGCCAATAAAAAGGTTACCAAAATACCAGGCATTTAGTTTGTAGTTAATAGGAATAACCTTTTCTTCAAACCCAACAGATGATAGCTTTACAAGATATTCAGCTTTTGCAAAATAACCAGCGCCTGATTTTAACGTAACAGTTGTAGGGCTTTGTCCCCTGTAAACTTCTTTACCCTTTTTGTTTGTTATACTAATGTTTGCACCAGCAGGATTTGTACGAATGTAAATTGGGTAAGATGTTTTGCTGACAATAGAAGCACAGCTTGAAAATAACACCGTAGTTATTAAGACTAAAACAGTTAGGGTAAGAAAAATTTTTCTCATATTTTATTTTTTGTCTGCTCTTTAAATATTAGTTTTTGGGTTCTTTGATTATACTACAAATATTAACTATTTCAATCGAAAAATAGTTTTATGTTCAAAATTTATAGAATGTCACAAAACGGTAAGCTACATTATTTGCAGCAATGTTAGAATACATTTGTTTACATTCAATCTTTTAGCCATTGCTCTAAGTATTTGCAATAAAATGAAATTACCGGTACTGCATTTATTTGCAAGCAGTAGTTTTTATTTTTATGTGATGGTTCTGTAAATGGTTGTCTGTAAATTTATTAAAATGGGTTTTGATTTTATGAGTAAATTGTGGTTAATATTGAAAGTGAAATTTTGAATGTTGTAGTTAAGTAATAATGAAATAAGCTTAAAATTAATGAACCTTGGAAGAAAATAAATTAAGAAGCCAGAACTGGTTTGGTCGTAAAGGAAAGGATGGTTTTATATACCGTGCATGGATGAAAAATCAAGGTATTCCTCCTGATATGTTTGATGGCAGACCCGTTATTGGTATCTGCAATACCTGGAGTGAATTAACGCCCTGCAATGGACATTTCAGGGAGCTTGCTGAAGCCGTAAAAAAAGGGGTGCTGGAGGCAGGAGGTTTTCCGGTAGAATTTCCTGTAATGTCTTTAGGAGAAACATTGATAAAACCCACGGCCATGTTGTACCGAAACCTGGTAAGTATGGATGTGGAAGAATCTATAAGAGCCAATCCCATTGATGGAGTAGTGCTGCTATGTGGTTGTGATAAAACAACGCCTTCGTTGGTGATGGGTGCATGCAGTGTAGATATTCCTACAATAGTTATTTCTGGTGGCCCGATGTTGAAAGGCCATTGGAAAGGAAAAGATATTGGTACTTCTGATATTTGGCGTTTTGATGCAGCTAATAAATTAGGACAGATAACACCGGAAGAATTTGTTGATTCAGAAGCTTGTATGGCTCGTACACAAGGGCATTGCGCAGTAATGGGCACAGCCTCCACCATGGCGGTTATGGTGGAAGCATTGGGATTGTCATTGCCCAACAATGCCTCTATACCGGCAGCAGATGCAAGGCGAAAAGTACTCTCCCAATTGTCAGGCAGGCGCATTGTTGAAATGGTAAAGGAAGAGTTAACCTTATCAAAAATTCTTACCCGTAAAGCATTCGAAAATGCTATTATGGTAAATGCTGCCATTGGTGGCTCTACAAATTTTGTAATTCATTTACTGGCTATTGCTGGTCGTATTGGTGTTGAATTAAACATCAATGATTTTGATAAATATTCTCAGGGTATTCCATTGCTTGCCAACATTCAGCCTTCGGGAGAAAATTATATGGAAGATCTTTATTATTCAGGTGGTTTACCTGCCCTGATAAAAGAGATGGCTGGCATTATTCACAATGATTCCATCACAGCGAATGGCAAAACCATGGGCGAAAATTGTGCTAGTGCAGAAGTGTATAGCCGCAATATTATAAGCACCATGAAAGCTCCATTTAAAGCAGAATCTGGTATTGTGGTAGTAAAAGGAAACCTTGCACCCAATGGAGCTGTAATAAAGCCTTCAGCGGCAACACCGGCATTGTTAAAACATTCCGGTAAAGCGGTAGTATTTGAAAATATAGAAGACTATCATGCACGGATAGACGATCCTGAACTGGATATTGATGCTACCAGCATTATGGTATTAAAAAACGTTGGACCAAAAGGATATCCTGGCATGGCTGAAGTTGGCAATATGGCGTTACCAAAAAAAATATTAGAGCAGGGAGTAACAGATATGGTGCGTATTTCAGATGGCAGAATGAGTGGTACTGGTTTTGGAACAGTGGTGCTGCATATATCACCCGAAGCAGCAGTGGGCGGCACTTTGGGGCTGGTGCAGAATGGGGATGTCATTAGTTTGGATGCTCATAACAGAACATTGCAATTAGAAGTTTCAGAAGCCGAACTGGTTATACGCAGGGCAACATGGATACAAGCAGAAAAAATGCATCCACGGGGCTATGTTCATTTATATCAAACGCATGTAGAGCAGGCCCACCTTGGTGCAGATATGGATTTTTTAAAAGGAGGTTCGGGTAGTAAAGTAACGAGGGATTCGCATTGAAATTAGTTTCAGGTTTTTAATCATAAATCGTACTTATTTGAAAATGAGCTAAACTTACTTTATAACTAATAACTCATAGCTTAAAACTTAGAACTTAAAACTTAGAATTTAAAACTCATAATTAATAAAAATGTCTTTTAAAAATAAAGTAGCTATAATAACGGGGGCAGGACAGGGTATTGGGCTTGAAATATGCAGCCAGCTTGCAAAAGAAGGAGCTAAGGTGATATTAAATGATATTGATGCTGCCTTAACCAATAATGCGGCAAAACAGGTATTTGAGCATACGGGCGTAAACTGTATTGTGCTACCGGGAGATTCCAGTGATACCGTGTTTATTCAACAAATGGTTGATACTGCTGTAACTCAATTTGGTCAATTGGATATCGTGATTGCAAACGCAGGCATTACATTGTTTGGTGATTTTTTTACCTATTCTCCCGAAGCTTTTTTTAGGGTTATGCAAGTTAATCTGGGAGGTACTTTCTTTTTGGCGCAGGCCGCATCTAACCAAATGAAGAAGCAGCCAACAGGAGGTGCTTTATTATTTACTTCTTCGGTAACCGGCCATCAGGCGCACAAAGATTTAGCTGCTTATGGTATGAGTAAAGCTGCGTTGGAAATGCTGGCAAAAAATTTAGTGATAGAATTATCGCAATATAAAATTAACGTCAATACCATTGCACCTGGTGCCACGTTAACTGAAAGAACATTAGAAGATGCGGCATACGCAGCAACCTGGAGCAGGTTAACACCAATGGGCCGCCCTGCTTCTGTTAAAGATATAGCCAACACCGCTTTATTTTTAGTATCTGAAAACGCAAAACATATTACAGGACAAAGTTTAATTGTAGACGGAGGCTGGACATGTATCAGTCCATCACCTTTTTAAATAACCATCATCATGATAAATCAAACAGGCATGCAGCCAGTGGTTGTAGGTGAACATAACTGTCTTTTGGGTGAAGGCCCTGTGTGGGATGCCAAGCAACAAATAATTTATTGGGTAGATATTTTGAATGAAGAAATTCATGAATATTCATTTGCGCAAAAGATGCATAAAACAACCCGGGTGCATCAGATGGTTGGTGCTGTTGCTTTATGTACTGATGGAAATTTAATTGCAGCCTTACAAAATGGATTTGCTTTTATTAATAGAGAAAACGGACAAATAAAAATGATTGCAGATCCTGAAAATCATTTGTCCGGCAATCGGTTTAATGATGGCAAATGTGATCCGGGTGGAAGATTCTGGGCTGGTACAATGGCGCTTTCAGAAGAAAACAATGCAGGTAGCGTGTATGTGATAGAAAAGGATTTAGCCCTAACAAAAAAAATAGAAGGTATAACTGTTTCTAATGGTATGGCATGGAGTCTTGACCATAAAATTTTTTATTATATAGATTCCCCTTCATTTGAAGTGGTGGCCTATGCGTACGATACAAAAAGCGGACAAATCAATAATAAAAAATCAGCAATAAAAATTGCAAAAGAAGATGGAGCACCAGATGGAATGACAATAGACAATGAAGGGATGCTTTGGGTAGCACATTGGGATGGATGGCAGGTAACGAGGTGGAATCCGGTAACCGGGGAAAAATTATTTCACTTTGCACTGCCTGTTGCAAGGGTTACCTCCTGTACTTTTGGAGGCGACAATCTGCAAGACCTTTATATAACTTCCGCAAAAGTTGGGCTTACGCCTGAAGCACTAAAAAATCAGCCGTTGGCAGGGGCGCTTTTTGTAATCCCAAATTGCGGATTTAAAGGAATACCTGCTGTTGAATTTGTACTATAATTTATAAATGAATACATTGAAACGTTTCAATTTTGGTAAGAAAATAGCGGGCTATCTTGCCATTTAATTTATCTCCGCAGAAAAAAATGATCGCAGCATTAAAAAAAATAATACCAGAAAATCGTATAAAGTCAAGATATATAGACCTCGTATCCTTTGCTGCTGATGCCGGATTTTACCACCTGGTTCCAAAAGCAATTGTGCAGCCCATCAATGAAACCGAGATCATTGCATTATTTAAATTTTCACAGCAATATACAATTCCATTGGTGTTTCGTACAGGCGGAACAAGCCTTTCGGGCCAATCCATTACGGACGGTATTTTAGTAGATCTCAGCCAGCACTGGAATAAAATAAAAATTGAAGGTGAAGGTAATCTAGTGCGTGTGCAACCTGGCATCACTGGAGCCATGGTAAATGCGTACTTAAAAAAATACAACCAAAAAATTGGGCCAGATCCCTCTAGTATCAGTGCAGCAATGATGGGGGGCATTTTATCCAACAACGCCAGTGGAATGTGCTGTGGTGTAAAACAGAATTCCTATCATACAACAAAATACATTCGTTTTATTTTGCCGGATGGCAAAACTTTTAATACCGAATCGCCAGCCGATTATAAACGATTTGAAAAAGAGTGCCCTCAATTATTTACCATTCTTAAGGATATTCGAAATGAAATTGCGTTAACAGAAAATTTGTATACTAAGATTCGGAATAAATATCAAACTAAAAATACGGTCGGCTATTCCTTAAATGCTTTTATTGATCATGAGCACCCATTAAATATTTTAGGGCACCTGTTAATTGGTGCAGAAGGAACACTGGCTTTTATTGCAGAAGCTGTTTTACAAACCGTACCAGATTATCCATTTAAGTCAACTTCACTTTTATATTTCTCCAATATTTACGAGGCCTGTCAGGCAATTGTTCCGCTAACAAATGCCGGAGCTGTAATGGTAGAATTGATGGACAGAGCCTCGCTGCGTGCAGTAGAAAACTTATCCGGTATGCCAGATATTGTAAAAAAATTACCAGCAACAGCAGCCGCTTTATTAATCGAATTTCAGGAAAGTACGATCGAAAAACTAGAGGAAAGAGTTAATAGCTTTTTAGTTTCTACGGCAGCACTTTGTTTGTTGAATATACCTCTTTTTACAAATGATTCTACAGAGCAGGCTTTTTTATGGAAGGTGCGTAAAGGCCTTTTTCCTGCAGTAGGAGCAGTAAGAGAAAGTGGCACAACCGTGATTCTCGAAGACATTGCTTTTCCTGTTGAAAAATTAGGAGATGCGATTATTGACCTGCAACAACTGTTTAAAAAATACCAGTATTACAACGCCATCATTTTTGGTCATGCTAAAGATGGTAATATTCATTTTGTAGTGACCCAATCTTTTAATAATAAAGAAGAGATAACAAGGTATGATCTCTTTATGAGGGAGGTAGTTGGTTTGGTGATAGAAAAATATAAAGGTACATTGAAAGCAGAGCATGGCACAGGTCGGAATATGGCACCATTTGTAGAAACGGAATGGGGCGGCGATGCGTATGCAATCATGAAAAAGATAAAGCAATCTATTGATCCGTATTTGTTACTAAACCCTGGTGTAATTATCAATGAAGACAAGAACTGCCATATTAAAAATTTGAAAGAATTGCCATCGGTGGAAGTAGAAGTTGACACTTGTATTGAGTGCGGTTATTGTGAACATAAATGCCCTAGTCGTGATATTACGACTACGCCTAGACGAAGAATTGTTATAAGAAGGACATTGAAAAAACTGCAACTTACAGGCGATACGTCCAATTATAACCTGCTGTTAAAACAATCTCAATATGATGTGCTCGATACTTGCGCCGTAGATGGCTTATGTGCTACAGCCTGTCCGGTAGATATTAATACCGGCGATTTGGTAAAGCGTTTAAGAAGAGAAAATCATTCAGTAATAGTTAATAGAATAGCATTATGGGTAGCAACTCATTTTAAGACCATCGAGTGGGGGGCTCGTGCTGCTTTAAAAATAGGGTTTGGTATAAATAAATTGCTGGGAAAAAATACAATGACCAATCTTACAAAAGGGATTAAAAAAATTATTCCTTCAATGCCTTTATGGTCTGCCCAAATTAGTTATCCGCCTGATTGTACAATTATCAAATCAAAAAAGTATTCAGTAGCTACTGTTTCTGAAAATACGATTGTTTATTTCCCCAGTTGCATTTCCAGAATACTAGGTACTTATAAAGGAAAAGAAAAAAACATTATGGAAACCTTTTTGAGTATTTGTAATAAATCGGGTATTGTTGTGATTGTATTGGACAATGTAAGCGGCAGTTGTTGCAGCCAGATTTTTTCTTCTAAAGGTTATAAAGATGCTTACCAATTTACAGCAAATAATATTATTGAAAAACTATGGAAAGCCAGCCAGGATGGAGTATTGCCAATTGTTATTGATGTAAGTTCCTGTGCCTATACATTGCATCATTTGCGCCCTACCCTGAATGAAAAAAATAAACAAAAATTTGATCAGTTGACAATACTAGATTGTGTTGATTTTTTACATGATAAAGTAATGCCAACTGCAATACCTACACAACAAAAAAATAACATTGTACTCCATTCCGTTTGTTCATTAGAAAAAATGAAAACAAGTCATAAATTTATTAATCTAGCCAAACATTTTGCAACCGATGTTACAGTGCCTATAAATATGGGTTGTTGTGGCATGGCTGGAGATCGTGGTTTTATATTGCCTGAATTAACGGCAGCCGCAACTCATCCTGAGGCATTGGAAGTAAAAGAAAAAAATTATAACGGCTATTATTCCTCTACAAAAACCTGCGAAATAGCCATGTCTGATGCGGTAAATAAAAACTACGAATCGATTTTGTATTTGGTCGATGAAGCGTTATAGAGAATAATTAGTTAATATCAATATAAATAATATAAAAGTAAAATTTTTTTATAAAAAAATCAGATATTAGCTTTTATGTGTGTGTTAATAATTGCATTTTTTATACAGCAGGATCTATATAAAATCATTAAAGTATTTTAAAAAAAGCAAGGTTAACAAAGCACTATTTTTTAATAGAAAATCTAACCATCAGTCGATCTCCAAATAAAATGTTAATAGTATTTTGTCAGTAGGTTTTAACAGTTACTGGCACTGTTTTTTCGCATTTTTTCTAGCAATTATACTTGTAATTCCTAAATTTTTTAATTATGACAAAAGTATTTAAATCCCTAAAAAATTCCATGTATTCAGTTACAGGTATATTATTTCTTGCACTTTTATTAGGAGCTTGCAAAAAAAATGATTTGCCAAATAGTAGAACACCTACGGCCGGCGTGATGGCTTTTAATCTTAGTACTGATAAGGAGGCAGTTGGGATAATGCTCTCAGGAAATAATTTATTCAATGCGCCTTTGGGTTATACTAGTTATACAGGAGTATACTTACCAGTATTCACAGGTAATCGGGAAGTGAAATCTTATAACAATAATAGTGCTTCAGTCCTTTCAATCAGTAATCAGATGTTTCAGGATAGTGTTTATTATTCAATTTTTGTAGTGGGTAGAAATGGGTCTTACCATAATATTATTGCAAATGATTCTATAAGTAATCTTTTGGTAACACCTGGTCAGGCATTTGTTAGATATATCAATGCTATACCTGATTCTTCCATTACACCGTTGGTTACGGTTTCAGTCAATGGAACAACGGTAATCAGCAACAATACTGCATTTGGAACTGTTGCACCTTTTACAAAAGTTAGTGCAGGCAATATTACTATTGGTGTTAATAATGGCGACAGTATTGCAGTAAACCGTACCATTGCTGTTGAGCAATCAAAAGCTTATACTATTTTGTTAACAGGCATTCCCAATGCTGTAGATACTACAAAATCTATAAAAATTAAATTTATAACCAATGGTACTATAACTCCATAAAAAATAAATGGTATACTTAAAAAGGCTTTTGGTTTTTACTAAAGCCTTTTTTATTTTACTTTATGCTAACGTAAAAGAGGTACCATACAATTGGTTTATATTTGTACATGACAAGTATTGTAATATAACAGCACTGGCTTAAAATATTTATACAACCAACATGATAAAAACCGAATGGTATACAAATAAAACCTGGAATGGTAAAATTGACAGCAATTTTGAAGATCATCTAAAACGTGCCCGTGGTACAAGCAACAAGGCTGAATTTTTACAAATACAAGGTTGTTATTTATTGGAGAATTCCCAAACAAATATACAAGAGGTTGGCCTGGCATTGCTTTCAAGGTTATTGGAAGATTTTTCTTCAGAATATTCCAGCGTAATACTGGCACAGGAAAAAATGGGGGACTATTATTTAAAATACCATCAGTATGAAAAGGCAGCGCAGTATTATGCCATAGTTATAAATTATTGTACAGTACAAAATTCGAGAAGCGGCACCAGTACCATGACAGATTTAAAACTGGCAGAAACTATTGTTAATAGTAATAAGGAAGATCAATTAGAAGCAGCTTATCAACTGGTAATTAATTACCCCGTTGCCCTGCTAAAGTATACGGTGGGCAAATACTTTTATGCAGCACTTGCGGCTCAGATTTGTGATGCTATGAATAAAAAAGAAGAAGCTGTTGCCTTTGCAAAATCAGCTTTGGAATTATCTAAAATGGCTAATATTCCGCTCTTAAAAAACAAAAGTACCGAAGGCAATAAAGGAATTGGTCGTGCATTTAGAACGCTGGAAGAAATAAGTATTGGATCCTAATTGATTAAAAATGCATCTTTTAAGGGATAATTTTTATTACAGGTTTATGCTTTTAGCTGTACAACAAATCTGCATCCTTTACCCGATTCTGAAAATACTTTTATGGTACCGCCATGCTGTTGAATTATTTGCCTTGATAAACTTAGTCCGATGCCCGAACCATTTTCTTTGGTAGTAAAAAAGGGGATAAAAATATCTTCCAGTGCTTCCGGTTCAATGCCTGGACCGTTATCAATTACCTCAATGTAAACACTATTGTTTTGTGCATAGCTTTTAATATTTATGGTTGGATTATCACTATGGTCTAATACTTCTTTTGCATTTTTAACCAGGTTGATTAATACCATTGAAAGTTGCTCTGGATCTGCATGAATAAGTTGGTCTGCAGTAGCATTGTTAACACTAAAAGCTATATTTGCAGTAGTCATTTCGGGTTGTAATAAGTTTGCTATTCTTTGTACCAGTTGCTCAATATCTACTTTAGCAAACGAAGGCGGCGGAATACTAGTAAAACTCCGGTAACCATCCACAAAGTTAATCATCCCTATGCCCCTGCTTTCAAGTGTTTGCAGGGCTTCCTGTAAATCGTCTTTGGCGCCATTGTCATTAGCTGTAGTGGGTAATTCTTTATCCACAATATGTTTCATGGTGCCAATTAACGATAAGATAGGTGTGAGTGAATTCATGATTTCATGCCGCAATACACGGGTTAAATTTTGCCATGCTTCCACTTCTTTTTGCTGTAGTTCTGGCTGAATATTTTGTAAAGATACCAGGTTTTTAATTTGCCCTTTTAAACGGATACCAACAATATTTACAGAAACCTGCAACCCATTCGTCGACTCGTATAAAAAATGTTTATCAGTTGTTGATAGTAATTTTTCTGCAAGTTTCAGGTGATTTGTTTTAAGCTCTGTAATATTTTTTAACCTATAAAATCCAAGCAGTTTACAGGCCGAATTATTACTTAACTCTATCCTGCCATATTGATCGTATAGCAATAAACCGGTTTGTACATTTTGTATAATGGTATTAACCAAATGAAGGCTTGCTTCGTTTTCGGCCCGTATTTTACGGAAAGATTCCAGCACTTTATTAAATTGATGGTTAAGTTCCTGAAAGCTTTTTCCATAGGTATTGTCAGAGGAGAATTTAATGCTAAAATCGTCATATTGGATAGAATCAAAATAGCGGGTTAATTTTCTGTTGGTTGAGTTGGAATAATGAAACAACTCTACACCCCGATAAATAATTAATCCAAACCACAAGACACAGCCTAACCAATAAGCTGGATTTCCTTTGGGCTGATAAACAAGTGGTGTACAATACACCAACGCCGCTGATAAAATTATTATCAATACAATACGCCAAATTAAGCCAACTGCAAAACGTTTAAAAATCATGTATTCAAAATTGTGCTATATTAATCAAAAAAGTGCTTGCATAAAAGCATTGTCATATACAATCCAATAGCTATCGGATTGTATATGATTCATTATCTATATCCCGTATTTCTCCAAACGCCTATACAAGGATGCCCTTGTTAAACCTAGTTCTCTGGCAGTTTCTGTGATATTGCCATTGTGTTTTTGCAGGGCTTTTTTAATTAGTAATATTTCCATCTCTTCCAGTTGTAAAGTTTCCAGTGTATGCGTATCTTCATTGGCCAGCCTTAATCCTTTAAAATCTTCCGCCTGCAAGGTGTTGCTTTGTGAAAGTATCACAGCTCTTTCAATAGCATGTTGCAGTTCTCTTACATTGCCTGGCCAATGGTGCTTTTGAATTTGCTTTACCACTGTGCTGTTTAAAGAAGCAACAGGGCGATTGTATTTTTTTGCGTACAAAGCCACAAAATAATCTGCCAGTAACGGAATGTCTTCTTTGCGTTCTCTTAGTGGAGGCAACTGTATTTCTATTGTGTTGATGCGATACAATAAATCTTGCCGGAAATTGCTTTCTGAAACCATTTTGTAGACTGCTTTGTTGGTGGCGCAAACAAGCCGTACATCAATTGGTTTTGGTTTATTGCTGCCCACTTTGGTGATGGTGCGGTTTTGCAACACAGTTAATAATTTAGCCTGCATGGGGAGGGAAATATTGCCAATCTCATCTAAAAAAATAGTACCGCCATCAGCTTCTTCCAATTTGCCAATTCGGTCTTCTCTTGCATCTGTAAATGAACCTTTTACATGGCCAAATAATTCACTTTCAAACAAAGATTCTGCTATTGCACCAAGGTCAACTGATATAAATGGTTTGTCTTTGCGCAGCGATTGCTGGTGAATATTTTTCGCCACCAAATCTTTACCGGTGCCGTTTTCGCCCAGAATTAAAATGTTGGCATCTGTTGCAGCAACTCTTTCAATGGTGTTTAAAATTTGCTGAATGGGTTCGCTGTTGCCGATGAATGGATGCTCAGAAAGTGGATAGCTGCTTTTCTTTATTTTACCTTCTGGCATTTTTATTTTTATCGCTTTCTTTTCCTTTGCAATTTCCAATGCATTCCTTAAAGTATCAATTAGTTTTTCATTTTGCCACGGCTTTAAAACAAAATCTTTTGCTCCTAATTTAATGGCCCTCACCGCCATTTCAATATCGCCATAAGCCGTAAATAAAACCACCGAAATAGTGGGATCAAGATCTAAGATTTTATCCAGCCATTCAAAACCTTCTTTTCCGCTATTAATGTCACGGGTAAAATTCATATCGAGTAATATTACATCATAACCACCATTGTTTACCCAATAAGGTATCCGCAATGGATTTTTTTCTGTATCTACCTGCCTAAAATGCCGCTTCAACAACAGGTTGGCTGCACTTAGTACGCCGGCATCATCATCTACAATTAGTATTTTTCCTTCTATGTCTAGGTTCATATAATTTAGTTACTGTTGTTTGGTAAATAATACTAGTTTTCATTTATGGATTGACGTTCTAACTGCCTTGATATATGCACTTTTAAATGAATGATTTCAAATTGTAATCTAGTAGCCTTAAAAATTCTCTAACAACGGTTTAAAATTATCACAATATAATTTCTTTCGCCGCTAATTTTTACAGCCTGTTCGCTCTTGTACAAGCCGGTGTTCGAAATCGGACACTTTATTAACACTTTATACCTGCAACCTTTGCTAGATGGGTATCTTGCTAATTGGCATATCTATTGGCATAGCTTTATCAGAAGATAATCAAATTAGAAATGGACAAGAAATTAGAAAAAAAATTCTGGACTATAAAACGAATCATTGGGATTGGCGGCGGTATTTTAATAATTAGTTTATTGATATATCAATTAGTTTATGCTGATAAAAGAACCAAGCTGAATGTTGATAAGGAAAAAATCACCGTATCTGATGTAACCCAAGGTGTGTTTGATGAATTTATTGTGGTGAGTGGAGTGGTACAACCGATTAAAACATATCGTATTGATGCGATTGAAGGTGGTTATGTAAAGGAAAAAGTAATTGATGGCGGTAATACGGTAAAAGAAGGGGATATAATTTTGAAGTTGGAAAACAACAGGTTACAAATGGAATTTGTGCAACAGGAAACAGAAATAAACCGGCTGATAAATGACCTGCAAAATACCAGGCTGAAATTAAAGACCGACAAATTTGGACTGCGGCGTACACTCAATGATGTGGACTTTCAGGTGTCACAAGCAAAAGATAACAATGACAGAAATGAAAGATTATATAAAGATAAAGTGATTAGCGAACAGGAATATCTTAAAACAAAAAGGGAATACGAAAAACTGGCCAATCAAAAAGGTATCGAAATAGAGTCGCAGGATTACCAAAATGAAAATTCAAAATTACAAGTACAGCAACTGGAAAGCACCTTGCAACACTCACAAAAAAACCTGCAACTGATGAGGGAAAATTTAAGTAACCTGGTGGTAAAAGCACCGGTGGGAGGATTATTATCCAGCATTGAAACAGAAGTTGGTAGTAGCATTGTTGCAGGACAAAATATTGGTCAGATAGATGACTTGAACGGTTTTAAAATGCGTGCCGGTGTAGATGAACATTACATCAGCAGAATTTTTGTGGGGCTAAAAGGTACTATGGAATTTAACAACCAAAACTACGATCTGTTGATTGCAAAAGTTTACCCCGAAGTAAAATCCGGCAGGTTTGAAGTTGACATGACATTTTCGGCAAAAACACCGGAAGGCATCAGGCGTGGTCAATCCGCATCGATAAGAATGGAGTTGGGTAAATCATCTAAAGCAATATTGATTCCGGTAGGAGGTTTCTTTTCTGAAACGGGTGGTAACTGGGTATATGTGATGGATGCCACAGCAAAAAAAGCAGCTAAACGCAACATTACATTGGGCCGCAGAAACCCTGAATTTTTTGAAGTACTCGATGGTTTAAAACCTGGTGAAAAAGTGATTACAAGCTCGTATGAAAATTTTGGTAAAAATGAAGTATTGGAATTTTAGTGGTTTATACACAACCCCTAAATAATTATTATTACAGTTTGATATTTAATTATTTAATGCTGAACGATGACAAACAAAAAATATATTTTAATCGCCACATTGGTGCTGTTACTATTTATAAGTATATCTACAAAATGCGGAACCATTAGTAAATATTTCAAATGTACCATCAACAAAAATGAGACAGTTAATGAGTTGTATTATGATAATTATAACCTTGTTTTAATAAAATATTTCTATTAATAACCGGCAAAAACTTACAGCCAGCCACAAAACTATCCACCATGATTCAAATTAAAGAACTTCAAAAGTTATTTTCAACCGAAGAAGTAGAAACCACCGCACTCAACGGCATCAACCTTGAAATTAAAGAAGGTGAGTTTGTAGCCATAATGGGACCAAGTGGCTGTGGTAAATCTACCTTGTTAAACATAGTTGGCTTATTGGATAACCCAACAGGTGGCGACTATAATTTTTTTGGTACTGAGGTAGCAAGAATGACGGAACGTAAAAGAGCTCAATTGCGTAAAGGTAACATAGGCTTCGTTTTTCAGAGTTTTAATTTGATTGATGAACTGACTGTTTTTGAAAATGTGGAACTGCCATTGATCTACATGAACATACCGGTAAAAGAACGTAAAGCAAAAGTAGAAACGGTGTTGGAACGGATGAACATTATGCATCGCCGCAATCACTTTCCACAACAATTGAGTGGTGGACAACAACAGAGGGTTGCCATTGCAAGAGCAGTAGTAGCAAAACCAAAATTAATTTTGGCAGATGAGCCCACTGGTAATCTGGATAGTAAAAATGGCGAGGAAGTAATGAAATTATTACAAGAACTAAATGAAGAAGGTACTACTATTATTATGGTTACGCATAGTCCTTATGATGCAGGATTTTCTCACCGCATTGTGAATTTGTTTGATGGAAAAGTGGTGACTGAAAATTTTCATGTATAAGTAGTCACTTGTTTGGTTTAGAGTATTAAAAAGTATTTATAAAATCAACGGCATTTAAAATGGGAATATTTCTAAAAGAATGTAGTACTAGCAAATCATCATCGCCGGTAATGATACAGGAAGCTTGTGCTGCTATGGCTAATTCGAGAAACTTGTTGTCTATCTTGTCTCTGCATTCATCAATTGATATTTCAGGGGAAAATAATACAGCATTTGCTTATAAAATATTTACAATAATCAATCGTTCATTATTATCAGCGAAGTATTTATCCAGCTTTTTCCTGAACATTACATCAAGTAATTCATCCAGTGTATTGGGTGCAATAGCTACTTTACCTAAAGTCATTGCTTTTTCTAAAGCTTTTCTACTTGTAGAGGTGGGGATAAGTGAGGCACTAATTAAGTTATTGGTATCAATTACAAAAAAGTTATTCATCTTCATTCAGGATTTCATTCAGGATTTCTTCTGTAAGCCCACGCTGGCGCATTGTTTCTTCAACTTCATCCAAAAACTCTATAAAGTTTTCTTTAGAATCAGCCATCAGTTTTTTTGCCAGCCGTATTTCTATTTCCTGAGATATTTCTTCTCTGCGTTTACGAGAAGAAGTACGCCATCTTTTAGCCGTAGCATCACCAACTTCAATAATAATACGTTCCATTTTAATAAAATTTTTTCTCTTCAAATTTGCAAAAATTAATTCATTAACAATATTTGTATGTTCAAAAATTACATTCGCATTGCTTGGAGAAATTTTGTAAAACACAAAGCCTATACGGCCATTAACCTTGTTGGTTTAATAGTAGCGTTCAGTAGCAGTATTCTTGTTTTTCTGGCTGCTTATTTTGATTTGTCGTTTGATGGCTTTCATGCCAATGCTAACAATATTTACCGAACTCTTAACCAGGTACAAACTGCAGATGGGGTAAGGTATGGTAACTCCATGGCCTATCCTTTGGCACCCACTTTAAAAAAAGAATTTTCTGAAGTAAAGTATGCTGCCAGAATTAAATATGGCAGTGGTGCCATTCGCTACAATGGCAAAGATTATAACAAATCCATTCGCACTACCGACCCTGATTTTTTAAAAATGTTTTCTTTCCCGATGGTGTCGGGTAATGCAGACAATGCCCTGAATGACCTCAGCAATATTGTCATCAGCCAGCACATGGCGAAAGCTATTTTTGGCACAGAAGACCCGATGAACAAAACAGTACAGGTAAAGCTCAACAATGCATGGACTAATTTTATTGTAACCGGTATTATCAGTGATTTTCCGGATAATTCTTCCATTCAGTACGATGGCTTTATCCGTATAGAAAATGCAAGCGATTATGTTCAAAATAAAAACGAATGGAACAACCAGCAACACATGGTATTTATACAACTGGCAGATAACGTAAGCCAGGCCCAGTTTGAAAAAAGGGTACAGTCTTTTTTAACTAAGAACAGTCCACTCAGTCCGGAGGACATCCAAAAATTAAATGTTAAGCCTGATAAATTTGGCAACTATGCCACTTTGGTATTAACGCCTTTAAAAGATGTTCATTTTTTTGATAACAGCACTGGCGGTGCTAAAAAAATGTATGTGTATACGTTATTTTTGCTGGCATTTTTTATCATGCTTATTGCCAGTATTAATTTTATCAACCTGTCCATTGCCCGTTCTTTTACCAGGGCAAAAGAAGTGGGCGTACGCAAATCTATCGGTGCCAATAAACGCCAGCTATTTTTGCAGATATGGAGCGAATCAGTATTGATCTGCGCCATCTCTTTTATTATTGGTTTACTGATTGCTTATCTTTTACTGCCACCTTTTCGCACCCTGTTTAATACATTGTTGCCTTTTTCATTTATAACACAACCGGTAACCTTGCTTTGTATACTGGGCTGTTTTCTGCTGGTGTCGCTGGTATCTGGAGGCTATCCTGCGCTGGTAATGTCTGGCTTTAATACCATTGAAATTTTAAAAGGAAAACTAACACTTAAAAAACGTGGTGGCCTTCGTAATGGGTTAATTGTAATACAATTCTCCATCGCCATTTTACTAATCTGCAGCACCGTTATTGTATTACAGCAATTGAATTATTTGCGTACTATGCCGCTTGGGTATGATAAGCAGCAGGTGATCAGCGTACCCATCAGCAGTAGTGCTGAAGGAGGAAAATTTATTGAAAAAATGCGCAACCATTTTTTGATGGATAATAATGTTATGGCCATTTCTGGCACCAGTATAAATATTGGGGATGGTTTGGACAATAGCAGTAACAGGCAGAGTTATGGTTTTGATTATGGCGATAAAGCCATCCAAACCGATTGGGTCTTCGTGGATTATGGTTACCTAAAAACACTGGATATGAAATTGATTGCAGGTAGGGATTTTGATAAAACTTTTGCTACAGACGCTGCCACCGCCGTCATTATCAACGAGAGTATGGCAAAACAAATGGGTGATAAAGAGGTGGTGGGTAAATTTATATGGCCCGATACGTCGCAACCAAAGTTGCAGGTAGTAGGTGTTATTCCTGATTTTCATTTGTACTCCCTGCATGAAAAAATAGAGCCGCTTACCCTGCAGATTGGTCACAGTACATTAATGGGTTATGCCTTATTGCGATTGAAAACAGGCACTATGGTAAGCATGATGGATAAGGTGAAAAAATTCTGGAAATCTGAATTTCCAGATAAAGAATTTCAGGGTTCTTTCCTGGATGAAAATACGGAACGATGGTTCAAAAAAGAACAACAATTGTCCACTATTTACAGCATTGCAGCGGCCATCGCCATTATCATTAGCTGCATGGGTTTATTTGCCATTGCTTTGCTGATGATTGAGCAACGTATCAAAGAAATTGGGGTAAGAAAATCATTGGGTGCAAGTGTGCAGTCGATCGTAAAAATGCTGAGCAAAGATTTTATAAAACTGGTATTGGTCTCTATTGTAATTGCATCGCCCATTGCATGGTACGCCATGAACAAATGGTTAAAAGATTTTGCTTACCATATCACAATCCAATGGTGGGTATTTCTGTTGACAGGTTTGCTGGCCATCATCATTGCCTTGCTTACGGTAAGTTACCAAAGCATACGGGCAGCATTGATGAACCCGGTTAAGAGCTTGAGAAGCGAATAACTTTAGTTATGGGTTTGAGTTATGAGTTCTTTAACCTTGACGGTAGAGCATAATGATTTTGGTTAAGCATTATCTGATTTGGTATTTGTATTCGTCCCTTTGGGGACGGTAGGTGGGTAGAGGATAGAAACCCCCATCCCCTAAAGGGGGGTAATTTATAGAGTATAATTATTTGGGTATAGTGTTATCAGATTTGGCATTTGTATTCGTCCCTTTGGGGACGGTATGTGGGTAAAAAAAACCCATGGCGTATTTGTATTGCGTGCCGTAGGTATGCCATGTGCTGCTGATTGTTGGAGCGTTAAATAAATAGGTAGCAAGTTGAGGAGGAGTACCAAAAAGGTATGACGTACAAGAGGGCGATGCAACGATGGTGAACAATGCTGTGTATTGGTTCGGACAAAAAAAAATTTCAAATTATAAGGCTTTTAAAATTTTAGGAAGATGATAAAAAATTATTTAAAAATAGCCTGGCGCAACTTCATTAAATACCGTACTATTTCTGCCATTAATTTATTAGGCTTAACCATTGGTTTAACCAGTTGCCTGCTCATTACCATTTATATTTTAAATGAACTGAGCTATGATAAATACAATAAAAATGCAGAAAATGTTTACCGGGTAACAAGAAGCTTTAATAACGAGAATGGCTTGGTGTCGTTGACATTTGGTACCATTGCCCCGGCTTTTGGATATTATATGCCTTCGGCTTTTCCCGAGATACAAAAGATGACCCGTTTGCTTGATAATGGCATTACACCATTTCGATACAAAGAAAAATTGTTTAATGAAAAGGAGGTGTTTTTTGCAGACGAAAATCTGGTGGATGTTTTTACCATTAATGTGCTGAAAGGCAATCCACAAAAGGCTTTGGCCGAACCTAACTGTGTAATGCTTACGGAAGAAGCTGCAAATAAATATTTTGGCGATGAGGACCCGATGAATAAAGTGTTGCTACTAAATAACAAAATAAATTTGAAAGTCACTGGTGTGTATAAAGCTTTTCCCCATAACGCTCACCTGCATCCAAAAGTGTTAATTTCTTTCAACTCTTTAATGAATACCGCTTTAATTGGCGAAGAAGAACTGCGGACGAGTTTTGGAAGTAATTCTTTTTTTACCTATTTGCTGTTACCTCAACATTATGATAGTAAAAAAATGGTGGCAAGGTTTCCGGATTTTGTTGATAAGATTATGAACAAAGAATACGGCGGTAAACAACCATCTACATTAACCAAGCTGGGGCTGCAAAAACTAACCGATATTCATTTGTATTCGCATACCGACTTTGAAGTGGAGGCCAACGGTGATATCAGTCGGGTATATATATTTTCGGCCATAGCATTATTTATTTTGCTGATTGCCTGCATCAATTACATGAATCTCTCCACCGCCAGGTCGGTGCTTCGTGCAAAAGAAATTGGCCTTCGCAAAGCAATCGGGGCAAATAGCAAGGAGATACTATTTCAATTTATCAGTGAGTCTGTTTTAATAACCTGGCTTGCTACTTTTATAACATTGGGTTGCCTTTATTTTGCCTTGCCGTGGTTCAATAAAATTTCCGGTCAGCAACTTTCTCCTGATATATTGATGACATGGCAGGTGCTTGTGCCATTGCTTTTATCGCCCTTTATTATTGGAGTAATTGCCGGTATTTATCCTGCCCTTTTTATGTCAGCGATGGAACCGGTTAAAACGCTAAAGGGAACGTTTAAAGCAGAAGGAAAAAGCATTTCATTTCGTAAAGTATTGGTGGTGGCTCAGTTTGCTATCTCCATAATTCTTATCATTACTACAGCTATTGTTTATCAGCAACTGCATTACGTACAGCAAAAATCATTGGGTTTTAATAAAGAGCATATGGTGGTAATTCCATACAATAATGCCCTCACCGAAAAATTCGAATCCTTCAGAAGCGACTTACTTTCTAATGGAGATTTTAAAGAGGCAACCCGAACCTCAAGAATACCCACTGGCAGATTGCTGGATTATACAGTTGCAGCAACATTGTCCGGAGATTCAACAATTCCGTCTGTGACCGCTATCAAATATGTTTCGGTGGATTACAATTTTGTGCCCACTTATGGGATAACAATGGCTGCCGGAAGAAATTTTTCAAAAGACTATGGCACCGATACATCGAATTATATTTTAAATGAAACTGCTGTAAAGGCTCTTGGCTGGAACACAATAAATGCGGTTGGCAAAAATTTTAAATATGGCACTGTTTCAGGCCATGTGATTGGGATGATGAAAGATTTTCATTTTGAAAGTATGCACCAGTTGATTGCACCAATGGTACTGGTAATGTATCCGCCAACTTATTTCAACAACCTGTCTGTGAAATTCTCGGGTAGTAATACTACCAAATCGCTGGCATTTCTTGAAAGCACCTGGAAAAAATTTATTCCTGATATTCCTTTTGAATATCATTTTCTGGATGAAAATTTTGATAGGTTATACGAATCTGAACAAAGGCAAGGCACCCTCTTTACCACCTTCGCCTGCATTGCCATTTTTATTGCCAGTCTTGGTTTGCTGGGCTTGTCTGCGTTTACCATTTCGCAACGCATTAAAGAGATTGGTGTGCGCAAAGTGCTGGGTGCAGATACCAGCGGCATAGTAGTGCTATTGTCTAAAGAGTTTTTGATACTTGTAGCCATTGCGGCACTCATAGCGTTCCCGGTTGCTTGGTATTCTATGCACAACTGGTTAAAGGATTTTGCGTATCGGGTAAACATTCAATGGTGGGTGTTTTTAGTGGCTGCTGTTGTGGCCTTGTTTGTAGTATTGGTAACGGTAAGTTTTCAGGCAATAAAAGCCGCGGTGGCTAACCCCGTAAAAAGTTTAAAAGCAGATTAGGTAATGGATAATTAAAAATGCAGCAACTTCAAACGCAATGAGTCCTTCAAATTATCCCCTTAGGAGAAGAGGCACAATTATAAATGCTTAAACGGCTAAACTATGATAAAAAATTATTTAAAAACTGCATTTAGAATGTTGCGAAAAAACAGGATATATTCTCTGATAAATATTCTTGGTTTAACCATCGGTCTCAGTGCCTGTATGATTGTTGCCACAGTTGTAATTGACGATCTGTCATACGACCGTCAATGGAGCAAAGGCAATGATCTCTACAGGATTATTGCTTTAAATAAAATGGGTGCTGGTATATACAATCGCTCTTCCTCTTCTTACGCAGGTTTGGCCGGTAAATTAAAAGCAGATTACCCGGAAGTACAAGCTGTGGCAGCTATGACTACAATAAAAGAACGACTTAAACTCAATGACAACAATGCCAATGGTGTAGAAGTAGCTGCATTAAGGACGGATACTTCTTTTTGGAAAATGCTGGATACTAAATTACTTGCCGGCAACCCAGAAAAATATGTGGAAGGAATCCGTAACATTGTTATTACAGAAAGTTTCAGCAATAAATTTTTTGTCAAAGAAAATCCTGTTGGTAAAATCATTTATAATGTACCTGCTTATGGCGAAAAATCATC
>JANXSK010000082.1 GCA_025352695.1 Ferruginibacter sp. | reverse complement strand
CCTTGCTCCAGCAGGCTGCCAATTTCAGCAAACAGCAACTCTGTATCAATTGGTTTTGTGAGATACCTATCTACACCAATCCTAAATCCTCTTGCTTTGTCTTGCACAATAGATAATACTATGATGGGTATATCCATTGTTTTAGGATCATTTTTTAGTACCGCAGCCACATCAAAGCCATTCATTTCCGGCATCATAATATCTAAGATAATTAGGTCGGGTCGTTGCTCTCTAACACAAGCCAGTGCTTCTTTTCCATTGCGGGCTTCTTCAATATTATAGCCTGCATCGCCTAGCTCCTGGTGCAGTAACGAACGGATAGAATCATCATCATCTACTATTAAAATATTTGCTGCCTGTCCTGCAGCATTTAATTGCGAATGAGCTACCTGTTCTTTTAATTGTTTTACCAGCTCATTAAGATGGATTGGTCTGTCGGGAACTTCGGTTTTATTTATTGGTAAAGCAAATGAGAAAGTGCTGCCTTTACCCTTTTCACTTTCTACCCATATTCTTCCCCCATGATGCTCTACTATTTCCTTACAAATAGGAAGGCCCAAACCTGTACCTTTCGGTTTATCGGTTAATGTATCTCCACCTACCTGTTTAAATTGTTCAAACACTGCACCATAATCTTTTTTATCAATACCAATACCTGTATCAATAATGCTTACAATTATTTCATTTTTTTGCCTTTTAATTTTGCAGGTTATAGAACCTCTATCTGTAAACTTTACAGAATTGGAAATTAGGTTGATAATTACTTGTATCAACTTGTCTTTATCTCCGGTAATATCAGGAAGATTGTTTTCTATTTGCCTGATAAGTGTTAATGATTTTTGATCGAATAAAGCCGAGGTAGCTGCAATGGCTCTTTCTACTACAATTGATAAAGCAACAGCTTCTTGCTGCCATTCCATTTTACCAGCTTCAATTTTTGCAAGGTCTAAAACATCATTTATTAAATGTGTAAGCCGTTCTCCTTCCGAAATTACAATGTGCAGATTTTCAGAAATCTGGGTTACGGTTTTTGCTGTTTTTAAATCTGAATTATCAACCAATGGAAAGATTTTTTCTTCCAGTCTTTTTTTAATGATTTTAGCAAAGCCTAGTACAGACGTTAACGGCGTTCTCAATTCATGACTTACGGTTGAAAGAAAAGCACTCTTAGCTTCGTTGGCTTTTTCGGCTAATTTACTTGCTGATTCAGCTTCTCCTTTAGCCAATTTTACTTCTTCAAAAAGTGTGGCGTTTCTTAAGGCAACGCCAACAGATGAAGCAATGGTAGATAAAAGTCGCAAGTCATTTTCATTAAAACGGTTTTCATGTTCAGTGCTTTGCACACTTAGCACGCCTATATTTTCATCACCAACCGGGATGGGAACACCCAGATAAGACGCAGCAGGGATACCAATTTTTTGAATGCCCATTTGTGCTCGTAGCTCCTGTAAATCTTTATTAATAAGCAAGGGCTCCCCGTTCAATATTATTTTTGATGTTAAGCCATCACCCAGTTTTATCGGTGTTATATTATCACCATACTGGTAGGGAAAATTTATCATGTTTGTTTTTGGATTCACCAAAGCCAGGTAAACTATATTGGCATTGAATAAATCTTTTAACTGATCGCCTACCATTTTTATTAAATTGGCTGCATCTAATTGCGATGCCAATGCCTTACTGATATTATTGACTGTACTTAATTCTGCGGCTCTTTGTTTTGCCTCTCCCAACAGCCGGTTGGTTTCATCAAAAAGACGGGTACTTTCCAATGCTACGCTCATGCTATTACTAAGTGTGGTAAGCAATCTTACATCAGATGGCGAAAAAGCATTTTCCTGATCAATATTTTGCAAACTTATTACACCTGTAACTTCTCCACTTGCAATCATCGGAACAAAAACAACAGATTTAGACGGTGCTCCAATCATAACAATATTATCCAGATCAAGCATCTTCTTTTCTATATCATTATTAATTACTAACTGCTGCCCTGTTTCAATAACATGTTTTCTAAATCCTTGTAGTGGCCTTGGCCCCAATAAAGTACGGTCGCCTTTTTCATAGGTATAACGGTCTTCTATTAAATTGGTATTTTTATCGAGTGTAACAATATCAATAACCTCGGCATTAAAAACTTCCCTCATCTTTTCGCCTACCAGTGCATAAATACCTTTTATATCCAGCTCTTTAGACAGTCCTTCCTGCACACTATTTATTACTGAAAGTTCAGCTGTGCGCTGTTCTGTTTCTTTAAGCAGGCGGGTGGTTTCATCAAACAGGCGGGCACTTTCTAAAGCTACACTCATACTATTTGATAAGGTGGTGAGCAGGCTAATATCGGAATTTGAAAAAGCATGTTCACTATCTAAATTCTGTAAGCTGATAATTCCTTTTACTTCACCTCCTGCAATCATGGGTACAAACACCTGCGATTTTGGTATTTCGCCTATTAATACAGGATTGTCAAAATAACGGGTAGCCTCTTCAACCTCACTATTGTGCAGTAGTAGTTGACCCGTTTGTATAACATGTTTTCTAAATCCTTTTGGTTCCCGGGATCCTATCAATGTTCTATCATCTTTCTCAAATGCATATTGATCTTCTATCAGGTTTTTACTTGCATCGTATGTTACAATATCAATAACCTGGGCATCAAAAATTTCCCGTATTTTCTCTCCCACCAGGTCATAAATTCCCTTCATTTTCAATTCTTTTGCCAACCCTTCCTGCACACTGTTTATTATAGCTAATTCAGCGGTACGCTGCTCTGTTTCTTTAAGGAGGCGATTGGTTTCATCAAAACGACGGGCACTTTCCAGTGCAACGCTCATACTATTAGCTAATGTTGTAAGCAGGTTAACATCTGATTCAGTAAAAAATTGTTCCTTATCCAAATTTTGCAAACTTATCATGCCTTTAACTTCGTTACCAGAAATTAAGGGTACCCAAACAGCTGATTTTGGTAATTCTCCATGAATTGCCTGGCTATTAAATTCAACGCTTTTTTTCTCTACATCCTCATTGATTAGTAATAATTGGCCAGTAGCAATTACATGTTTTCTAAATCCAGTAGGTTCCCATTTACCTACAAGGGTTCTATCTCCTTTTTCATAAGCATATCTATCTTCCAGCAGGTTTGTTTTACTATCATATGTTACAATATCTATAACTTGTGCATTAAATATTTCCCTAATTTTTTCTCCTACCAATGTATAAATCCCTTGCATATTCATTTCACGTACCAAACCATCTTGCACGCTATTAATTACTGCAAGCTCTTCTACCCGATGGCTTAATTCTTTTGTTCGGGTAGTTACTGTTTTTTCCAGTTCACGATGTTTTTCACGCAACTGATGTGTACGCCATTTAATAATACTAAATAGTATTGTTAACGCTCCAAATAGATACAACATATAAGCCCACCAGGTTATGTACCAGGGCGGGGTTACAGAAAAACTATAAACAGCTTCCTCACTTAATTTTTGATAAATATTTTTTGCTCTTACATGAAAATGGTAATCACCCGTGGGCAGATTTGTATATTCTTTATAATAGTTGTTATCAAAATCTGACCAATCTTTTTCAAATCCTTCGAGCCAGGTTTGGTATTGATTTTTTTCTTCCTGTTCAAAAAATGGAGCTGCATATTCAAAACGAATGGAGTTGTTTTTATAAGAAATAGTTGCTGGTTTTTCTCCCGCTTTTATAATTACACTTAATGCATTTTTACCAGCTGCTGCATACCGCAGTATGGTTTTAAAAGATTTATCATTGTTGGTTACAATATTTTCGTTGTATCGTATCAATCCATCCGAAGTACATATCCAAACGATGCCATTTTTTTCGGGAAATATTTTTTGGATGGTTAGCTCACTGATAGCATTTAATAAAGTATTGTCAAGCCGGTATCCTCCTTCCGGTTTTGGGTAAGCAATCCTTAATTCTTTACCAAACCTTATCCAAACCCTGCCCTGATCATCTTCTGCCATTTCAAATTCAGTATTGCCGCCACCTTTATTAAAATGGCCAAAACTGCTATCTGCAATAAATCTTTTTACTTTATTATCAAATGTGTATAAAGAAGAATCTGCTATAAAATAATTTATGCCTTTTATCGAAAAAACCTGACCTAAACCATTTTTATAACCATGTTCAGCGTTATATTTTTCAAAGCTGGTTTTTTTAAAATCTATATTGCCTTTTTCGTCAATTCCAATCGTAACATGAAATACAGCTCCGGCCTGCGTTCCTGCCCATATCGAACCGTCTTTATTTTCTGTAATGCTCCAAATCTGGTCAGTAATTCCCGGAATATATCCTGCAAATTGCAACCCCTCAGATCCGGTTGTTACAATGCTCCTGTTAGAATTTTTATTGAAAACTGCTAAGCCAAAATTTCCTCCGCCAATTAATATATTTGGAAATTTAGTAAGCACCCTTACTGTGGTCAACAATAGATCGCCACTTATTGAGGAACGAACTATCGCTGCTTTTTTATTCCTGATTGAAAAAAGACCATCACCCGGAACAAAGAGTTCTTTTCCGGCAGGGAAAAGTGAAAATACCTGGTTAATAGGTATGCCGGGTACCGGATGAAAAAATGACATTTTTTTATCCAATTTCAAAAGGCCGTTTGTAGTGCCGATGTATAAATTATCATCAAACCGGGTAATGGTAAGCACACCCGTTTTTACACCGGATTGTAAAGTGAATTTTGTAAGTGGAGAGGCTATTTCAACCCGGGCTATGCCATTGTCCATACCAAGCCAAAGCATATTTTTTTTATCCTCGTAAGCATCAAAAACAGATTCATCCTGTAACCCGATATCCCGATTAATTTTTTGTAAAAGGTTTCCTTGTGCATCAATTATTACAGCGCCCTTACCTGCAGTAGAAAGAACGTAGGAACCATTTTTTAATTGAAGGCCTTTGTATAGATTGGCCGTCATCTTTATAATCGAATCGGCTTGTGTGGCAAATGGTTTAAAAGTTTTGCCATTAAATATATAAAGACCGCTGTAAAATAAACCTATCAGGTATTCCTTTTCGTTGGTTGCCGATTTATATGGCAGCATTACCTGCATTCGTTCTTTACCTAAAAATTGGCTGCCGGGTATTAAAACCAACGAATCATTTATCATTTTAAACAGCCCTAATCCCTGTTGGTGAACATAGTAATTACCATCAAGATAAAAGGCAAACATAAATTTAGTTTGGGGCTTCCAAACCTTCATCATGTTATGATTTTTGGCTCCGGGCTTTTTATCATCCAACCTAAAAATATATTCTCTTGATTGAAAGTATACACCTGATTCGGTAGAATTTATTGTCCATACATCTAAAAATTTTCTGTTGACAGTTGGTATTAAATCGATTAATGAGTAAGTTCGTTTTTGTCCCAGGCTGTCATAATCCAGGTACCCCATCTCGCCAAATGCCCCGTAATAAATCAATCCTTTATGTTCTTTCATTGATCTTACTACAGATACGCTTTCATTATTTTGAATGGCAATTTTCCTCCATTTTATACCATCATATTCCAACATATAATTTTGTATACCAAAGTACATCACGCCTCTGTCATCTGCCTGCACACTAAATATTTGGGGTAGTGCATTAAAGGTTTTTGCAGAATAATTGGTTATAAAGGGTTGGCCTTTTTCAACTTGCGTTTGACAATAAGTTTGCCGGGCAGATAAAAAAACCAACAGACAACTGAAAAAAAATAATGGTGAAAATTTGTAATAAAAAAAATGAAAGCATTGATTGCTTTTTGACATAGTCAACTGTTTTTAGAATAATAAAATGTTTCAGATGGTACTTTAAAAGTTGGAATTCATAAAGAGAGGTTAGCGTTTAAACGGTATATAAGTATTACCGCCTCTAAATGTAGATATAAATTTTATTAAATAAGCAACTGCCTAATAAAATTTTGTTGCAAAGATTTTAATTTTTTATTAATAGTATGGGCAGCCTTAAATATTTTCGAAATCTTAATAATTATATCAAAAATATATTTGGAGCATTTAACACTTCAATACTTTATTCTTCTATAGGAAACCTTTGGTTCGGCACATAAGCACAATGCGTTTATTGCTACGATGCTAATTTTATTTTAAAATTTTCAATGGAAAATGGACTTAATTGCAATACTGTTATTTCCATTTTAGAAGATAAAAGTGCTAATATTTGGTTTGGCACAAGAGATGGACTTTGCCGTTACGATGGAAAAATATTATCCTTTTTTCCATCAATAAAGACTTTAAAACTTCTACTAAAAGCAATAACGATTATTATACTGAGCAATCAACAAAGGAAAAAGTGTGGAGTATGTTACAAAATAAAAAAGGAACGATTTGGTTCAGCACCTGGGATGGTGTTTATTGCTACAATGGAAAAACTTTTACCCATTTTTTAGATAATCTCACTATCATCAATAAAGCTACTCTTAAACTTAAAATGGAAACATTTGGTTCGCATTAGGAATGCCTTCGGGAGAAGAAGGCATTTTCCATTATGATGGAAAAACTTTAGTGAGTTTTAAACCAAAAAATGAAGGTTTGTATCGTAAAACAATTGAAGACAAGAACCAGAATTTGATTTTTGCTACAAGAATACACAGCGTATTATTTTGTAACTTGTCTGCAAGCAATTTTAATAAAGTATCTTTTTCTAATTTTCCTCAACCTAAAGAATTACTGAATAACTCACTAACAACTATTTTAAAAGATAGTGAAGGAAATGTTTGGAGGGCATCCGATTATGGAAATAATATTGAAGATACACTTAATGGAGTTTGGTGTTACAAAGTAAGCCATCGTCTAAGCCATCTCAGAACTTTTATTTTTGGTCCAATTTTGCGGCAGCAGCTCTTTTAAGTTAGTAGATGTATAGCGATGCATGTTTTCCAATACATAGTTTAGCCATTCATATGGATTTATTTTATGCAG
>JANXSK010000207.1 GCA_025352695.1 Ferruginibacter sp. | reverse complement strand
GAGTTCCTTCCTCCGAGACTTCACCACTATCCAGCACAATAATTTTATCCGCGTTTTTTACAGTACTCAGCCGGTGTGCCACAATAATAACGGTACGATTTTTAAAGAACTCCTGCAGGTTCTCTAAAATCACTTTTTCATTATTGGCATCCAGCGAATTGGTGGCTTCGTCAAAAAAAATGAATTGCGGATTCTTGTACACCGCCCTTGCAATAGACAATCGTTGCTTTTGTCCGCCACTGATTCCATTGCCTTCCGCGCCGAGTTTTGTATAAAACCCTAATGGTAACGATTCAATAAAGGGAAGGATGTTTGCCGTTTTACAAGCGTTTAACAACCGGTCATTATCTACCTTGTCATCTGTAACCGTTATGTTTTTCCTTATGTTATCATTAAAAATAAAACTGTCTTGCATTACCGCACTACTAATGCTGCGCCAGTATTTTGGGCTGATGGTTTGAAAATTTGCCGTTCCCAAATGTATATCGCCTTTGTAGTTATCATAAAATCGCAACAACAATTTTACAAGGGTAGTTTTGCCACTACCACTCATGCCGACGATTGCAGTTACTTTGCCCTGTGGTATTAACAGGTTAATATTTTTTAGTACGGGGTCGTTACCCGCACCCGGATAAGTGAAGGAAAAATTTTTAATCTGGATGCTATGTTCATCAGGTAAGGCATGAGTATATTCTTTGTGCAATGGCTCTTCATCTTGCAATGCATGAATATCGTTCAAACGTTCCAGTGAAATTTTTGCATCCTGTGCCTGCTGCGTAAAACCTATTAATTGTTCAATTGGACTGTTTAATTGGCCAATAATATATTGAATGGCCAGCATCATACCCATGGTGAGTTGCCCATCAATCACCAGTTTGGCAACAACAAAAGTTATCAGGATATTTTTGCCCTGGTTAATAAAGAAAGCCCCTATCTGCTGGTATTGATTAAGAGATAAACTTTTAAAGTTCAGTTTAAATAAACCCGCCTGCAATCCTTCCCATGCCCAGCGGTAAGTATTCTCTGCATTATTCAGTTTTATTTCCTGCATGCCATATACCAGTTGCATGGTGGCATTGTTTTCTTTTGACGCAATGGAAAACCTTTGATAATCCAGCTTACGTCGGTAACGTAAAAAAAACTGTATCCAGCCTAAATATAAAATGCTGCCCATTATAAAAATTACAAACACGGTAACATTATAACTCAATAATACAAAAGAGAAAATAATTAAGTTAATGATGGAGAAGAAAGTATTTAATGCGGTGCCCGTTAAAAAACTTTCAATGCGGTGATGATCGCCCATGCGCTGGATAATATCCCCCGGATGTTTACTGTCGAAAAACTGCATGGGCAGTTTTAACAGCTTTGCCCAAAAGCCCGACAACAATGAAATATTTATCCGGGTGCTTACATGCAGCAGTATGCGGCTACGGATAAACTCCACCACCGTTTGTGAAAACAGTAACATCAACTGGGCTGCCAGTACTATCTGAATAAAATTGATGTTTTGCGTATTAATACCGGTATCAACAATACTTTGGGTGAGGTAGGGGAAAACCAATTGTATCATACTGCCAAGCAATAAGCCCAGCAATATCTGGAAAAAATAAGCTTTATGATCTTTTAAATAACCAGATAAAAAATTCCAGCCAATCTTGCTTTTTTGTGTTTCTGCGGTATCAGAAAAATCCATTTGTTTAAACGCCGGTGTGCTCTCCAATAATAGTGTAATTCCCTTACCTGTTTTATTTTCGGTAGTGGTAACCCAATGTTTAACAAACTCTTCCCTGCTCAATTTTATCGGGCCTTGGGCAGGGTCTGCAATAATGAATTTGCTTTTTGTAGAGCCTGGCGTAAGTACTACAAAATGATATTGATCCCAATGAATAATGGCAGGTAATGGCGCATCATTAATAAGTTGCTCAATGGTAAGTTTAGTCCCTACAGATTTTAAGCCAATGCTTTCTGCGGCATTTGCCAGGCCCAGCATAGAAACACCTTCTTTACCATATTGCGATTTGTTACGCAAATAATCTAATGTTACTGTACGGCCATAATACTTAGCCACCATGCGAAGGCATGTGGGCCCGCAATCCATGGCATCTAATTGTTTGTAAAGAGGGAATGATTTTACCAATGTGGGTATTTAGTCGTCTTATTAAATGGCTTGATTGCTTTTCTTGCCACCAGTTGCTTAACCATTGTTATTACCAGGTGGTTGTACTGATCTAAATGATGCCAAAGCACATCTTCTTCAGCATAGACCCTCATTTTCTGATGCAGGCTTTCTATTGTGCATGGACTTATCAACGAATTCAGTATGGCATTTTCAAATTCATCAATATCAATAAGGGAGAAGCCTCTACCTGAAACTTCAGGAATGACAAGGTTATAAAATGCCCCTTGTGATAATGCTAAATCTTTATAATAAGGTGCGCTTTCAAGTTCATGTTTATTTAGTAAGCCGGCCCAGTCAAATTCAGATTCAATCACTGAAATAGTTGTACACCTTACAATAGATTTACTACCCATTTTTTCAGGGTTGCCAAAAAGTTCACAAAACCATTTTGTAGCTGCCAAATCTCTGCCATACAGGTAGGCAGCCGAAAATTTTTGACTGCTATTTGAACATGCAGACAAGCTTCCGGCCAACTTTGCAAAATCATTTGTAAGTTTTTCTTTTTCGCCTGGCTCTGTTAGATTTTCTTCATACATTTTTCCGACATGTTGCAGCATAGATAAGTCAAATACTATTCTTTTATGAAGACTGTCCGCATTATCAGTTAAGCCAAAGTTATCAAACACCGTGGTATCATTGAATTTTTTTCTTGCTGAACGATTAAATGATTCGTAATCGCTTAGTTCGTTAAAATGACTGTTATTGTAAAGACTAATAGATAAAGAAATACCCTGCTTTTTACACAGTGAAATAATCCTGTAATAATATTCAGGATAAAGCTCCCTTAGCTTAGCGGCCATTTGCAAACAGGTATGTTTATCTCTTTTATAAGGCCCAAGCAAATGAAAATAACTTTTTAATGCTGGTGCTTCGTGAAACTCAGCAAGATGTTTATATTGGTCGTATTCAATTACTTCCCCTAACAAACATCCAATTGGTATATTTTTTTCTTTTGCAAGTGCATAGAATAAATGTTGCTCAAAAAACACATTGAACAAATCAACATTTACCGACGAAAAATTTTCCTTATTCCTTTCTATATATTCAAATGCAGCATTAGCATATTGCCGTATAAACTCAGTATTATTACCGCCAAGTATGCCAGCATTCACAGCTTTTATGGGTGCAGGCGAATTAAATTCAGTCTTTACACAATCGGGCAAATAGGTAAAATTTTGTATCAATTCTTTTTGCATGGCAAAGTAATAGTCAGTTGCTACCTCAACATTTTGTGCAATTAAATCATTTTGCAAAAGGCTACGTGAAAATTGATTGAAAATAAATACATCACCATCAATATGCAAAAAAGGTTCAGTCTGCAATGAATAAGTATACACTTTTGGTAATGCCCAAAGTCGCTTATCAGCCAATATTAGATTATCATGATGTGTGTAAACTTCTGTATAAGGCAACCCAATTTTTTCAATTAATAAATTAGCGGCAGGGCTGTTTGCAAACAACTCTACAGAGTCATATATGTTATATAATTGTAAGCAGCTTAAAGACCAACCCATTAAATGAAATTCTGGTCTTAACCATCCAAAACTATTTTCAAATGGGTCACAGCAATTATCCAAATAAAGAGTCTGTACAATATTCACAAAAAACTATTTTGAATGCATTTATTCATACTCTAAATATTGTATATAATTGTACAAGTCAATAAATAGGAAACCAATGGAAAAAATTAAACCGATGGGATTATAATTTTTTCAAGTCTGATATATCATGATTACATCTCCTTTAATAATCTTATAAGTTTATCCTTTTCCTCCACTCTCCCATCAAAAACTAATACTCCATCTTTATTAATTAGCAGTATCGTAGGATACACCATAATACCAAACTCTTTAACTATGTTATTTTCTCCATAAATATGGGTCCAGTTCATGTTATTTTCTTTAATAACCTTTTCAAATTTCGTATAGCTTACATCAGCACTTATACTAACTATTGTTAATTGAGTGGCTGGATAATCTGCCCTGATTTTCTGTATGAAGGGAAGTTCAGCCATACATGGCCCACACCAGGTAGCCCAAAAATCTAATAGTACAAATTTGCCTTTAAGATCATTTAGCCTTATCATATTCCCTTTAATATCTTTAGTTTGAAAATCTGGTGCAGAACGATCTTTTTGCGTAGCAATTCTACCCTTTAGCAATTGTTTGATCTTTTTACCTTCAACACTCTCTCTAAATGCCACCGGGAAACAACTATTCAACAAGTTTAAAAGTTGTTTAAAATCATTAATATCAGCCTTTTCATCAGTAAAAGTTTTGCTTAGAATTTGCGTTTTAAATAACCAAAATGAGTAATATTCGTTTCCATGTTGTTTTACAAAACTCAGGTTTTTTTCATTTACCTTATTACCCATTTCATAAAAAATTCTCTTCAAAGAATCAGATTTCCATATAGAATCTTTATGCAAATTAACAAATAAATTCATTTCTTTAAATTCATCTTTAGCAAATTGTATTCGTTTTTTTGAAATTTTGCTTTGGTATATTTCAACTGCATTTTTAAGTGTACGATGTTTAAAATGACCATCAGCAACAAAATCAGTTTTAGATGAAAAACTGATTAAGGCGTGGTTAATTCCGATAAAATAGTCGTCATAATAGGATATTGAAGAGTCAGAGTAAGTTATACTTAACACCACAAATTCAGAATAAAATTTATCAGAAAAGCTCAGTTTACCTGCGACAAAAGAGCCCTCAACATTTTTTGATTTAAGTCCATTGTCATACTTAACTGAAATATTCTTTCCTTCAACTCCAGGGGCTATTTGAATAATTACGTGAAATGTTTTTTGAGCTGTTAAACTATCTACATATAAGTAGAAAAAACAACAGACTTAAATAGGTGGGTAATTTTGTCATTCTGTATTGTTATTAACGAAATTTTTATAAATGAAAGTTGACAAAGCGGTCATACAAATTTTTTATTTAAATATTAACCCACATTGCAGCTAGCCATAGCCAAGTTTAGCGATAGCAAGGCTTTCAATTTTGTTGGGTGGCGGTTTGTGTACTACAAATTTGATTTGCTTAAAGGGTTTTGATTTTTGTTGTTTTAAGGCATTCTGGATTTGCC
>JANXSK010000184.1 GCA_025352695.1 Ferruginibacter sp. | reverse complement strand
AATGCATAAGAAATGAAAAGTGGATACTTTTTACCTTAGCGTTCTTACAAGTGTCGGTCAACACAAAAGTATACCGACATATCCCCTCGTTAACAATTTGCTAGTACGAGTTTTTTTTGAGGGGGCGACGGATACTTTTATAAAAGTTATGTGCAATGCTGCGTTTGAAATTAGTAACATTATTATAAAATAACTATGACAAATAACAAAACAATCTTTGTGACGGGAGGAACCGGGAATCAAGGTGGTGCGGTTGCAAGAAATTTGTCTGAGCAAGGGTTTATAGTAAAAGCGCTCACAAGAAATCCCAATTCAATCAAATCGGAAAATTTAAAAAGGATGAACATTGAGGTGGTAAAAGGCGACTTAAATAATACAGATACTTACCGTGAACATTTGAAAAATATATATGGTATATTCAGTGTTCAAACTTTTGAGAATGGAGTAGAAAATGAAATCAATCAGAGTATAACATTAGCAACACTTGCAGAAGAGTTTGGCGTAAAGCATTTTTTGTATTCCTCTGTATTTGGGGCTAACTTAAATACCGGTGTTGCGCACATAGAGAGTAAATTCAAAATTGAAAACCATATCAAACAAATTGGGATGCCTTTTACTATTATCAGACCAACTTCACTATTCGAAAACTTTTTAATACCGCAAGTAAAAAAAAGAATATTAAAAGGGAAACTTGTGCAAGCAATCCACAGAAACACTGTATTACAATATATAGCAGCAGAAAATATTGGTAAAGTCGCAACAAAAATATTTCAGAACAGCGAAATGTATTTAAGTAAAACCATTCCACTTGCTACAGAACAATTGAGCACTCAGGAAGTAGCTGATACATTTTCTGAAGTGCTAAACAAAAAAATTGAATATAAGAAATTACCTATGCTAATAACAAAATTATTTTTAGGGAAAAATTTATATAAAATGTTTAAATGGATGACTGAAAAAAGCTCTTTCCAAAAAGAAGATGTGGATTTAACAGTGAAAGAATTTCCAAACCCGGTAAGTCTTAAAACTTGGATAGAGAGGAATTTTCAATCTTAATGATTTAAATAAAATATTATAGAACTAATTATTTATAGTCTTTACACATTTCTTGCTGCTTACAATGCAGGCAACATGATGAGCTTGTAAATACAGTAGTATGGCATTTATCCCTTTGTTGTGAAAGACAATTTCAAAAGTTATATGAGTGCTGATAACAAAATTGCTCTTATTCCGGCGGTTCTACCCGGTTTTTTAATGCTTATTTTAAGTATCGTATTAATATTTTTCCACCCCGCATTTGTGACAACCTTAGAAACAACCATGTCGTTAGGCTTAAACATTATAGCATTTATTTTAACATTCAAGTGGAACGGAAACCCTTCTGGCGCAGGAATGAGGCAATAGTTTTGTGGGATTCCCTTCCTGTGCCATTGCTGTTACTAAGCTGATAATAACCCAATGGTGAAAGTAAAATCCTGTAAATCAGCATGCTCTTGTATTTACTACAACATACTGTCGAGCAGCTCCCCCTTTGGTGCAGGAAGGAGGCAATGGTTTTGTGGGGTTCCCTTCCTATGCCATTACTGTTACTAAGCTGATATAACCCAATGGTCAAAGTAAACGCTTCCAAATCAGCCTGCTCTTGTATTTGGTGCAAGATACTATCGAGCCGCTTAAGTGTATTAGTAGCTTGTGCCAATACGGGGGAGTCCTGCAACTTCTGTTGTTTATAAGTTCAAAATAATTTGTGCAGATACATCGCCTGAGAAATTTTATGAAGGAAGCCTCGGTTCGGATGAAGATTAGTAACAAAAAGGCACAGGATAGAACTTCTGCCCAGAGTAGAAATGTGAAAAGTTCAACTAGTATATTGTTGTTGTGAGAGAGCAGCATACATTTTAACCAACCTTACAAATTCAAAAAATAAACCATCAAATTTAAAGCGCTGCCCAAAGCTAAAAAAGTAAAAGAGTGCGACGCCAATGCAGTTGCACAATGCTTCAATGCATGGACAAAAAAATTAGCTATTTGCCTGCATATACTTCAATAAATTTTGCTTTGCCTGCCGCTTAATTCTGTTTTGGAAAAAAGAGTTCCAGCCAATTAAAACGCCAAGGGTGCCAAATGCCTGCTTGCTCCATTTGTGCAAACTAAAAGCATCGCTGTGTTCAATTATTTTACCATCTGCAAAACGCATATTGGCTTTTATTTTGTTAACTACTTTGTTGCCTGTTTTAGAAAAAGTGTAAGTGGCTACCCAATCGCAGGTGCTGTATTCTTCGTCGAGTGTTACAATATTACCATAAGTGAGTAAAAAATCGCTGGCATTTTTACACAACATCTCCCACATGAAGTTGGCTTCTTCTCCTTTTAATAATCCAAATACTGGATCAAAAAAAACAATATCGTCGCTGTAACAACTGTTCATCCGGGCAGCATCCAATTGTTGAAAGGCCGTATAAAATTTTTCAATAAGTTGTGTATTGGTAACCATAATTTTAGTGGCTAAGTTTCGCTAAATTTAGCATTCTAAAATTATCTATGATGAAAAAAATGTTGTTGCTGCTGTTGGTAGTTGGTTTTTCGGTTGCGGTATTTGCGCAAAATGAAGACAGTACCTGGTTTTTAAATAATTATTATAAAATAGAAAGAATGTTGCCCATGAGGGACGGCGTAAGATTGTTTACCTCTTTTTATATTCCTAAAGATACTGTGGAGAAACACCCTTTTTTAATGACACGTACCCCCTACTCCTGTGCGCCGTACGGTGAAGATAAATTTGTACAATTGTGGGGACGTTACCAAATGAGCTACCTGAAAGAAAAATACATTCTTGTAACACAGGATGTTCGTGGCCGTTACATGAGCGAAGGTGTTTTTATGGATGTGCGCCCGTTTAACAAAAATAAAAAAATAAAAAAAGAAGTGGATGAAGCAAGCGATGCGTACGATGGCATTGACTGGATGCTTAAAAACATTCCCGGCAACAATGGTAATGTAGGTGTTGTGGGCACCAGTTATCCCGGCTTTTATGCCACAGAAGCGGCGCTCAGCAATCATCCTGCGTTAAAGGCGGTAAGTCCGCAAGCGCCCGTTACCGATTGGTTTATAGGAGATGACTTTCATCACAATGGTGCTTTTTTTGCCTTAGATGGTTTTTCCTTTTACTCCTCTTTTGGCAAGCCACATCCAAAACCTACCAAAGATTATGGTGCTGGATTTACTACCCCTATCAAAGACAATTATAAATTTTACCTGCAAACGGGTGCTATAAAAAACCTGGCGGCACTGATGGGTGATAGTATAAAATTTTGGCACGAAATGTACCAGCACCCTACCTATGATGCCTGGTGGCAAGCAAGAAATGCAAGAGTTGGTTTATACAATGTTAAACCAAATATACTTTGGGTTGGTGGTTTATTTGATGCAGAAGATTGCTTTGGTGCATGGAACTGTTATAAAGCTACCAAAGCACAAAGCCCCGCTACCAATAGTAAAATAGTGATGGGCCCCTGGTACCACGGACAATGGAGCAGAGAGGGCAGTTATTTAGGTAACATTCGTTTTGCAGCCAACACTTCCGACTGGTACCAGCAAAATATTGAGATTCCATTTTTTAATTTTTACCTGAAAGGCAAAGGAACTGCAGCTGATATCAGCGAAGCCAATATATTTTTTACCGGAGAAAACAATTGGAAAAAATTTGGACAATGGCCACCAAAGGCCATTGATACTAAAGTTCTTTACCTGCAAGCTGACGGCAGATTAACTTTTGAACAAACGGCTGCAACAGAAAGCAAGGTTAAGAATTTTGCGGATTTTACCGAATACACCAGCGACCCCGCCCACCCAGTTCCATACACAGAAGATGTTCACGATGTCAGAACAAGGGAATATATGACAGATGACCAGCGCTTTGCCTCCAGAAGGCCCGATGTAGTTACCTTTCAAACAGATCAACTTACAGAAGAACTTACCCTTGCAGGTCCGGTAATAGCTGATTTAATGACGACCATCAGTACTACCGATGCAGATTTTGTGGTAAAAGTAATTGATGTTTTCCCTGATGATTTTGCATACGATGCAGCAATAAAAGGTAATGATAAAACTTACCCGATGGGTGGATACCAAATGTTGGTACGTGGCGAAATTATGCGGGGCAAATTCCGCAATAGTTACGAAAAACCCGAACCCTTTATTGCAGGAAAAATAACTGAAGTAAAATATGCACTGCCAGATGTGGCACACACATTTAAAAAAGGTCATCGCCTTATGATACAGGTACAAAGCAGTTGGTTTCCACTAGCAGACAGAAACCCACAAAAGTTTACAAATATTTACACTGCCACTGACAATGATTTTCAAAAATCTATCATCAGGATTTATCATAATCTCACCAATCAAACAAAATTTATTTTACCAGTTTTATCAAAATAATATGCGCCCAATTTTAACCTGTTTATTACTTTTAACAGCCATTGCAGGCAAAGCCCAAATTGAAGTCAGTTATGTAAAGGAACATTATGACAAAATTGATACCACCATCACTATGAGGGATGGTATAAAATTATACACCATAATCTTTGTACCTAAAGATGCTTCGCAGAATTACCCTTTTTTGTTGGAACGTACACCGTATAGTGCAGGGCCTTATGGTGCTGCAAATTATCCCAGTTCAATAGGCCCCAATAATTCATTGATGCAGGAAGGGTATATTTTTGTAGTACAGGATGTACGGGGTCGTTATATGAGCCAAGGTATCAACCTTGAAGTTACACCGTACATTGCCAATAAAAAAACAAGCAAAGATGTGGATGAAAGCAGCGATACATACGACACCATTGACTGGTTACTTAAAAATATAAAAAACAACAATGGCCGTGCAGGCATTGTCGGCATCTCCTACCCAGGATTTTATGCTACGGCCAGCCTGCCAGATGCACATCCTGCTTTAAAAGCTGTGAGTCCGCAAGCTCCTGTTACCGATGAATTTATTGGCGACGATGCCAACCACAACGGTGCTTTTTTTTTACTGGACAATTTTAGTTTTATAAACTTTTTTGATATAGAAAGAAAGGGGCCGGTTACCGATTATGCAAAACCGTTGTTTACCAGCAGCACTAAAGATGCCTATGACTTTTATTTAAAAATGGCTACTATAAAAAATACCAATGATACAGCCTGGTACAATAAAAAAAGTATACTATGGAATCAATACCTACAGCATGATACGTACGATGCTTACTGGAAAGCGAGGAATATTCGTCCGCATTTAAAAAACGTAAGCATCCCCACAATGGTGGTTGGTGGCTGGTTTGATGCTGAAGATCTTTTTGGTGCACTACATACCTATGAAGCGATAGAAAAACAAAGCGAAAAAAATAACAATCGCCTTGTAATGGGGCCATGGACACATGGTGCCTGGGAAAGTGAAGACTGGAGCAAATTTGCTACCCAGGATTTTGGCAGTAATACCAGTAAATTTTTTCAGGATTCGTTGGAAACAACCTTCTTTAATTTTTATTTAAAAGATAAGGGCATTTTTAATGTTGCAGAAGTCACCGTTTTTGAAACCGGCAGTAATAAATGGAAAAGTTATGCTGAATGGCCACCCAAAAATAGTACCTCAATAAATTATTATTTTGGTGATGAGCAACAATTATCAACAAAAAAACCAACCAACTTAAATAGTTTTAAAGAATACATAAGTGACCCTGCAAATCCAGTGCCTTACACCAATGGAATTTTTGGCAGAAGAAACAATGAATATATGGCAGAAGACCAACGCTTTGTTGCCAACAGGCCAGATGTTGTTTTATTTAAAACTCCCGCATTAAAAGAAGACATTACTTTAACTGGACGGATTATCGCCGATCTTTTTGTAAGCACCACTACAACAGATGCAGATTTTGTTGTAAAACTTATTGATGTGTTACCTGAAAATGAACCCAATATTTCCAATGCAGTAAAGAATATTCAAATGGCCGGATACCAGCGCCTGGTAAGGGCGGAAGTAATGAGGGGTAAATTTAGAAATAGCTATGAAGTGCCAGAACCTTTTACACCAGAAACAATAACAGAAGTTAAATTTGATTTGAATGATGTGGCCCATACTTTTAAAAAAGGGCATAAGATAATGGTGCAGGTACAAAGCAGTTGGTTTCCGCTTGTTGATAGAAACCCTCAAAAATTTATGCGCATACCAGAAGCTACTGAAAAAGATTTTCAAAAAGCAAGCATCCGTATTTATCATGATACATTTCACCCTTCTGCAATTATATTACCCATACCAAAATAATCATCCTTTAAATTTGAGCCATCTTTAATGGTTAGCCATTTTGATGGCAACAGTTTTAATTTAAAAACAATATTGATTAAAAGGAAAATCTTAACTGTAGAAAAGGTTTGGTATCTTTCAATTATTAGCTTTTAACTCTTGTACTATTTGTACATTTATAAAAAAATTAACTGCATTCTGCTTACTTTATGGAAATAAAAGAATTGAAATTGGTTGTAAAAGAATCAACCCTGCCAGGAGCAGGTAAAGGATTATTTACGGAAGAATTTATAGCAAAAAATACCTGCATTATTGAATACAAAGGCACCATTAGTACCTGGAAAAATGTGAAGCATGATGATGGAAACAATGCGTATGTATTTTTTGTAAATAACCGCCATGTTGTAGATGCTTGTGATCATCCGGATGAATTAGCGAGATACATCAATGATGCAAAAGGCTTACAAAAAACTAAAGGCCTTACCAATAATGCCCGTTATGAAGTAGTAAAAAAAAGAATTTTTATTTACACTACAAAAAACATTCCCACTGGCGCAGAGATTTTTGTGGGCTATGGTAAAGGCTATTGGGATACCATTCGTGCAAATAAAAAACAGGATGCAAAAAAGCAAAAAGAATTAGCGCTTTAATTGCATTGTACAATTTTACCGGCTGGCTGGCTACCAGCTGCCTGATTGGTAAAACTGTACAATGATCTGTAAAAACCGTTGTTCATATTTTGATTGTATCAGGCTTACTTTTGCTTTATCGTAATTAGATTTTGCAATCACATAATCCAACGAAGCGGTAATACCATTTTCTATTTTTATGGAGGCGTTGGTAACCGTTTGTTGCAAAGCTGCTACCTGTTGCTGAATCAATACAATTCTTTGATTGGCATTATTTAAATGCTGCACTGCCCTTTCCACCGCATTTCTAAGTTGCGTTTTTACAGCTATCAATTGCCCGTCAACTCTTACAATCGCTGCATCAGCAGCATTAATACGCATTTTAGCTTGTAGCCCATTTAAAATAGGTATGCGTAGTGCCAAACCAAAAGCCGAATTAATATTGGCATTTAACTGGTTAAAATAGTTAAAGGGTTTAGTGAGTCCGTTTTTAACACTACTTTTTTGTTGCACATAATAATTGCTTCCACCAACATTAATATAATTATCTGCAGATGTTGTTATGATATTGGAAGTAGTTCCGTCAGGAACAAATTGGGTTTTATTAACCGATGATGAATAGGTACTCCCTGTGTTGGCAAAGAAAGATAAGGTAGGGTAACGAAGTCCATTTGCAATGGATTTATCCAATAAGGCAGATTGTTTTTTCTGCTCAACTGTCTGCACATCGGGCAAAAATTTTAAGGCAGCTTCGTATACAATAGTTGCATCCGCAGCAACCGCATTTACATCCGTTACTACATCTTCTGCTTTAAATATTATTTCTTCATTGGGATCAAAATTCATCGTAAGAAACAAATCCAGTTTTGCCAGTTCAATGCTATTTTTTGCATTGGCAATATTTAGTTGTTCTGTTGCCAGTTGGGCCTTTAATTCGGCAAGTTGGGATTCAGCCAATACACCGGCGGCAACTTTTTTATTGGCTACAGCCAATTGTTCATTGGTTGCCACTATTTGTAATTCAGTTACTTTGGCAATTTCCTGATTGCTGATTACCTGTAAATAATTGCGAATAACATTTAACGCAATTATATTGCTGGTTAATTGACCCTCCTTTATTCCCTCTTGCAACATTGCACGGTTCCGTTTAATGGTATTGCTTGTTTGAAAACCATTAAAAATATTAAAATCAAGGGCCAACCCATAGTTGCCAAAGCGAATGGTTTGGTCAATAAACTGGTTACTAAAAGGATCAATACTTCTACCAGTGTTGGTTCCCTGGTTTAAATTTATATTGATGTTGGGTAATCTTTGGGCTTGCGCCTGTTGCAAGGCAATGCAGTTAATATTTGTTTGCCAAGTTGCATCTTTTACCAATTGACTATTTTGCAGGGCTATATCAATACATTCATGCAGTGTTACTGTTTTTTGAGCAATAGCAACAAAAAATAATATACAACTTATAAAAAGCAACGCAGTTTTTTTCATACTAAAAAATATTTTAGTATGCAATGCCAACTGCCATGCCATTATTAAAACTCTTTGCAGTATTACCTTTCAGCTTATTGGTAAAAATAAAATGTACGCTTTTGAACAGTAGCTGTACTTTATCGTACAACCAATCCATCTTTTAAACGGATAATACGGTTGCCATAATTGGCATTGTGTTCGCTATGCGTTACCTGTACAATGGTTACTTTTTCCTGCTCATTTAATTTCTTAAAAAGTTCCATAATCTCAGTTGCCTGGTCGCTGTGTAAATTATCTGTTGGTTCATCTGCAAAAATAACTTTAGGGTTACCCGCAATGGCTCTTGCAATACCAACCAACTGCTGCTGACCACCGGAGAGTTGTGCAGGAAACAGATCTTTTCTACCTACAATATT
>JANXSK010000178.1 GCA_025352695.1 Ferruginibacter sp. | reverse complement strand
TAAATTTTATGGAATTTTATGGCGATGATAAGGTAATTGTAAATCCGTTACGCATCCGACCAGAATATTTACATGAGTTGGGCAATAATCTGGTATTGTATTTTACTGCTACTTCAAGAGAGAGTGCACATATTATAAATGAGCAGGTAAAAAATGTAAATAATAAAGATGAAAAAAGTATAGAAGCCATGCACCAGTTAAAAGAGCAGGCTAAGATGATGAAGGAAGCGATGCTAAAAGGTAGACTAAACGAAATTGGTGAAATACTGGATTTTGGTTTTGAACAAAAACGTAAAATGGCACACAATATCAGCAACGATAAAATTGAAGCTATCTATTCAGCTGCTAAAAAAGCAGGTGCTACCGGGGGTAAAATCAGTGGCGCCGGAGGTGGTGGTTTTATGATATTTTATTGCCCAAAAAATACACGCTATTCCGTAATTGAAACTTTAAATACTTTTGGCGGCGACATTAAAAATTATTCATTTACTAAATATGGGTTAACTACCTGGACTATATAACTGATGTGGATCAAATTTTTCTTTATACAAAAAACTAAAGCACTCTTCAGCCTTTTTAAGCTGCACATACTTGTAGAACCTTTTACCGGCTTTTTATTAAACCTTGCCTTTTTATCCAAGCAATCAAAATGGATCAATCAGCATAAAAAAATTGCATACAATGATTTTTTTAGTGGTAACCGGGCAAGAGAAAAAAGATTTGATTTATATGCCTACCTCAACAACCAATTTATAAAAAATAAACCAATGAATTACCTGGAATTTGGTGTGGCCAATGGGGGTTCATTTTATTGGTGGCTAAAAAACCATACCCATCAACAATCAACTTTTTCGGGTTTTGATACGTTCTCCGGCTTACCGGAAGATTATGGACCTTTTAAAAAAGGCGATATGAGTAATGGCAATGAAGTGTTGCAAACGGATGACAAAAGAGCCTCCTTTTATCAGGGATTATTTCAGCAAACATTACCCGGGTTTTTAAAAACTTTTAATAATGAAAAGCTTACGGTGATTCATATGGATGCTGACCTGTATTCTTCCACCTTATTTACGTTAACCTCTTTTGCTCCTTATTTAAAAAAGGGTGATATCATTTTATTTGATGAATTTTGCGTACCAACCCACGAATTTTTAGCAGTTAAAAATTTTACAGAATCGTACTATATCAACTTAACCCCCATTGCAGCTTCTAACAACTTTTTGTTTACAGCATTGCAGGTAAATTAAACCATTATGTCGCAGAAAATAAAAGATATCATCAGTGCTTCCATTTCAGTAAAACAACAATTACTCGAAAATGAAACCATCATCAGCACTGTTGCAGATTGTGTTACAGTAATTGTAAATGCTTTCAACAACGGCAATAAAGTATTGTTTTGTGGCAATGGTGGCAGCGCTGCAGATGCACAGCATTTGGCTGCAGAATTTAGTGGCCGCTTTTATATTGACAGAGATGCACTTCCGGCAGAAGCTTTGCATTGCAACACTAGTTACCTAACCGCTGTTGGTAACGATTATAGTTACGATGTAATTTATTCAAGGCTGATAAAAGGCATTGGTAAAAAAGGAGATGTATTGATTGGCTTAAGCACTTCGGGCAATAGCTCTAATATTGTAAGTGCTTTTGAAATGGCAAGAGAAAAAGAAATGATTACGATTGGTTTTACAGGTTTTACAGGTGGCAGTATGAAAGCAATTGCTGATTATTTATTAAACGTGCCATCAACAGATACACCAAGAATACAGGAGAGCCATATTTTATTAGGACATATTATTTGTGAGTTGGTTGAAGCAAAACTATTTGGCCCCACCCTTTCCGTTAATTAAACGATGAATTAAATACACCTGGTATTTTAATGTTGGTTTAAAAATTAGGCTAATTTTAGAATAATAATTCAGTTGAAAGCATTTCTAATTTGACTGCTATCTACTTTATTAAAGTGGAAGTAGTAGGATCAACAAAAATTATTTAGTACCCCCCCAGATATTTACGCCCTTACAAATAAAAAATAATTGCTTTGCGTTATGAAAAATATTTCACTGATAATTGTTGGTTTAGTTTTTTTAATAAGTGTAAAAGGGCAACAGGATATAAATAAAACTTTATTATCTAAAAGTGATATGGATTATCTGGAGGGACTAACCAGGGATGTTATGGAAAGTTCCAGAATTTATCCCGGACAAAAAATTACGGATGAATTTGGTAAAAATGCTACTGGGATTGTGTTGATAAGACCCGGTGGACGAACCGCTTATCCGGCATATTGGATAAGAGATTATGCTATGTCAATAGAAAGTGGGTTTGTAACAAATGACGAGCAAAAACAACTGCTACTGTTAACAGCAAAAACCCAGTGTGATCAAACATGGATTTCAAATGCAGGCAGCATGATTCCTGTTGGTGCTATTGCTGACCATATCAGGATTGATGACAGCAAACCAATTTTTTTTCCGGGAACCTACGACTATTATGGGCAGGGAGGAAAAACCTGGGGAATGACACCACCCTATTGCGATCAATATTTTTTTATTCATATGGCCTATTGTTATGTAACTGGCACTGCATCTTCTAAATTTTTATTGCAGAAAATAAAGGGCATAAAATTAATTGATCGTTTGGAAATGGCTTACAAAGTATCGCCAACACTTCAAGATGGCGTTGTGGTCTATACAACAACTGATTTCAGGGGAGTTGATTTTGGATTTAGAGATGCTATAAATATCACTGGCAACCTTTGTTTTCCATCATTATTAAAGTACAGAGCCTCATTGCAATTGGCGCAATTATTTGAACTGATTAACCAAAAAGACAAAGCCCAATTTTATAGAACCATTGCAAACAAATTAAAAAAAGAAATTCCCCTGCTTTTTTCTGATCATCGAGGTATGCTGCTGGCTTCAACTGGTAAAAGCAAGCAGGCCGATGTATGGAGTACGGCTATAGCTGTATATTTTGGTGTGCTGGAGGGAGACCAAGTAACAAAAACCTGTCAATTTCTTCGCAATGCATACAAAGATGGAACTTTATCGAGTAAAGGAAATATACGGCATGTACTAACCAACGATGATTACAATAATTCAAGCGTATGGGAAAGCAGTTTAGTTGAAAAAAACACTTATCAAAATGGGGCTTATTGGGGCACTCCTACCGGATGGGTATGTTATGCAATTGCCAAAGTAGATATGGCTGCAGCAAAACAACTTGCCAAAGAATACATTGATGATTTGCGTGCAGGAGATTATAGAAAGGGAGCTGCATTTGGAGCGCCGTGGGAATGTTACAATTCGGCAGCTCCGCAAAATGCGGTTTATCTAACCTCCGTAAGTTGCCCTTACATCGTATTTAAAAGCAATAACTAATAAGAGATACCCCTACAAATAACCATGATTAAACCTTCTATAAAAAATGAAAGAGTGTTAAAGAAAAATAATATTATAACCCCAACAGATAGGCCACAAAAAATTATTAAAATGAAAAAAAGAATTATTACCATTACTATTACCATTTCTATTTTTATTACTAGTTGTATTGTATCAGTTTTTGGACAATCTGTAGCCACAAAGCCAATAGGAAACTCCAAAATAAAATGGTTTCAGGAAGCCAAATTTGGAATGTTTGTTCATTGGGGTTTATTTGCCCAACATGCAGGAAATTACAAAGGAAAAAAATATTATGGCATTAGTGAATGGTTGCAGTCAAGGGCAAAAATTCCGGCAAAAGAATATGAACAATTTGCTGCAGACTTTAATCCGGTAGATTTTAATGCGGAGCTGTGGGTAAGCTTTGCCAAGGCATCCGGGATAAAATATATTGTTATTACCGCCAAGCACCACGAAGGTTTTGCTATGTTTAAATCGATGGTTTCTGCATTTAATATTGTAGATGCAACACCTTATAAAAAAGATCCGCTGAAAGATTTAGCCGTTGCCTGCAGAAAGGCAGGAATTAAATTGGGCTTTTACTATTCACAATTTCAGGATTGGCACGAACCGAATGGTGGAGGCAATGATTGGGATTTTGACGACACAAAAAAAGATTACCCACTTTATTATGCAAATAAAGCGATTCCTCAAATAAAAGAATTATTAACCAATTACGGTGAACTGGGATTAATATGGTTTGATACTCCCGGAGACATGACGGCAGCACAATCCAAAGAGTTTCTAAAAAAAGTAAATGAATGGCAACCCAATTGTTTGGTGAGCAGTAGGGTTGGTAACGGAATGGGAGATTATACTGATTTTGGTGATGGAGAAGTTCCAGCGGGAGTGGTAAAAGGTCCCTGGGAAGCAATCTTTACACACAACGATTCGTGGGGATATTCGTCGTTTGATAATAACTTTAAAACACCCAAAGAAATCATCCGCTTGCTTACAACGATAGCCTCCAAAGGAGGAAACCTGTTACTAAATATTGGCCCCATGGCCAATGGTAAAATTCCAGATCTTTCGCAAAAATATTTTTTAGAAACTGGCAAATGGTTACGCCAAAACGGAGAGAGTATTTACGGCACTACCTATTCACTAATAAAACCGCAGGCATGGGGTGTTACCACCAATAAGCCGGGCAAACTTTTTGTACATATTTTTCAATCACCACTCAATGGTAAAATTAATATACCTGTTAAAGGCATTGCCATCAGTAAGGTCTATTGGTTATCTAATAAAAAAATTGTTGCCACTAAAATAAACTCCACTGGGTTAGAACTGCAATTGCCTGCGGTATTACCCGACCTAAGAGATGCGGTGGTGGCCATTGAGTACAGTGGAACAATGGTTGAAAATTACAACACCCCCGAAGTGTGGAGTAAGCAATTTTCTGAGTTTTCCTTGCTGCCAGATTTTGCAACAGTAAAGGGTAATGCAACCATCAGCACAGTAACATACTCCCATTATTTTGGTGATTGGAAGCATGCTGTTTGCATAAAAAATTTAAAATCTCCAACAGATGAAGTCAGCTTCAATATTGAGGTAAAAGAAAAAGGAGATTATAAGATTACCTTAGAATATGCTGCCGATAAAAACAGCGAAGGCGAAGAGGGTATATTGGAAATAGCGGGTAAGCAGTTTCCCTTTCAGGTACTTAAAACAGGAGAATATGACGAGTGGAAACCGTTGACATGGATCAGGCAAACTGTTACCATTTTAACGGTAGCACAACCCGGACTTTTTACATTAAAAATAAGGCCAGGTAAAGCCGGAAAGGAACTGTTTAATTTAAAACGAATAATTACGGAACCTGTTGATTAATTGGTCGGTATTGTAATACATTCGGACTGTTTCATACTGCATATAATTCGTACTTTCTTTATCTGTTGTATGAATAGGGATATCTACAGAATAATATTTATTTCTTATTATAATTTATCTTATAATTGATATCACTTATCTAAAATACCGAGACAAAAAATATGATAAAAACAGCAATAATATTGGCAGGAGGTTTAGGCACCCGTTTACGCAGCGCTGTAGCAGATTTACCTAAATGCATGGCACCTGTAGATGGTACGCCATTCATTGGTTTTGTAATAGCATTTTTAAAAAAAGAAGGCATTGAACAATTTATTTTTTCATTGGGTTATAAAAGTGAAGCCATTATTGGTTATGTAGATGCTAATTATAAAGAACTACACAAAAAATATGTAATAGAAACCACGCAGTTAGGTACAGGTGGCGCAATTAAAGCAGCCTGTAAAAAAGCCGAAGAAAAAAATGCAATCGTTGTTAACGGTGATACTCTTTTTGCCGCTAACCTTAAAAACTTATCATTATTTCACGAAGCACATACCGCTGATTGTACCATTGCTTTAAAAGCAATGAAAGATTTCGACAGATATGGAGCGGTTGAACTGAATGCAGATAATTCGATTAAGGCATTTAATGAAAAAAAATTTTGTACAAACGGAACTATTAATGGTGGCATATATGCTTTATCTATCGCTGATTTATTTACTGGTAATTACCCCGAAGTATTTTCATTTGAAAAAGAATACCTCGAAAAAAATACCGGCAACAAAAAGCTTTATGGCGTTGTTAATGACGGATACTTTATTGATATCGGTATACCGGAAGATTACCAGCGCTTTCAACAAGATTACAGTAATACAATTACCAAAAACAGCAGTAACAAAACAGCGGACACAACAGAAAAATTTCTTAAAGAATTAAATACATGAGCCAATTTATAATAGACAATAACTGGACACTTTTTCTTGATAGGGATGGTGTTATTAATCACGAACAACATTTAGGTTATGTAAATATTTGGAATGAATTTACATTTTACAGCGGTGCAGAAGAAGCTATAAAAATATTTGCAGGCCGTTTTAAATACATCATTGTTATCACCAATCAAAGAGGTGTTGGCAAAGGCATTACTACGCTTGACAATTTAGGGCAGATTCATCAAAATATGAAAGATGCTATAACCAAAAGCGGAGGCAGGATTGATGCAATCTATTATTGTGCTGACATAGATAATGCAAGTCCCAACAGAAAACCCCAGACAGGAATGGCACTTCAGGCAAAAAATGATTTTAACGATATCGATTTTACAAAATCGGTCATGGTCGGTAACAACTTCAGTGATATGGAATTTGGCCGCAACATAGGTGCAACAACTATTTTTCTTCCAACAACAATTATTGATGCCAACTACGCAGATACTCGCATTGATGCCGTATTTAATTCATTGTATGATTTTGCACAATCACTATAAGCTTTCGTTAATTTTACTTACAAAAAATAATCACCCCTCGTTTATTAAAGTATTGTTTTAAATTTATCTAATGAAGAATCTAATTTTATTTTCAATCTGTATTTCCTACTCACTCTGTTGTTTTTCGCAACGGATAAAAAAAAGTGAGGAAATCTTTTTGCAACAAAAAGAGGACTCCTTAAAAGCTTATTCGCTTGATTTAATTCAGGCAATCAACGCACAAAATCGTTTTAAAGCAGACAGCCTTTTTACCAAAATGTTTGTAAGGGCTTTAAAAACTAAAGGCTCTTTCTACTACTCTTTTGATAGTTTAGAAACCATCTCCAAACTTTATCCACCTGATAGCAGTTTTCGCATTTTTACCTGGCAGATGGTAATCAATGAAAATATTATTCGCCAGCATGGTGCCATACAAATGAAAACGGCTGATGGCTCTTTGAAATTATTTCCCCTGATTGATAAATCAGATATTACTATAAATGTTGCAGACACCATTGGTAATAATAAGGGTTGGATTGGTGCGGTGTATTACAGGATTATTCAAAACAAAAGTGGTAGTCAGAATTACTACACTTTACTGGGCTACGATGAAAATAACATTCGCAGTACCAGAAAAATCATTGAGGTACTTCATTTCGAAAACGATGAGCCTGTGTTTGGTGGCAGCTATTTTAGTTTTGAAAATGATGCCATTAAACTCCCCACTGTAAGCCGTTACATTATGGAGTATAAAAAAGCAACTGGTGCAAGACTTACCTACGATGAAAATTTAGGTATGATTGTTTTTGAACATTTGGAGTCGGAAAGCAATGAACCTAAAAAGAAATTTACCCTCATACCTGATGGAGATTATGAAGGGTTTAAATGGAATAAAGGCAAATGGGTACATGTAGAAAAAGTATTTACCCAGGTTACGCCTGAAGGCAAAGAACCGGTACCAAGTCCGCTGAAAGATACACAAGGTAATTTGAAGGAAGATAAATTACAAGACGACAATACAGTACCTATTGAAGATATGCCTTCTACAATTAAAAAACCCAAAGTTGTTAAGAAGAAAGTAAACCCAAATCAATAGTTGAATGCTTCACTGCAAAAAATGGAGCTGTCATCAGACATCAATTAAATAAGTTCCAAGGTCAATCACTTCGCCCTCTCCTTTTTTGTATTGTTCAATAACTTTAAGATCCACATCTTCCATTACTTTACTTTCAAAAATGGGTGTTCCATTTTTATACACCACAAAATACAAGTCGGGGAAGGTTTCCAGATTGGCCAGATCGCCGAAAGCGGCATGAGGAAAAGAAATTTTTGAATAGCCATTATTATCCAATCCGCTTTCGCCAATAAAATCATTATCGAATATATCTCTGTCAAAAAGCCGAACTGCGTAAGCTTCTCCCGTAACAGGTGCATTAATACCCTTGGCTATAAACCGTGCTGTTACTTCAAAATTCATTTCTGGATTTAATGAAAACTTATTCATATAATCGTTATTTTTTTATTTTTACAATTACAAATCTTTCAATGCTTTGATAAAAGTTTAACAGTACTCTTTTTGTACAAAAGGGTCATACAACGATTTACCACATTGCTTCTTAGCCCGAGCAAAAAAATAAACCCTTTAAAACGAAGTTCAAATAAAATAGCCCAAAAATTGCCGACTTTAAAAAGTTCCCCTTTAGGGACGGGGGGCTTACTAATCATTCAACTTCAACACCGCTAAAAATGCTTCCTGCGGTACTTCAACATTGCCTATTTGCTTCATTCTTTTTTTACCTTCTTTTTGTTTTTCTAACAGTTTGCGTTTACGGCTGATATCACCTCCATAACATTTGGCAGTTACATCTTTTCGCATAGCGCTGATGTTTTCTCTTGCTACTACTTTAGCGCCAATGCTGGCTTGTATTGCAATCTGAAACTGTTGACGGGGCAAGAGCTCTTTTAATTTTTCGCATAATTTTTTACCAAACTCATGTGCCCTTGCACGATGAATTAACGCACTTAAAGCATCTAATTTTTCGCCATTCAGCAAGATGTCCATCTTAACAATATCACTTGGCTGGTATTCTATTGGATGGTAATCGAACGATGCATACCCCCTTGTGATACTTTTTAACCGATCATAAAAATCAAAAACAATTTCCGTTAAAGGCATATCAAAACTAAGCTCTACCCTTGTTGGCGTAAGATATCCCTGGCTAACTAAAATACCCCGTTTGCTGATACACAAGGTCATTATGTTGCCAATGTATTCTGGCTTGCTAATCATTTGCGCCCTAATAAAAGGTTCTTCAATCTTATCAATGCGACTAGGGTCGGGCATTTGAGAAGGATTGTTTACAGTTATAATTTCACCTTTGGTAGTGGTTGCAATAAAACTTACATTGGGAACTGTAGTAATTACAGTTTGATTAAACTCTCTTTCTAACCGCTCCTGTATAATTTCCATGTGCAGCATACCTAAAAAGCCACAACGAAAACCAAAGCCAAGTGCCTGTGATGTTTCCAACTCAAAAGTTAACGAGGCATCGTTTAACTGCAGTTTATCCATGCAATCACGAAGCTCTTCAAAATCATCCGTTTCTACGGGAAAAATACCTGCAAATACCATGGGTTTTACATCCTGAAAACCTTTGATAGATTCTGTTGCTCCGTTTACCATAGTGGTAATGGTATCTCCTACTTTAACTTCTTTGGCATTTTTTATACCCGTAATAATATAGCCTACATCTCCTGCCCTTACTTCGTTTTTAGGCGACAGGCCCATTTTTAAAATACCTACTTCATCGGCTCCGTATTCGAGCCCGGTATTACTAAATTTAATTTTATCGTTCTTTTTTAATGTCCCGTTAAAAATTCTGTAATAAACAATGATACCCCTGAATGAATTGTACACGCTATCAAAAATAAGCGCCTGTAACGGAGCATCCACATCACCTTTGGGTGGAGGAATGCGCTCAATAATGGCAGTCAGAATTTCTTCAATACCAATACCACTTTTGCCACTTGCCAGCAAAATATCTTCGGCTTTGCAGCCAATAAGCTCTACTATTTGGTCGGTAACTTCTGGTATCATGGCACCTTCCATGTCAATCTTATTGATAACAGGAATAATTTCCAGGTTATTATCTATGGCCAGGTAAAGATTACTGATTGTTTGCGCCTGTATGCCCTGGCTTGCATCTACCAGCAACAATGCACCTTCGCATGCAGCCAATGCACGGCTCACTTCGTAACTAAAATCCACATGACCGGGTGTATCAATCAGGTTAAACACATATTCAACACCCTTCCAATTGTAATTAATTTGTATGGCATGGCTTTTAATGGTGATGCCCTTTTCCCTTTCCAGGTCCATGTCATCCAGTACCTGTGCCTGCATGTCTCTTTCTCCAATGGTGTGGGTAAACTCCAGTAAACGATCGGCCAGGGTACTTTTTCCGTGATCGATATGTGCAATGATGCAAAAATTTCTAATATTCTTCATTCGTTTCAATATGCGTTTTAGCGCTGCAAAAGTAACTGATTTTGCCTGTAATGGAGGTTTTGTTTATGGGAGTGTTTTGGTGATTGGCCGGGCTAAAAAGCGATGCGGAATTTCATTGGTTGCCTGTCCTCTGTTGACAATCTCAAGCTTTTTAAGTTGATTTTCTATTGGCGGTTATTGAAAGTTTATTTTAAAGAGTAAAATACTCCTGTGAGGAACAAAATAAAAGGAAAATTTGTCAATAGCAGTAGCAGCACCAATTTCATTCTACTGTATTGCAAGTACTTTAATTTTTTGTAGTTAAATACAGTGGAAACTATGCTTAGAATAATCAATATCAATGTTGGAATGAAGTAATTATTTGTCCGGGAAATTGGTAATATTGCAATAAAACACAATGGAATAATCTGCAAGGTTCTGAATATTTTTAAATTGATCTTTTGGTTTATTTGCTTACTAAATATACAAGTTTTTTTAAATACCATAATTAGCAATGTACCTACTCCCTTTAATTCTTTTTCTCTATCGCTTCCTTATGGCTTTTTCTTCTACCACTCATTAGCACTCAAAATTCAATTTCAGTTTCGTTCAATAATTTAATTGTATTTTTAATAAAACGATCACTAACCAACAACAAACTGCCGAATGAATAAAAATAATTTTCTCCGCAACATTTTTATGCTTTTTATTATTGCTGTAAATAGCCTGTTTACTTCTGCCGCACAGCCACAGCCTGTTGCTGCAGCTCCACTTCGCTTAGCTGTTGCAGGTATTACACACACACATGTTTACTGGATTTTAAGCAGAAAAAAAGCAGATGTACAAATAGTGGGAATATACGAACCCAATAACGAACTGGCGCAGCGGTTGGTAAAACAATTTGGCTTAAGTGCTTCGCTAATTTACAATGATCTTGATAAAATGCTAGATGCGGTAAAACCCGAAGCCGTAGCGGCTTTTGGCTCAATTTACGAACACATGAAAGTGGTGGAAGCTGCTGCTCCCAGGCATATAGATGTAATGGTAGAAAAACCGCTGGCAACCACGCTGCAACAAGCTTTAAAAATGGAGACACTGGCAAAAAAATACAAGATTAAACTACTTACCAATTTTGAAACTTCCTGGTATCCATCCACTGTAAAAACTTATCAGTTGGTAAATGACAGCAATTATATTGGCCAGATAAAAAAAGTAGTTATTCACGATGGGCACCAAGGACCAAAAGAAATTGGTGTAAGTAAAGAATTTTTAGACTGGCTTACCGATCCGATACAAAACGGTGGCGGTGCCTTGATAGATTTTGGATGTTATGGTGCTAATTTAATGACCTATTTAATGAACGGTGAGCAACCTATTTCAGTTACGGCGGTAACCCAACAATTTAAGCCAGCTATCTATCCCAAGGTAGATGATGAAGCTACTATTATTGTCAATTACCCTACGGCACAATGCATAATACAAGGTTCATGGAACTGGCCCTTTAGCCGCAAAGATATGGAAGTGTATGGCCAAACTGGCTATGTAATTGCAGTTAACAATTCCGATATGCGCCTGAGGGCACAACCAGATTCTGTAGAGCATACCCTTAAAGTAATATCCAACGATGTAGCTGTTTATGAAGATCCGTTTTCTTATTTGGCAGATGTGATCCGCAACAAAATAAAAGTACCCGAAAATGGGTTGTACGCTTTAAAAACTAATGTAACGGTAGTTCGTATTCTAGCTGCCGCAAGAGAATCTGCCAAGACAGGAAAGACGATTTTTCTCAAAAAATAATTAACTTTATTTTCTCAGGTACATCACTTCTTTTACCAACTTTACAGTTCTTCCGATATCCGGTAAATATAAAGCTACTAAATTGGGTGCGTAATGCATCGGTGCATCAACAGAAGTTATTCTGCGTATGGGAGCATCGAGGTAATCGAATCCTTCTTTTTGAATGCGATACGTAATTTCAGAAGATACAGAGGCAAATGGCCATTGTTCTTCAACAATTACAAGTCGATTGGTTTTTTTTACACTTTCTAAAATTGTAAACCAATCAAGTGGGCGTATTGTTGCAAGATCTATCACTTCTGCTTCAATGCCTTCTTTGGCCAATTCTTCCGCTGCGCCTAATGCTACCTTCATCATTTTGTTAAAAGATACTATGGTTACATCTTTTCCTGTTCTTTTAATAAAGGCTTTTCCTATAGGTAATAAATATTCTTCTTCAGGAACGTCGCCTTTCTCGCCATACATAACTTCACTTTCCATAAAAATAACTGGATCATCATCACGAATGGCACTTTTTAATAATCCTTTTGCATCGTAAGGATTGCTAACTGAAATCACTTTTAAACCGGGGATATTAGCATACATCGATTCAAAAGCCGTGGAATGCTGAGCTCCTAACTGGCCTGCACTTCCGTTGGGGCCACGAAAAACGATGGGGCAACCAACCTGTCCGCCACTCATGGCCAGCATTTTAGAAGCTGTATTTAAAATTTGATCTAAAGGTAATACAGCAAAATTCCATGTCATGTATTCCACAATTGGTCTTAACCCATTCTGTGCTGCACCTACTGCAATGCCTGTAAAACCCAACTCCGCAATAGGTGTATCAATTATCCTTTTTTCACCAAATTCATCCAACATACCTTGGCTTACTTTGTAGGCTCCATTGTATTCGGCCACTTCTTCTCCCATTAAAAATACCCTTTCATCACGTCGCATTTCTTCCTGCATAGCTTCCCTAAGGGCTTCTCTAAAAGCAATTTGTCGCATGTATCTTATTTATTTATTGTATGAACTTACTAATTTAAGTGGCAAATTTATCTCATAACAGTCAAAGCAGCAAATTGAGTTGTTTTTATTACCCCCGAGTTTAAAATTCAAATTATAGAATGAGTTATTACAATTTCTGATTAATAAATTATCATTAGGATTTATGCGCTATGAACTAACAAAAAAAATAAATTTTTTAATATTATTATTATGTGCTCAAACAGGTTATTATTCATAAAATCAAACAAGCCTTCAATTAATTTTTTTCTAATAAATTTTATACAATAAAAACGAAAGGATAGAATTGTTTAACAAAAAGCGTGTAGCCCTTTCTGTTGTACATGCATAATAAAAATGAACAGCTTAAAATTGTTAATATAATAATAATTTCTACCTTACGATTGCATTAATAATACTTACGCCCGTTTTAACATCTTGAAAAATATTACAATGCCTTTTGTTATTTCATAAAAGGCATTGTAGTTAAATTTAGTTACTTTTAAGTTGTTAAAGCTCCATTCAACTTATATTTTCAATTACCATTGCAGAAGCCCCTCCCCCCCCATTACAAATACCTGCCGCACCATATTTAGCATTATTTTGCTTTAATACATTAATGAGTGTTACAATAATTCTGGCACCACTACATCCAAGCGGATGACCGATAGAAACCGCACCACCATTAACGTTTACAGTTGCCGGATCTAATTTCATCCGTTTGCTATTTTCTATACCAACCACACTAAAGGCTTCATTAAGTTCCCAAAATTGAATGTCCGCCATTTGTAGACCCGCTTTTGCTACCGCTTTAGGAACTGCGATAGATGGAGTTGTTGTGAACCATTCCGGTGCCTGCGCTGCATCTGCGTAAGATAGTATTTTGGCGATAGGTTTTAATTCCAGTTCAGTTGCTTTTTCTTTACTCATTAACACCAATGCGGCAGCACCATCATTTAAGGTAGATGCATTGGCAGCGGTTACGGTTCCATCTTTTACAAAGGCACTTTTTAGTTCGGGTATTTTATCAAATTTTACATTAAAAGGTTCTTCATCTTTGGCAAATAAAACAGCATCGCCCTTTTTTTGTGGAATGGCAACCGGCACAATTTCATTGTCAAATTTTCCTTCAGTAATAGCCACTTGCGAACGCTTATAACTTTCAATGGCATAGGCATCCTGATCTTGCCGGCTGATACCGCAAGTGCTGGCACATAACTCTGCTGCATTACCCATTGCTTTGCCATCGTACACATCTGTTAAGCCATCTTTTACAAGTCCATCGATAAAAGCCACATTGCCATATTTATTTCCCCATCGCATTGAATCTGCATAAAAAGGTACATTGCTCATACTTTCCATTCCACCGGCCACTACAATATCTGTGTCCCCCAGCAAAATACTTTGAGCTGCCAGCGCTATGGCTTTCATGCCGCTAGCACATACTTTATTAATGGTGGTACAATTAACTTCATTGGGTAGTCCTGCAAATTTTGCTGCTTGGCGTGCAGGAGCTTGTCCAAGATTGGCTTGTATTACTGATCCCATCAACACATCATTGACTAATTCAGGCGTAATTCCAGCTTTTTCAACAGCGTATTTTATAGCGATTGCTCCTAATTGTGTTGCAGTAAAACCCTTTAAAGACCCACCAAAACTACCGATCGGTGTACGTACTGCAGAGATAATATATACTTCTTTCATATGCTTAAACTGTTTATAAAGTAAAGGTAAGATTTCATCATAAGACTCTCCAAGAGTGAGACTGAAATTTTGGCCAATTAACGTAGTAATATTTAAACCATTTTCTTATAAACATCTATAAATCAAACAAAAATTATTAATCCATTTTACCACAACTTTGCACCACAAAATTATTTATGAATACTTATATAAAAAATGTGCTGCTTTATTTTACTACTTTCTTATTATTGGTTTCTTGTAGCACTTTAAAAAAAACGACTCTTTCAACAGATATTGTAAAGATTTCAACATTGCACTTTTTAGGAGAGCAAGATGTACCTTATAATTTATCTTTTAACAACACAACCGTAGGTGGATTATCAGGTATTGACTATGATCCCTCCAATAAAATATATTACTTGATTAGTGATGATAGAAGCGAGTTTAACCCTGCCAGATTTTATACAGCAACTATTACATTTACCAAAAAGGGTATCGACAGTATTCATTTTATAGGTGTCAAATATTTGCTGCAATCCAATGGTAAGGTCTATCCAAACAACAAACAAGATCGTTACCATACGCCAGACCCTGAAGCCATGCGATACAACCCTTACAGTAAACAATTGGTGTGGAGTAGTGAAGGAGAAAGAATTGTAAAGGGTAAGGATACGGTGCTGGAGAATCCAGCAATTATTATGATTTCAACAGCAGGAAAATATATTGATAGTTTTACCATGCCGCCCAACCTTATGATGCAGGCTAGCGAAAAAGGTCCCAGACAAAATGGTGTGCTGGAAGGATTAACTTTTGCAGAAAATTATAAAACACTTTTTGTAAATGTAGAGGAACCTTTGTACGAAGACGGACCGAGAGCCGATGTTATAGAAAACAATGCCTACATAAGAATATTAAAATTTAATGTAGCTTCTAAAAAAAACACTGCACAGTTTGCCTATAAATTAGATCCCATTGCTTATCCCGCTAACCCCCTCAATAGATTTAAAATAAATGGTATCCCAGATATTCTTTCTCTTGGTAATAATAAACTCCTGGTAATTGAACGTTCCTTCAGTACAGGAAGATTACCCTGTACTATAAAAGTTTTTATTACAGACTTAGACAATGCTACTGATGTTACCAATATACCTTTAAAGAATGCTACAGGAAAATATACACCCGCCACAAAAAAGCTATTGCTAAACATGGATGACCTCGGTATTTATACAGATAATATTGAGGGAGTGACTTTTGGACCTACCCTGCCCAATGGCAATAAAACATTGCTATTTATTGCAGATAATAATTTTATCGGAATAGAAAAAACACAACTGTTATTGTTTGAAGTGATAGAATAAATACAAATGCCGGATGTACGATGTCGGATGTCTGATTTATTTCAACTTGTTAGATTTGCAATTCAGGTAAACACTTTCCAACGCACAATTAATTATCAAATAAATTATTAAATGATTACTTTTTTTGAAGCAACCCTTACCAAATTATCCATTCATTATACCGGAAATAAGTTATTGGATGAGTCGTATCGATTATCTGACAAGCCTTTGCCTGTAGCTGATGAAACGCTGTCTAAACTATTAATGCAATATTTTTTAACTCCATTTGAAAAAGTGAATGAAATATACCGGCTGTCGCACCCTTCAGGTAATTTGGGATTAAGTGAATTGTATCATTTTTCTACTGCTATTTTTGAAAAGTCTGAAAATTTTCATGCACATTCCATTCAGATTACAAAACATTTATTTGATGTATCCGAGCATCCAAAAATAAAAACGGGAGAATTATATGTAGTTTATTTTAACGACTTACAAATAGAAGGCGAAATACACCAGGCCATTGGCATCTTTAAATCAGAAACCAAGGAAGCCTATTTAAAAGTGCAGACAGCTGAAGAAGGATTTACTTTAAATTATGAACAGGAGGCCATTAACATTAAAAAATTAGATAAAGGTTGTTTAATTTTTGATACCGAAAAAGAAGAAGGTTATAAGGTTGCCGTGATAGACCAAACCAACAGTAGTGAAGCAGCTTACTGGATTGATAATTTTTTAAAACTCACCATTCGCAACGATAGTTATAACCAAACAAATAACACGTTAAGCATTTATAAAAAATTTATAACGACTCAGGTAGATGAAGAATTCAGCGTTAGCAAAACAGATAAGATAGACCTACTGAACCGTTCCATTAAATATTTTAAAGAGAAAGATCAATTTAATATAGATGAATTTAGCAACGAAGTAATTGGGTATGCAGAAGGTATTGAATCATTTAAAACCTATAAAAAAAATTACGAGCAGGAATTTGATACAGAGATCACCGATAATTTTGCAATTAACGATGCTGCCGTAAAAAAACAGGCCCGGGCTTTTAAAAACATTCTAAAACTTGATAAAAATTTTCACATCTATATTCACGGTAACAAAGACCTTATTGAAAAAGGCTTTGATAAAGAGCGGAACATGAACTTTTATAAAGTGTACTTTAGAGATGAACAATAATTAAAAGCAGACATCTTTAAAATTATTTAGCCATTATACAAATTCCGATTTAAAAAATCATTTCGAAACTTTCCGTTGGGATCGTACTCCTTTACCAGTTCTTTAAAATCTGCCAGTTTTTCAATCCTTGATTGTAGTACAGACGGAGCCATGGTAAAAACTTTTGCCCAATGCGGACGTGCATTAAAAGGAGTCAGTTGCGCTTCAACTAAAGGTAATAAATTCATTACCTCCTCCACTTCCTGTTTCCAGGTAGTGTGCAGTGCTACACAGTTTTTCTTATAACAAGGGCTCATCCAAAGATTATCTTCCTTAATCGTTCTTATTTCTGAAATAAATAAATGTGGGGTAATTTTTTCATGTAGTTTTTCCATCGCCATCATTGCTTCATAGGCATGTTCAATGGGCACAAAATATTCAGCCTGTAATTCTTTACCGGCACTTGGCTTAAAGCCCATTTTAAAATGTGGCATTCTTTCAAACCACGGTCCGGCAACGCCCATTTGTTCTGTACAGTTTTCAGCAGAAATATCTTCAATCGGATGTAAATTTTGAGTGGCCAGTTTGGCACCAAATAATTCAGGTGCCGGAGCAGTGTCGCCAGCCGCTACTTTACTTTTTACCCATACTTCATTCACATTTTTATTTTTCCAATCAGTAAAAAGACTTACGCTATAACCACTTGACATGATGGTATCAAAATTCTTTTCCAGCTCCGCCATTGGAAGGTTACGGTAAACAAATTGCTTCATATTAAAAGTAGGCTGTAGATCGAGCGTTAATTTTGTTACAACGCCCAATGCTCCAAGACCAACAACGGCACCTTGAAATTGCTCCCCATCTTTTTTTGATAAATTAACTATTTCACCTGCTGCATTTACAAATTCAATGGCAGCAATGCCTAATGATAAATTTCCATTGCCCACACCAGATCCATGGGTACCTGTGGCGCAGGAGCCAGCAATAGTTATGTGTGGTAAAGAAGCCAGGTTATGCAGTGCATACCCGTTTTTATGCAGGTAAGGCGCCAGTTCGCCATACTTCATACCGGCTTCTATCGTAACAGTGTTGGCCAGTTTATCTAACGACACTACATTATTCATTTCTTTTAAAGAAACCTGGTTTTCGGTATTGTCAGCAATTTTGTTAAAGGAATGACGAGACCCTAATGCTGTAAGTTTATTACATTTCTTCACCACTTCCTGCACCTGTTCTACAGTTTTTGGATAATGAACATTTCCGGTACTGTATTCCAGGTTGCCGGCCCAGTTTTTTAAATGTTCCTTGTTTGTTGTAGGACTGCATGCTCCAATTTGCGATAATGCAGCCCCACCTGCTAAAGCCGATGATGTTTTCAAAAATGTTCTTTTAGTCATGCTGAAATAATTTACATGCAACCGTTAATAAATTAAACTGATTCAAGAAAAGCAATTATTGAAAGTAGGTAAAAATTTACAAACCTATTATCCTTCAAAACTTTCTGAGTAGCTATAATATTAATGGTGCCACAAAGCTATAATTAACTTCATGACACCATTAAATTTCGCAATATATTTTAAACGCTATTAGCGCACAAATGATTCACCAGCTTTGCACAATAAATACTATCCAATAATTTTAAAGTTTAGTAAAAAGTTGTTGCCATAACTGATTATACTTGTTCCATTTTATTAAATTAATTCCCCAATGAGGACTTGCGCTTGATGTAAAAGCAGAAACTTTTCCTTTTCCAAAATCTCTTGCCGCCAGTAACGGATACCAGTTTCCCATGTATTGAATGTCCAACAGGCTAACGCAACCGGGACGTAATTTGGTTTCGTTAAAGCCAAGCAATGGTGGAATTTCTTCCAATGTAATACCTTCCAATACTGGATGATTGGGATTTTCCATTCGTACGGGGAAACTTGAAGTTGATTCAAGCAAGTCATCACCATCCAAACAAATCACCGGCAGTACTTCATGAAAGGGCACTCTTTTCCAACCGCCTTTACCGGTTTCTCCATTAAAACTATACCAACCGCCCATCATGTGAAAATGACCGCCTTTATTCACCCATTCCTCCAACAAAGTAAACCTGTCAGGAAAAGTAACATACTCATCGCCCCATTTATTGCGGTTAAAAAAATCGGGATGCAGCATCAGCACTTTGGTTTCCACATCACCAAACACAATCACATTCGCCCATTCCAATTTCTTTACAAAATCTTCTGGCGACATATTGTACAATTCCCAGGAAGGTTGTGAAATTACTTCCGCACCAGGGATACCTTTTATAGCATCCACAAATTGGTGTGCATAATTAACGATCTCCACTCCTTTTGTGGCCGATAAAAAAGGCGACTCAACATATTTTTGACCAGTGTGTATGCACCAGTTTCCTACATGCCAGATGTTTAGGTTGTTACTTGTCATAAGAAAAATTAAGATGATTAATAAATTTGTGTGTACGTACACAAATCTAATATTATTGTTTTAATTTGCTGATATATAATTTTTTTATTTTAGATGAGTGAAAAACAACTTTCTGGTATTAAAGAAATAGCAAGGATTGCAGGCGTATCAATCGGCACAGTAGACCGTGTATTGCACAACCGTGGAAGTGTTTCGCCTGGCGCACTAAAAAAAATACAGGCAGCCATTGCACAGATAAACTATCAGCCAAATTTTATTGCTCGCTCATTGGTGGTAAATAAGATGTATCGATTTGCGGCAATAGTTCCAGATGCGGATGGCGATGAATATTGGGAACAAATTTTAAAAGGATTTACTGCTGCACTGGAAGACTGGAATCATTTTAGTATAACCGTTGACTTGTACCAGTTTAAGCTAAACAGTAAAACTTCATTTACTCGTGCCGCTTCGCTTGCATTGAAATCTTTGCCGGATGGAATAGTCATCACACCGCAGTTTTATCAGGAATCGATTGCTTTTTTTGATAAATGTTTTAAGCTTGGTATGCCTTATGTAACATTTAATACTTACATGCCCGAAGCAAAGGGGCTAAGTTTTATCGGAACCGATTCTCACCTGAGTGGAATGGTAGCTGCAGACTTACTATATATGGGCATGGCTCCTAATAGCAAAATGATTGTACTTCATTTTGATGAAGAGTTGCAAAATTCCAAACACATGCTGGAAAAAGAGGATGGGTTCAGAGCATATTTTAAAAAATCACCAAAAAACAACCAGCAAATAAAAACAATTGTATTAAACAATCCAAGCCACAATTATCAAAAAGAACTAAAGAAACTGGCTTCGTCCAATGAGGTGGATGGCTTATTTGTAAGTACTTCCAAAGCCTATGAAATTGCAAGTCTGATAAATACCGGTAAAGAAAAACGAATAAAAATTGTGGGGTATGATTTACTGCCCAAAAATATTGAATTGATGCAGAGGGGTGCCATCGATTTTCTGATTAACCAAAACCCTATGCAGCAAGCAAGAATGAGTATTACAGCATTAGCTAATTATTTTATTCTTAAAAAAAAAGTGATACCGCTGCAGTTCTTTCCAATTGAAATCATTTCACGTTATAACCTTAGCTCTTATCTGAATAACGATACACATTTGTTAAATGAAGTGATACCATAAAATATATAAATATGAAAAAAAAGCGCCTGCTTTCTCTTGATGTATTTAGAGGTTTTACTATTGCTGCTATGATAATGGTTAATTTTCCTGGCAGTGAGGAGAATGTATTTTTTACGTTGCAACATACGGTATGGAACGGACTTAGTTTTACCGATCTTGTAGCGCCATTCTTCCTCTTTATTGTTGGCGTATCTATCTCTTTTGCCTACGCAAAAATTGTTACAGAAAAATTAGATAAAAAAAATGTTTATAAGAAAATTATTATACGTGCATTCAAAATTTTTGCTTTGGGAATGTTCCTCAACCTGATGCCTTTTTTTAATTTTAAAGAAATACGCTGGACCGGAACACTACACCGGATTGCCATTGTTTTCTGTGTATGTGCTTTACTTTTTTTAAATACCAACTGGAAACAGCAAGCCTATATTGCCGCAGGTATTTTAGTAGGTTACTGGATAGTTATCATGGCAATACCTTTACCGGGATTTGGTGAAGTGCTAATGGAACCGGGAAAAAATATTGCTGCATGGTTCGACAGCCTTTATCTACCAGGGAGATTTTGGAAGGGAACCTGGGATCCTGAAGGTATCCTAAGTACGTTCCCCTCTTTTGCAACCTGTATTATTGGCATACTTTCCGGAAAAATATTACAAACAGATTTGCCAGAAAATATAAAAGTAAATTACTTGATGTCGTTAGGTGTTATATCTGCTGCGGTGGGATATTTAATGGGTCTTTCTTTTCCTGTAAATGAAAATCTTTGGACCAGCAGTTTTGTATTAGTTACTGCAGGTTTTGCCGCTATGGTATTAGGAGTATTATATTTTAGAATGGATATTCTAAAATATACAAAAGGCAGTTTACCAGCAATAATTTTTGGCACCAATGCAATTACGGCTTATGTGATAGGTGAAATGCTTTCCTTAATTTTTTATGGATTAAAGCCTGGCGAACATATGTTAAATAAGCTTGCAGTAAATGCAATGGTCAGTATTTCAATAACACCTAACCTGGCCAGTTTGCTATATGCTTTATTTTTTGTGTGCATCAATTTTATACCTGTCTATATTTTATATAAGAAGAAAATATTCATTACGATATAATCAACTTTCTTATACACCACTGTAAAAAAATTAGAAATAATTTATTTTCATTCAATTAACCCAATATGCCAGTAATTTCGTCAAAACAGCAACAAGATGTTTTATCAGTTGAAAGCAAATTCAATAGCAACATCATCATCATCGGTATATTATTTTTTGTGTTTGGGTTTGTTACCTGGTTGGGTTCTGTGTTAATTCCATATCTAAAAATCGCTTGTGAACTTAACACATTTGAATCCTATTTTGTGGCTTTCTCTTTTTATATATCCTATGCATTGATGGCCATTCCAGCTGCTTGGGTATTAAAACGTACAGGTGCTAAAAAAGGCATGGCAGCCGGGCTCATATTAATGGCAGTAGGTTCGCTGTTATTTATTCCTGCTGCGTTCACTAGGGAGTACCTGTTGTTTTTGCTGGGATTATTTATTCAGGGTGCAGGTCTTACTATTCTTCAATCTGCATCGAATCCTTATGTTACTAAGCTAGGGCCAAGAAATAGTGCAGCTAAGCGCATAAGCTTTATGGGCATATGCAATGGCGTTGCGGGTGTAATGGCTCCACTAATTTTAGGTTCAATTATTTTAAGTGATGCGGATTCATTAACTACAACTTTAGCGCATATTACTGGCGCACAAAAGACAGACTTGCTGAATGCACTTGCTCACCGTGTTATATTTCCTTACCTTTTTATGATGGTGGTATTACTTTTGCTAGCACTGCTAATTAATCGTTCCGACTTACCTGATATTGACACAGATGAAGAAGATGCTGCAACGTTGGCAGCCAATAGTAATAAGAAAAGTATTTTTCAATTTCCTCATCTAGTGATGGGTGTGTTCACGCTATTTTTATACGTAGGTGTCGAGGTAATAGCAGTAGATACGATTTTTAGTTTTGCACAATCACAGGGCATTGCAGCAAATAGTGCAAAATATTTTACCAGCTTCACCATTTTAAATATGCTACTTGGTTATATAATCGGCATTATTTGTATTCCCCGATATATTCAACAGCAAAAAGTACTTAAAATTTCTGCAGTCATGGGAATTATTTTTGCCCTTATAGCAATTGCAACCCATGGTTCCGTTGCTGTAACATTCGTTGCTTTGCTGGGGCTTGCCAATTCCCTGATTTGGCCTTCTATGTGGCCGCTTGCATTGGATGGACTTGGACGGTTTACAAAAACAGGTTCCTCTTTATTGATTATGGCGATTGGTGGTGGTGCTATACTACCTATTTTGTATGGCCGCCTTGCAGGAAATTTTACTCCTCATTTGGCTTACTGGATAGTATTACCAGGCTACATTGTTATTTTATTTTATGCAGTTCGGGGATATAAAATAAGAATCTCCTAACACATGACTATAAAGGATGCCACAGGGCAGTTTTTATTATTGACTTTTCAATAAAATATCTAGCATACTGTTTTGTAATTTTATAGTTTAGCTGAGCTTGTGTTATTTTTTTACTTAATATGCAACCTGAAAATATAGCAATAACGTTCCTGTAGAAAGCCTTGGTTGCTTTTAAATTCTACAGTATAAGAGGGCGATGCAACGATGGACCACATTGGATCTTAGCCCGGACAAATCTTTTTAAAACAAACTCAATTGCATGACAGGTTCCAATTTTTCACGCTTGGTTTTTGTTACAATTTTGTTTGCTGCTGCATGAATTGTGTGGAGTGCAGTTTGCTGATAGCGAGAGGCTACTTCCACTTTTATACTACCAGCATGTTGTGTAAATAATTGAGCTACTTTTTGAGGATCATTATTGTCTTTTGATAAATGTGCCAGCAATAAGTGTGTCATAAAAGGTGGGCGGAATTTAGTAAATATATCCAGTGCTTCTTTGTTTGATAAATGACCTTCGCCCCCGCGGATACGGTTCTTTAAAAAAATTGGATAGCTCCCTTGCTCCAACATTTCGTCGTCGTAATTGGATTCTAAAAAAGCAGCATGGCACTTACTAAAATGTGTGGTAACATGTTTGCAACTTGTACCAATATCCGTAAATACCCCAACAGTTACATTATTACCCGTTATAATAAAACTATGCGGATCTACTGCATCGTGCACTTTTGGAAAAGCTGTTATAACAAGTTTGCCGATGTAAACCTGTTCAAACGCTGTAAAATAATTGATCAGCTCTTTCTTAATATGTAAACGACCACGCAGCGCTGTAGCCGCAGTTATATAAACAGGTAAGGAATATTTTTCTGCAATTGACTCTACGCCTTTTATATGATCCGTATGTTCGTGAGAAATAAATATTGCTTTTACTTTTTGCATCGAAAGCCCCAACAACAACATCCGCTTTTCAGTCTCCCGGCAGGATATACCGGCATCTACCAATATAGCTTCTGCGTCGTTGGCAATATAATAACAATTACCATTGCTGCCAGAGTTTAATGAAGTAATAAATAATGCCATAACAACTGCAAAGAAAATCATTTTTAGCTGCATGGTAATTTAATAATTGTACTATTACCGATAAAATTTATGAATATCTTTAGAATAGATTTTAAAACGAGCCATGCATATAAAAACCGCCACAATCATTGGGTCTTCAGGTATGACCGGAAGTTACCTTTTTAACTTATTGCTACAAGATAAAAACTTTGAAACCATCCGCATTATTGTAAGGCATAAAGTTTCAAAATCTGCACCTAATATGGTATTAAAACTTATTGATTTTGAAGATGCTGAGGCATTTAAAAATGCAATAAAAGGAAGTGATGTTGTATTTTGCTGTATTGGCACCACTCAAAAAAATGTAAAGGGTGATAAAGCTTTGTACAGAAAAATAGATTTAGATATACCCGTAAATGCGGCCCATTATTGTAAAGAAACCGGTTGCGAAAAATTTGTTATTGTAAGTGCTGTTGGTGCTAATAGCAAAAGTGGCAACTTTTATTTACGATTGAAAGGCGAGGTAGAAGCTTCCATCAAAGCAAGCGGTATAAAATCCATTCATATTATGCAACCTTCCATGCTACTGGGTTTTAGAAACGAAAAGAGAAGAGGCGAATCTTTTTTTCAGGCCATCATGAGATTTTTTTCCTTTGCACTAGTTGGTAAAGGGCAAAAATATAAATCTATCCACAGTAAAATTTTAGCGCAGGCTATGATAAATGCAGCAAAAAGTAATGTTGAAGGCACTTTTACTTATCAATATAAAACCATTGTACAATTGGCAAATCCTGGTAATACCATTATTAGCTAATATTCTTAAATAAACAAAACAAATTTTTTATAATTTGTGCTATGTAATTCGTGCTTTATAACTCGTGCAACCAATTAATACCCCATTAGTATTTAAACACTTTTCCTCCTACCATTACTTGCTGTGTTGCTTCATCAAAAGTTGCTTTTTGGCCAGTGTGTATGGCAGCATTTGTCATGATGTTGGCAATAGAATGGTAGTACCCAGCTTCTATAGGCGCATTGGGCTGTTTACGGCTGTTTACACTTTCCATCCAGTTGCGCATATGTGCTGTTGTTAGCGCATCACCACCTGTGTTGGCAGAGGTCGCTACTGCAATACTTTCTTTTACCAAATCTATTTCAGGCAACAGATTTGGCTTTAAATTCATTTCATCTGCAAACCTTTTTTCTAATCCACCAATGGGCGAAATTTTATTGGTATTTAAATTCATTTCGCCTCCGTTGGAATAATACATTTCTGCCGGATTTTCATCTCCATTGTGCATACGGGAAGAAAAGGTTACCTGAAAACCTGTAGCAGCATCATTTGTAGGACCATAATCAAAAACTGCAGTAGTTGTATCCCAGTTGCGGCGACCATCTTTCCATTGATAAATACCTCCATTGGCCACAACACTTCTTGGATGTTGCAAACCCGTAAACCAATGCACGGTATCAATTTGGTGGCTCATCCACTGGCCCGGCATACCAGAAGAATAAGGCCAGAACAATCGAAACTCTAAGTACTTGCGGGGATCCCAGGCCTCAAAAGGACGATTAATTAAAAAACGTTTCCAATCTGTATCTTCTATTTTTATTTTTTGTACCTGTGCAGGTCTGCGCCAGCGTCCCGGCTGGTTTACATTCCAGGTAAGTTCTACCATAGTGATAGGGCCAAATATTCCCTCTTGTATAAAATTAGCAGCAGCCTTATAATTAGTACCACTGCGCCGTTGAGATCCTATCTGCACAATTTTGCCCGATGCCTTCACCCCTTTTAAAGTAGCAATGGCATCATCCATCGTTTCGGCAAAAGGTTTTTCTGTATAAGTATCGCAGCCGCCGTTAACGGCCTCCAATGTATGAAATGCATGTTGAAAATCAGCCGTACTAATAATCACCGCATCAACCGATTTACTGTTGTACAAAGCCTCGTTGTTGATGTACTGCTTTACAGCATGCCCCATTTTCTGTTGCAGAAAATTACTGCCGTCTTCACGCCGTACCTTCCAAATATCCGACACTGCAACAATATCAAAATTCAATTCTTTATAACTACTCATAAATGCAGGCAACAACGAACTTCTAAAGCGGTCGCTGTATCCTACAATACCTACTTGCACCCGATCATTGGCACCTAAAATACGGCCATAACTTTTTGCATTAAAGGCGAGTGAACCAAGATAAACTCCTGCTGCAGCCTTGGTTGATTTTCGTATAAAATCTCTTCTTGATGGCATGGTTTATTTCAATTTATAAATGAAGAAATATTTTTGTCCAGGCAATTTAACTCTGTGGTAAATTATTGCATCGCCCTCTTGTACTTTTTAAATTTTTTGGTACGCTGTTTAAATTCGTACGTCTATTCGTATATCCATAATACTTCTATTGCCTTACCTATAATCTGTTTACTTATTGCAATTCCCTTGCTTATTAACTACCAATTTTAATTTAATCCCATTTAGTTAAGAAACCCGAGTGGGGGGGTTGAGTACACCCGCCACAGCTGAAAGCAGGGATTGGCGTACTCACCAACCCCTTAACAAAACGGCATTAAATTTTAATAGCTCATAAAAATCACAGGTAAGACAATTACTTCAATTCCTGAATTTTTATACTTCTGTAAGAAACTGCATCACCGTGATCCTGTATTAATATATGCCCCTTATCAGCCATTCCAAAGTTTGGCCATTTTTCATATTTACTTCTTGCCACTAAGGCATAAAAATACGGTGCTCCACGCTGGTATTCCAGCACCTTCCAACCATTCAACCAATGCTCTACCCGGTTATCAGGATAAACCACAATCATTCCCCTGTTCCATTCACCAATCGGTCGCCTTGCCCTTGGTTCTTTTGATGACGGTATCAGATCGTACAGGGATGCTAGTGTGCGATTTCCCACTACACCCAGTTTTGCATCCGGATGTTTGGCATCATCCAATACTTGGTATTCAAGCCCAATAGAAGACCCTTCTGTATTTTCACTTTCTGTAACAAAATATTTTATTCCGCTATTAGCACCTTCGGTTAATTTAAATTCAAACTGGCAAATAAAAGCACCGTATAATTTATCAGTTACAATATCACCGCCATTGGCAGCTTCTGCACCCGCTGAACTTACAACACTCAATATGTTGTCTTTTATCTCCCATCCTTTTTCAGGAAATTTATCTTTATGTGCACCCCGCCAACCATTGGTAGTTTTTCCGTTCCACAAAAGTGATACACCATTTCTTTTTTCCGCAGTCGAAAGATCATTAGGAATAAGATTTACTACAAAAATATTATTATAAGCAGATGGCTTTACATTGTTTGTCTGTATCTGCAAATTACGCCAGTGAATTTTCCTGCCTACATCGGCTTCATTATTAATGGCATGTACCTGCAAAGCGATAAATCCTTTTGTTGTCATATCATCTACCACATAAGCTGCCGGTATTCCGTTAAGCCATGTTCTAATAGCGGTACCAATACATTCAATTCGGGCATGATTCCAATGTGCTTGTTTAAAAGCTAGTTTTGCAGCGGGGTTTAAATCTAAAGGATACAACCAGTCACGACGAGCTTCATCATAAATACCTGCACTCCATCTGCGTATGCTGGGATCAATTTCGTATTGGTATCCATGCACCCTACCATTTTGATAACCTGCGTTGCTTTCGCTGCGAAATTGTACACCAGAATTCATGGTGCTATCTACTTTAAAATCAAACTCCAAAATAAAATCCCCATAATCTTTATCCGTTGCTAAAAAAGAGTTGGGTTCATTCAATACGGTAGTTCCAATTATTTCTCCATTTTTAACTGTATAATTTGCTTTGCCGTTTAACTGTTTCCAGCCAGAGAGGTCTTTTCCATTAAAAAGATTTTTCCATTGAGTTGATTGTGCAGTAACAAATAAAGTAGAGAATAATAGTAATAAGGAAAGTAATCTTTTTTTCATGTAGCACATCGTTAAAAAATAAAGAATAAATACCCTGGCAGCAAGCCGAATACCAAAGAGGCATCAAGTTAATTAATTCTTGCAATAGTGCTGGTAATATTTAAAACAACTGCATGTATAGAAGCAAAAAAAGGCTCGTTAATGAACTAGCCTGTAAAGTTTACCTATACCGGTAGTACCGGCCCATAGCGCAAATCCTTTCCTGTAGCATCTTTACCGGGAAAAAGTATATCGGAGGCTGTTTCATATCCTTCTTCTGAAACCTTCTTCAAAATGTATTTTGTTTTAACATAACGGGTTAAATAAATTACCAATGCGGCTGAACCTACCACTGCCAATGCCAAGGTTATTTTTGATCTGTTTTTCATATTATTTTTTTATAAAAGTAAATATTTCGATTGTTATATATTTTCGATGTAGCTAATGAAATTAAATTATCCTATCGGTAATCGTTGCTAACTCTAAGTTAAAAAAATTATTCGAAAAAATTATCTGTAGCACTTCATTTGCAAACAGTATACAGAAATAACAAATATTGCTTTTTATATTTGTAACCAATAATACCTAACTACACAACTGGATAGGATTCTTTTAATACTCGTGCTATTAAATAAAATTATAATTTTACCTTACGCTCTTTTTATAGCAAACTATTTAACAAACTTTACCATACTATTATGCCCACAAAAAGAAAAGAAAATATTTTTTTATCAATGTTTCCACTGCACCGTGCATTGATCAGTTTTATTTTATCATTTTTTGCTTTTTTTCTTATCAGGCAATTCCATTTTAACTGGATGATGACTGGAATGATTTTGTGGGATATTTTTGCGTTTTCATATGTAATCATTTGTTGGTTTATATTTTTTAAAAGTTCTATTAACCACATCACAAAAAGGGCTCAGTCAGATGATGGCAGCAGAATTTTTGTTTTTTTTATTGTATTACTTTCTTCTTTTGCAAGTATGATTACTGTTACAATGCTGATAGTTACAAAAGATGTAGGTGATGTAACCAAAGAAATTTACCTTCCCATTATTATTGGCGGTATGATGCTTTCGTGGATAATGGTACACACTACTTTTTGTTTTCACTATGCACGTTTATATTACAATGATTACAGAAGGACAAATAAAAACATAGCTGCCCTAAGTTTTCCTGAAGAGGAGCATCCCGATTACCTAGATTTTGCTTATTTTTCATTTGTTATCGGCATGACTTTTCAGGTTTCCGATGTTGAAATTAATTCCCGAATTATCAGGCGGGTAGCACTAGCACACTCCTTACTAGCTTTTGCTCTAAATACTTTTGTGGTAGCGCTCACCATCAATTTAATTGCAAGCCTCAAAGCCTAGACAGGTATTAAATAAAATATAATTTTACAGATAAAGAAATAAATAAAATCTACTCAACATGTTGTCAAAAGATCCGCTGCATGGTAAAACATTAGAAACAATTGTAACCGAGCTGGTTAATCATTTTGGATGGGAAACACTTGGCAAATTGATAAGAATTAATTGTTTCGACAACAACCCCGGCATAAAATCCAGTTTAACATTTTTGCGTAAAACACCTTGGGCCAGAAAAAAAGTAGAAGATTTATACATTCAACTAATTGATAAAAAACTATGATCTTTTTAAAATTAGCAACTCATTTATTATCTAAATTATTATTACAATCATACTATAAAGAGATAATTATTTATAGTACAAAAGCAAACATATTATTCCTGTTTTAACGATTACTGTCTTTATTTTTTTAAAATAACATTTAAAACAATGTTAGCAAATTGTAAACACTCCGTAACTATACACGCTTAAAATAATTTTGGACATCATGTTATAATTATTTTAAAACCCTTTACAGTAAAGGTTTCTACGATCTATTTAATCAATTTACGGGCATGAAAGTCCGAATAATTTGGTTTGTATCAACCAAAAATCCGCTATACTTTTATGATATTGAAACAATCTATAAGGCTAAAAAAATAATGCCCCACTACTTTTACCCAACCGTTGCCTCCTAAAAGAAAGTAATATAGTACGTACATACTTTACACGATCGCTGTTAATGAAAATAAGATATCATTTTATTATTTATTAAACTTTAAAAAATTAATTATGAAAAATTCAAAAAACAATTTCAGCACTTTTGCTGTATCTCTAGTAACTTTATTTACTGTTGCTGGTACAACTTTAGCGTATGCAACCAACAACAATTCAGGTAATTCTCCTGTATCTGTAAAATACCTTGGTACTGTAAACGCTGCCCCAATTTTTCAATTGTCTTTTACAAATGAAACTGTAGAGCAATATGAAATTAAAATCATCGAAGCTAACGATGACATCTATACCGAGACCATTACTGGAAAAGGTTTGGTACGTAAATTTCAATTTGTAAATTACGGATCTGATGAAGGAGTGTTAAAGGTTCAAATCAGAAATATTTCTACTAATATTGTTATCACTTACAAAATAAATCCTAACACAAAAGTAGAAGTAGAAACAGAATTAGTTGCAAGTTTGTAAAATATAAAAGTATTAATCCTGCCTAAATACCAGAATTGATACTTTTTAAAATTACCGTTGCTAAATACATACAATACTGCACTATCAATAAATAAATATTGCTTTAAATTTATCGATAAGCAATAAAAATGTAGGCCTGATAAAAGCCTGCAAATTAAAAAAACTTATTGTTATCACGTACCACTATTAGTATCGTACCTTCCAACAACTTCATAACTAATACTATTATTGGCATCAATTATTTCTTTGTAATAAATTCCTGAAGGAGCAAGGTAATATTTTTGCTGATTAATCAACACTACCTTGCTATTTGTAGGTAACTGGTTTAAGTTTGAACCTTGTGATAAAGGAGGTTCAGGTAAAGCAGATGGTGCGTTGTCCTGAACATCTGGCTTCACTTGATTTTGATCCTGTTCAATCGTATTAATTACACCGTCTGTGCCAACTACCACATAGCGCAGTTTATTATTAGCCTCAATTTGTTCCTCATAAAATGTGCCTCCTAATTCATAATATTTTTGCCCGTTAATTATTGTTGCTTTAGCTCCTGTAGGCAAATGTTTTACAGTAGCTCCCAGTGGCGGCGCTGTAACCTCATACCCACCATCATTGTAAGGGCGGTAGTAAATACCCTGATAATAATAATAAGGATTGCTGCCTAAATAAAAGGGATAATAACCAAAAGGTAATATACTTAACCTAAAACCAAAAGAAGGTCCAAAATGCGCATAACTGTAGGGTGATGTATAAATGGGACGATAACGATAATTAGGATAATAATTATAGCGTTGACTATAACCATAGTTTGGGCGATACATTGGACTAGCTATAATATAGCCACCACCATTATAACCTCTATATCTTGGAACTGCTGAAACATAATTTCGATTTCCATTATACCGATCACGGGAAAAAAAATTATTAGAGCGTACCCCGCCCCTGTCGCCCCAGCCCCGGCTATTGCCGCCGCGGCCATTTTGAGCAATTAATCCGGAAGAAAATAACAGCACAACACAGCTGGCTAAAACCAAGCGTGAAGCATATTGTAACTTATTCATAAAGTGGTTTTTATAACAGACAATAAATTTAGCAATTAGTTACCTCGTTTAAAAAAAATTGGAAACCATTAACATTTTATTGCAAATAAATAGAAATAGTATAGGTTACAGCATAAAATATTTTAATACAATTATATAACGTTAAATTATAAGTAACAGCTTGCTATTAATCTAACTATTGAATTATTTTCACGGGAAATAACTATAAAATGTTTTTTAAAATCTTAACTGTAGTCGGACTTTCCACTTTTGAAATATACGCAGCAATTCCTGCGGGATTTGCATTTGGCCTTTCGCCATGGACAATATTTTTTTCTACTATTACCGGAGGATTAGCCGGAGTGTTTTTAGTTGCATTTTTAGGCGATAAGATAAAAAATTTATTTTCCCGCTATAAAAAACCTGTAGCAGAAAAAGAAAAAAAGACAGCGAATTTAGCACACCGGCTGTGGGCTAAATTTGGTATTATAGGATTGGGATTTTTAGGCACAGTAACGGTTGGTGCGCCAATCAGCATAGCGGTAGGTGTGGGATTAAATGTGCCGCTTAAAAAACTACTTGCATGGTGCTGTTTAGGTGTAGTTGTAAGATGCTTAGTTTTTACGCTAGGCGGCCATTACGGGCTTAAATTATTATAATTATAGTACAAAATAGCCGCTTGCCCCAGTTATTTCCACACACCTATGAGCTTCTTTTAACGTAACAAATTACAAGTGCTGAATTTACAGGGTGATAATTATATGAATAAGTATTTCCTTGCACGGCCTTCTACCTTTGGGAAACATTCACGTTTATAATATAATTATTTTGATATAATTAATTTGATTGACTCAATTTTACCAACCCAACTATTTAAAAAATAAAATTTTTAAATAGAAAGAGAAAGTTATCATTAAATTAGTATGATAGATTGATTATAGACTGCCTATCAAAACAAATACATTGGTTCTGGTAAAATAAAATATGGCTGCAGTGCTCCAAAATTATATTCTACAAAATATATAACTTGCGACATGCATAAAAAGATATTATTACTAGGAAGTGGTGAACTTGGAAAGGAACTCGTAATTGCCTTAAAAAGGCTCGGGCAAACCGTGGTGGCTGTAGACAACTATCCAGGAGCACCTGCCATGCAAGTTGCAGACGATTTTGAAGTAATAAATATGTTGAACGGCACACAACTAGATGCAATAGTAGCAAAACACCAACCCGATTTAATAGTTCCTGAAATTGAAGCTATCCGTACCGAACAATTTTATGTGTACGAAGAACAACATATACAGGTTGTTCCCAGTGCCAAAGCTGCCAACTTTACGATGAACAGGAAACTCATAAGAGATCTTGCCAGTAAAGAGTTAGGATTGCAAACAGCCAGGTATTTTTATGCGACTACTTTTATAGAATTTACCAAAGCTGTTGCAGCAATCGGATTGCCTTGTGTTGTAAAACCACTTATGTCATCAAGCGGTAAAGGACAATCTGTTTTAAAGAATTTGGAATATCAGCAACAGGTTTGGGACTATGCGATCGCCAATTCAAGGGGAGATATTCAGGAAGTTATTATTGAAGAATTTATTGCCTTTGATAGTGAAATTACGTTGCTTACAATTACTCAAAAAAACGGACCAACTTTGTTTTGCCCACCCATTGGACACCGGCAGGAACGTGGTGATTACCAGGAAAGTTGGCAACCTGCTGCGATAAATGAGGAGTATCTTGAAGATGCCCGCAACATGGCTGAAAAAGTTACCGCTGCATTAACAGGTGCTGGCATTTGGGGAGTTGAATTTTTTCTTACTAATAAAGGCGTTTATTTTTCGGAGCTTAGTCCCAGGCCGCATGATACAGGTATGGTTACATTAGCAGGTACACAAAACTTATCACAGTTTGAATTACATGCAAGAGCTATTCTCGGGTTACCAATACCTGCAATACAGTTAGAGAGATTTGGTGCCAGTGCAGTAATTTTAGCTAACAAAACAGCGGATATTTTTACTATTACAGGCTTAGAAAAAGCATTGGAACAAACCAAGACAGATGTTCGCATTTTTGGCAAACCTACTATCCGACCTTACCGCAGAATGGCTGTTGCCCTTGTGTATGATAATAAAAACACAGACATAACCCAATTACGAAAAAAGGCAAAGATAGCAGCGGATAATATTGTTGTTGAATAGTGTTTTTTTGGTTCAACTATTAGTTTTAAACCCCATAAATTGTTTTTATGGCACAGTTTTTTAAGTGCATACACCAAAATAAGAACTCAAAAAGAAGCCATCCCGATAGCCAGTGTAGTTTAGTAGTGTATTTCTATTACATTGATCTTTAGAGATAAGGAAAAATTAATATAAAACAAATGTTACTTAAACCGAATTAGCTGTTTAACATTTAATTTATTTAACATTTTTAACTTTAAATAAATTAAAAATGTTGTTTTTTTGTATTTCATTTATTAAAAAAATTGACTAAAGTTCCAACCATAATTAACTAATACAATCCAAATATTAATTTATGTCTTTCACACCTGTTTCCAAATATAATAACCTTAATTATTTCATTCCCTTATTCTATCAATCAAAAGAAAATTCTGTTTTGCTATTAGATGAAGAGGGAATAATATTGGAAGTAAACAATGCATTTATAACCCTATTTGGATATGAAAAGGAAGAGATTAAGGGTAAAAATTTCGATATGCTTTTTACGCTAGAAGATCTAGAAAAAGGACTTCCAAAAAAAGAAATTAAAAATGTATTGACAAGGGGACAGGCCTTTGATAATAACTACCTTGTGCAAAAAGATAAAATTGCTACCTGGGTTTCGGGAGAAAGCGTGCTTATTAAGGATGATAATGGAAATATTTATATTCTAAAGATTATTCAAAACATCAATAAACAAAAAATTTCCGAAAAATCACTTACTACTCTTAATGATTTCAACGATATTATTTTAAAATCTATTGAGGATGGAGTAATTGTACTTAACAAGGAACTGAAAATTGAAAAAGCAAATGACGCTTTTTCAAGACTATTCAATATTGCAACTAATAAAATTACAAATAACAGTTTTACAGAATTGATTGCAGAGCATGATAAAAACAATGAATTGCACCATAAAATAACACTAGCAATCAGCTCTAAAAATGGATTCGCTCATGCACTAATTCACATAAATGAAAATACATCAGAAGAAAAAATACTGGATGTTAGTTGTAGCCCCATGAAAGATCTTTCAGCAGACTCCAATGTGTTACTTATTTTTAATGACATTACAGTACAAAAGCAGGCTCAGCGTGACAGAGATGATATATTAGGCTTTATTGGCCACGAGTTAAGAAACCCAATGACAAGTGTTTTATTATCCCATAATTTAATGGAAAAATTAATTTATCATGATGATGCTTCCATTATAAAAGAACTATTAGAACGTAGTAAAAAAAATGTATTGCGTTTAAATAAAATGATTAATGAATTATACAATTCTACAAAAATAAACGCAGGCCATTTTGAACTGGAGATGACTGAATTTAATTTTGCTGATATGATTAAAGAGGCAGTTGATACTATAAAGATTTTTCATGCTGAATACGACATTAGTGTAAACAATTATGTGGAGGATATAATTGTAAAAGCAGACAGGCATCGATTAATTCAGGTGGTAACAAACTATTTAAGCAATAGTATTAAATATGCTGCGGTTAATGCAGCTATCAGCATCATTGTACAAGAAGAAAATGCTGTGATACAAGTTGCAGTAAAAGATTACGGCCCCGGTATCCCAAAAGCGCAATTGCCATTTATTTTCGACCGTTTTTTTAGAGCAGAAAAAACAATGAACCTGGAAGGTATAGGGCTTGGTTTGTTTTTATGTAAACAAATTATTCACGCTCACAATGGTAATGTATGGGCTGAGAGTGAAGAAGGTAATGGCTCTATTTTTTATTTTTCAATTCCTCATCTACTTAAATAAAATAAATAATCCAGCTTCTAATAAATGTGCTGAGTTACAAAAAATAATAGGATAAATTGGTTAAATACCTCAATCAACTTTAATCAAAAAATTACCAACTATTTTTCAATACATTACCATTTTAATTAAAGAGCATTCATTTTGTAGCAGTGTTGACTTTAAATAATAGTTAACCCCACTTTGGTTGACAGGGTATTGTGCACAAAAAATACATTAACATTCATTAAACTTTAGAAATCCAGCTATTTACAACATTAGCAACAGCGGCAATAAAATCATTAACCTCGGATGGTTTTGTTATAAAACCACTAGCGTTATTTTCGTAAGCCAAATCAATATCATTTTGGGAAGATGAAGTTGTAAGCATGATCACAGGAATATGTTTTAGATTTTCCTTTTTCTTTATATACTGTAATACTTCATGTCCATTTTTTTTGGGTAGGTTAATATCCAGTAATAACAATTGTGGTGTTGCTTCATTTGCATACTTTCCTACATTATTTAAAAAATCCAACGCCTCCTTACCGTCGTTTACAATACTGAGTTTAAAATTTATATTTGACTCATCTAGTGCCACTTTCGTTAACAGTACATCGCCTTCATTATCCTCTACTAATAAAATATGAATTAAGTTCACCATTTGTTAATTTAAAAAAACTTTTTTTGTGGTCTTTCTTTTTAGGATTTAACTGATTATTGAAAAAAATCAACTTTATTCTATTATTTTTTTATGGTAAAATAAAAGGTGCTTCCTTTTCCAGGTTCTGACTCTAGCCATATTTTTCCACCCAGATTTTCAATTATCTTTTTTGTAATAGCAAGTCCTATACCCGTACCAGAAAATTGATTTTGATTGTGAAGTCGTTGAAAGATAATGAATATTCTATCAAAGTATTCTTTTTCAATACCAATACCATTATCCTTTACTGAAAAAAGCCAAAAGCCCTTTTGTTCTGTTGCAGTAATCTTAATTTGAGGGGGAGTATCCGATTTTGTATATTTTAAGGCATTGCCAATAATGTTTTGAAAAACCTGCCGCAGTATTGCTTCATAAGCAAACAATACAGGCAATTTACTTACAGTAATAATTGCCATTTTTTCTTTTATGCTTTTTCTATACAACAGTTTAATTTCATTTACTACGCTTTGCAAATTAACTTGTTTTTTAGTACCATCCATTCTGCCAACTTTTGAAAATTCCAATATGTCAAAGATAATTTGCTTCATCCTTTTAGCACCATCTACTGCAAAATGAATATATTTTTTACCATTTTCATCAATGCTTGTACCATAATTTTTTTCTAATAACGAAAGAAACCCTGTAATCATTCTCAACGGTTCCTGTAAATCATGAGAGGCAACATAAGCAAACTGTTCAAGTTCTGCATTTGAGTCTGCCAATTCTTTAGCCTGCAGCAAAAGATTTTCATTTAACTTTTTTAAATTAATTTCATTTTCTTTAAGTTTGGTTATATCCTGTGTCGCACCAATCATTCTTGTAGCGGTGCCATTTTTATCCCGAATAATATAGCCCCTATCATGCACATACGCATATTGGCCATTTCTTTTTAAAAAGCGGTATTCCCCTCCCCAATAATATGCATCAGGGTTTTTAAACACGGCTAACATAGATTCCTTAGTATAATTAAAATCATCGGGATGAACTAATTTTGCATAGTTAGAATCAGTATTAATTTCTTCTTCCTCATCGTATCCAAACAATATTTTAAAGCCATCCCCTGTTCTAATTATTTCACCTGTAATAATGTTAAGCTCCCAGATAGAATCATTGGTGGCTTTAGCTACAATATTATACCGTTCGTTTGCTTTTCTAATCTCATTTTCTGCAATTTTTCTTTCAGAAAGATTTACCCCCATTCCTAACTTACATTGTTTTCCCTGATATTCTATTGCTACTGAATTAATATAATAAGGAATTTTATTTTTATTTTTTGTAAAAATTTCTACTTCAACACCGGTCGTTAATTTTTCAATTACGCTTTTGATTAGGGCATTAATTTTTTCCTTTTGATCCGTATCATAAAAATCTAACGGATGCATATTGCTTATTTCCTGACTATTGAATCCTGTAACTTCTTCAAAATTTTTATTCCATCTGATAAAATTGCCATCAAAATCATACAGATAAAAAATACCTGGCAGGTTACTGATAATAGTATCGTTAAGCAACTTCTCTCTTCTAATTAAATCTACAGCTTTTTTATTTTCAGTAATATCTGTAATAGTCCCTACAAATCCAATTACCTGATTTTTTGAATTCGTCTCTGCAATAGCCTGTCCCAACACCCAGGCAATAGAACCATCCGAACGAGCAAAGCGATATTCAGATAAAGCTATCCTATCAATGCCAGTTGAATGCAACCAGGACTTTGTTAGCAGTTTCCTATCATCTACATGAACACCCTGCTGCCAACCATTTCCTAATGCGTCCTGAAAAGATATTCCAGAAATTTTGCACCAGCATGGATTTACGTAATTTACATTACCCAACGAATCTGTATGAAAAATTCCAACCGGAGATATTTCTGTAAGTGTATGATAACGATATTCACTTTCCAAAATAGACTCTTCTGCATTTTTTCTAAGCCTTTCTTTTTCGAAAATTTCTAAGGCAAATGATATGTCATTTGTTGCTTCTTCAAGCAATGCAATTTCTTCTGCATCAAAAAAATTTTTCTCAATAGCATACAAAGTAAAGGCCCCAATTACTTTACCGAACTTTTTTATTGGTATACTTATGGAAGAAAAATATCCCCTAGCGATAGCTGCATCTTTCCATATAGTCATTTGCGGATCATGCTCGATATCATTGCAAACAATATATCTTTCCACGTTAATTCCATCTCCTAAACACCATCTTTCCACGGGCACATTATCAACTGTAATAGCTTTAGAAAGATAACCATACTCCTGGCCTTCATGCATTACAGGAATTATTTCGTTGGTTATTTTGTCAATCATTCCAATCCATGCCATCTTAAATTTACCCAGTTCAACAGCAATTTTACAAGCTTCTTTAAACAGCGTTTGCTCATCAGTGGTTCTAACAATCATTTGATTGATCTGGCTGATAAATAAATACAACCGATTGGCTTTGATCAATTTTTGCTCAGCTATAACGCTGTTAGTAATATCTCTTAAATTAGTAACAATACCCTTTATATCCGGATCATTCAACTGATTGGTAATAAAGCCTTCCAAAAAAATATAATGGCCATTTTTATGCCTGACCCTTAGTTTGATTATAAAAGGCTTACCTGGGTTAGCCAAAGCCTCCGCTAATATGCTTTGTACTTTTTCAATGTCGTCTGGATGGGTAAATTGTTTAGAATCAATTTTTTCAAATTCTTCATTTGTCCATCCGGTTATTCGGGCAGAGGAGGAACTGCGAAAGATAGTAAATAACTGCTCATCTATTAAAGAAAAGATGCCTTCATTATTTTCTACCATTGCACGAAAACGTTTTTCGTTTTGAACAATTTTTTGCAGTGCTTCGCATTTTTCTCTTTCAATTTGCTTTAATCTTAATGCCGCTTCAATAGCCGCAGGTAATCTTACAAGCCTATCTTTTAATAAATAATCATCTGCGCCTGCTTTTGTAATTGCCGCAGCAAATTCTTCAGAAACATTTCCGGTTACCAAAATAAAAGGAATATCAATAGAACGTTTTTTTAAAATTTGGAGGGCTTCAATTGCACTAAATTGCAGCATCTCATAATCAGAAAGTATTAAATGAGGCTGAAATTCTTCCAATTCACGGATATAATCATCTTCAGTCACCACAACTTTAAATTCGCATGGTATAACATCATTTTTCAACTTACGCTGAATTAATTCTGCCTCTTCCGCAACAACTTCCAACATCAATATTTTTAATAAATTTATTGTCATAAATAATTAAACGGACGTTTGATTTAATAATAATCAATAAAAGCCAAAATCTTTTACTCAATTAGCAAACCATTCAAAATTTACTGGTTTTACTATGTAACTGATAATACCTAGTTTATAACTGGCTTTTATATCAGGATCTTCTTTTGAAGACGTTAAATAACTACAGGTTTTAAATTTGTACGTTCATCTGCTTTTATTATTTGTAGTACTTTTATTCCATTTAGTTTATTCATTTGTATATCTAGCAACACCAGTTTTGGAGGATTTTCAGGATTACGAAGATGGACATATTCGCCTGGTGCAAAAATAAAATCAATCGCTTCTTCTCCCTCTTTTACATGATAATGATTATAGACAAGATTGTGCTTTCTTAATGCACGAATAGTTAATCCGGCATCATTAATATTATCTTCTACAAGTAGTAGGTCAACGGTGTTTAAATTCATAGCTTCTCTGATATTTTTAGACAACTAAATATTATACAATTAATTTTTTGGTAAACTGAAGTAGAAAACCACCCCCTTGTTTACGGCTACTTCTACCCATACTTGTTCTTGATGTATATTTACAATTTTTTCCACAATTGCAAGTCCAACACCCGTACCCTCAAAAATATCTGCGCTATGCAGCCGCTTAAAAACCTTAAATAATTTATTTTTATACTTCTCATCAAACCCTACTCCATTATCTTTTACAAAAAAACAAATTGCCCTTTCTGATGTAAAGAACCAATTTCAATTTTGGATGATATATTTTTACTGGAATATTTTACTCCATTTGAAATAAGGTTTATCCAGACCTGCCTCATCATATTCATATGCACTTTAGCATTAGGCAATAGTTAAACCGTCCTATCAATATTACCATTTATTTTTCTATCTATTGCCTTTATAATTTCATCTGCAATTTCATTGTTGTCAATAACTATCTTAACAAGTTCATTTCGGCCCATACGTGAAAATAAAAGCAGGTCATCAATAAGTTTGCCCATCTTTAAAGTATTATTTTTAATGATGCCTGTAAGTCGTTTTGCTTCCTCATCTAATTAATTGCAATAGTCTTCTTCCAGAATGGTAGTACAACCAACCACTGCCCGCAAGGATGCTCTAAGGTCATGTGATACTGAATAAGAAAAAGCTTCCAACTCTTCATTACTTATTTTTAATTGTGCAGTTCATATTTGTATTTTTTCGCCTAATCCTGCATTTAAATTTTTTACTTTATTGAGTGCTTCAATGCGGTCTGTAACATCCTTAAAATTAAACACAATAGCTTGTACACTTAAATCTTGCAGCATATTTGTAATGTTACCTTCCATCTACAGATTTTCCAGGGTTGTTAATCAATTCCTTCAAAGTATATATTGCATAGTCTACATCATCCGGATTAATATTTTTTGTGCCTTCAAAATTTATCATCTCTTCATCACTCCAACCAATAATTAGTTTTGCTGATGGCCTGCTATAAGTTACCTTAAAGGAATTATCCGTTAAAATAATCACATCATAGTTTTTTCAATCAAGGCACTAAAACGTTTTTCACTATCAACTAATTTTTCTTCAGTTTTTTTACGTTAATCAATGTCTTGAAAACAACCATAAATCCTTATACATTTTCCATGTACAAATTAAGTTTCACGATTAGTTCGTATCCAACGTATGTTATTATGGGCAGTAATAATCTGTAACTCAACATCCCATGGCTTACCAAATTAAATTGCCTCCTTTACTTTTTGTATAATTAAATCCCTGCCTTTCCCTTCTTTATAAAAATTGATTCCGCTATTTAAATCGGGCACATAAGTATAAGCTGTTTCGTGAATTTCCTTTGTAATATCTGTCCAGTAAACGGTTCGCTTTATTAAATCAATTTCTCAACCTCCAATTTTTGCGAGGATATTCGCTTTAGGTAACAAATCTTCCAATTCCTTTTGTTCAGAAATATCACAGTTGGTAACAAAAATTGCATTCACACCTTTTATATTTATCATATTGGTTAAGCTACCTTCCATCCAAAAGTAGTGTCCATTCGGATGTAAGAATCTTCCCTGAAAAGGAATTGGAATACATAGTTTATTCAGCGCTTCTTTACGTTTGCTTTTTATATTTTCTGCATAGTCAGGATGCGTAAGATTTACAGTAATTTCAATGGAAAGCGGTCCTGTAATTTTTTGCGAAGCTGCACAACGGTAAATTATATTATTAAATTCATCTGTTAATACAAATTCTTTCGGCACTATTTTCTATAATAGAACGAAAACGAATTTCATTTTCATTGGTTTGCTCTTCAATTATTTTACGTTCGGTAATATCCTGAAGTAATACAATAATCATTGGTTCTTTTGTATTAAACTTAGTTATTATAATTGCAAACCATCTCCGCTTAATTGGAGACGGGCAGGAGTATTCCAAATAAAAATCAGGTTGCTTTTCATTTATAACTTCCTTCATCCCCGTTAACACTACAGTAGCTATTTCACCTCCTTCGTTTGCAGGCTTTTGGCAAACTGCATAATGATTAATTCCCTCCCCTGTACTTTCTAAATTTGGGTCACCATTTTTAATAGCATTATTTTTCAACGATTGATTTACAGAGACAATACTGCCACTAACATTTACCACAACTACACTAGCAATTAACTAGTTGAGTACACCTTTGTTAAATGCTTCGCTTATTGTTAACATCGCTGTGCTTTCTATCACCCTTTTCTCCAATGCACTATTTAATTGATTGAGTACATCCAGCGATTTTTTTCTTTCTAATATATCCCTTGCAATTTTTAAAAATCCATACAACTTACCTGTTTCCGCTTTTAATGCTGTAAAAATAATATTTGCCCAAAAAGCTGTACCATCTTTTCGCAATCGCCATCCTTCGCATTCAAAAAGTTCATATTCAATTACCATCTCTAAATTCTTTTGGATTTTTTGCTTTTTAATATCTTTTTTAGGATAAAAAACAACTATTTTTTTACCTATAATTTCTTCTGCTGTATATCCTTTAATCTTTGTTGCTCCACAGTTCCAGGGCGCCACACTACCATTAAGATTTATTCTAAAAATGGCACAATTTTTTACACTATTTATTAATAATTAATAATTGTTTTCACTTTTTTTAAGTTTATTTTCTGCTGTTTGGCGTATGGTTACATCTGTGATATTTTGAATAATATAGAGAAGTTTATTTTGAGAATTTAAAACAGGTGTGTTTAGCCAACTCCAGTATTTAATTTTAAATACTTCGTCAGGCCGGCGGATATCATACTTCTGTACCGCCATTGTATGGAGCTGTTTGTATCCAATAACATAATTTAATGGAGCTCTTAAGTTTAATACGCTGTTGGCTTCTTTATCATCAGGATTGTCAGGAAATATTTCAAATAAACTAAGAATGATTAATGTCTCTCTTTTTGTAAATGCAGCTTTAGAATAAGCGTCGCTTACTGCCAATATTGTAAAATAGGGTAATAGCACCAAGTAAAGGCCAGGAGCTATTCAAATATCAATTTGAAATAATGAGCAGTTGTTGATATCATTTTAACATTTAAGTAAAAAATATTTTTAAATAAATTAACTCAAATGAGCTTTGATTTCAAACTAAGTTTTCTTTTAAAATACTGCCATACTTTATCATTAAATATTAAAATCCGCTGGAGGCTATTTTATTTTCTATGATGGTAAATATAGTTGTGGGTTTAAAACTATAACTTTTGGGTATTGTTTAGTAAAACTGCAGTGTTTTTTGATGGTATTTTGTTTGTTGATAGGGTAAAAAAGCATAACACCGAATTATTAAATACAAATGTAATAGTTGTAAATAAAGCTTTAATTTCTTAAAGTAATAAATACATCAGTAACAATATTATTTAGAATTTAAGCGTAAACAGGTTTTACAATACGAAATTAAAAGCTTACGTCTTGAAGGTAGTTAAAAAGTATAATCTACCATATAATTAAGGAATCTCCTATAATGGATTAGAAAAAAAACTACACCAATGTAATATATTAAGTGAGCTAAAACAATTGAAAGTATTAGTAGATAAAGCATTGTTTAAAACAACAGAGCTTTAAACAGCATACAAAAATTTGTGAGATAATGGGGGTTTAAATACTTGGTAATATTTACACAATACTATTGTACCTAGCTAAAACAATTTTTATATCAAACGTCAATGAACGTAGCTATTTATATAAATTGGGTAAGTCGTTCTCAAACCAGGTGTAGGGATCATTGTAAAATTTTATAAAATCCGAGACGCTTGCATGCCCAGGAAAGGGTGCATAAAAATGAGTAGGGCTTTTACTATCATTACGCCATACCAGCACATAAGCCATTTTTAATTTCTCCTCTTGTAAAGTTTTTAGCAGAGTAGTTGTGTACCAATTACTATCTGCAACAGACTCTAAGCCGGTTTCGGTAAATGCTGCCAACTTATTATTTTGGATAGCAAAATTGTTTACAATTTTTAATTTTTTAAATCCTGCTACCAAGTTATATTTTCCATCTCTGCCAAAATCTGCATAATCATCAAAGCCGACAACATCTACCCATTCGTTGCCGGGGTAACGCTCTGCATATTCCGATTGTGAATTAAATTTACAATCGGGCGAAAATGCATAAATGAAATTATGTACTTGTAAAGTATCCCGTAAATAAGATACTGTAAATTGCCATAGTTGTTTAAATTCCAGCGTAGTACAATGACTTTTGCCCCACCAAAACCAATCACCATCAAATTCATGAAAAGGCCTGAATATAATTGGCACTGCTCTTTCATCTTTTCCCTTAACCGATTTTGCCACATCTGCAATTGTTTTTAGTATTTTTTTATACCCTTCATTAAAACTTCCACCAGGTATAATATAGGGAACAGCAGCTTTTGAAACGGTATCTACCCAATAAAAACCGCCGGGCGAAACGGGATTTATAAAATGCCATGACACAGTAGTAACACCTCCCCGATTGTAGGTGGCGGCTATATTTTTTATCAAGTCTGCCTTTGTTATCTGTATAGCACTATCAGGCCTTCCGGAAAGGCCACTAAAATCTACACCAACTACAGCAGGGTGAGAACCAGTTACAGATTTAACATCGCTTCTGGAAGAATCGTTACCTACCCAGCCATGACCATATTCTGTAGCATGCTGGTGGCCAAATAGAATATGTTTTTCGGCAAGCTTGTGCAAATTATAATACAAAGCTTTTGTTTCTTTGGTTGCTTTCCTATCAATTAATTTTTGAGCACATCCCTGCGTAGCTAAAAACAAAAGGAAGAGTAGCAAAATAAAAGTTGTGTTAATTTTCATAGCAGCAAGGTAAAAATTATCGTTAATAATTTATTGATAAATATCACAATTACAATTTTAATATTTATTAGTAATTTTTATACCAATACAAGTAAAAATTTATTCTTAATTAATTTTAAACAAAGTAATTTTATGTACGAAATATTAGACTAAACTTAACTATCATGGAACAAAAAGATAAACTACAAGAATTAAATAAAGCCACGCTGGATAAACTTGATGAATATGTAAAATCAAAGGGTATTGCAGGGGATGAACACCATGAAAAAATTAGTACTGCAAAAGAGAAGTGGCAGCTTGCCTGGAACGAGTTTTTAGAGACATTGCTTGTGCTAGAAAAACTGGAGATTTAATAGCGATTTTTGAATAATAAATTAATATGTTCAACAATTTATTTTTTTATTGCAAAATTTATTAATTTTATAATTCATTAAATAAAAAGGAGGTATTCATGCAATCTACAGATCAATCATGGACACCTTCGGTAACCGCGAGTTAACCGAATGTTCAACAAATAATCTGCCCGGCCTACGCCGCCGGGAGCCATCAGTTTATACTGATGGCTTTTTTATTATTAACACTTTATCTGCAGCGTTGACTGATAAAATATAAAAATTAAATTTAAAGTTCGCTCTATTAAAATGTAGCAATAGATTTTGGCCATAAAAGCTTGATTGAAAAAATAAAGTACAAGAGGGCGATGCAACGATTTACCACATTGCTTTTTAGCCCGGACAATTATCTATTTCCTGAAATATTTAATACACTGAGAATGAATTTCAATTATCAATCTGCAAAATTATTTTTCGTACACCAGGTATTCCCAGGGCTGTAAATCAATATCTTTTAGCGTGGTAAAATCATGTGTAGTTTTATCAAAAACCTCTGTAAATTTCCCTGTCAGGTGTTCGTCTATTATACTGCAATGGACAATTTGCTGACTAAAATTTAGGATTACTAATACCTCCTGTGCTGCGTTTTTACGCAGATAAGCCATCACATTATCAGGTGTATTTGTTGCAAGATTATAGGTTGTAACTGCCACATCTGCTGCGCTTAATGCAGGGTTATTTTTATGTAGGTTTAGAAGCGTTTTATAAAAATCATGCAACTCATATTTACCATTCCATTCTATGGGATCCTTATCAAAAAATTGTAGTCTTTTTAAATTGGGTAATTCCTGACCGCTGTAAATCAGCGGCATCCCATTCCGTGTAAAACTAAATACAGCAAAGGCTTTCGCTGCATCACCATACTTTTCATATTCAGTACCATTCCAGGTATTTTCATCGTGATTAGATGTAAACCAAAGTGGTATCGCATCCGGGCCACCTGTCTGATCGTATTGCAGTATTATCATATCCAGCATTTTTTTATCGGGATGCTGTTTGTAAAATTCTTCAGTTTTATGCATCCATCTCCAGGTGTAGCAGGCATCAAATGCCTGGTAATAATCCGGATGCTCCAAAGGGTCACTTTCTGCCAGCCAAAACAGTGTTTTAGTTTTTTCCAGTTCGGTCCTAGCCTCTAACCAAAAATCAAGTGCTACCCAAAAAGCAAGATCGCAGCGGAATCCATCAATATCACATTCCTTTACCCAATAATTCATAGCACCAATCATTGCTTTTCGCAAAGCAGGGTTGCTGTAATCGAGTTCAATAATATCATCCATGCCACTGGCAATTTTAAAATCATTTGTATTATTGTCTTTTTTGAAATAGGCAGGATATGTTATGGTCCAGATATGATCCCAGCCGGTATGGTTAGCCACCCAATCAATAATCACTTTAAAATCCATGCTATGCGCCAGCTTTACCAACGCTTTAAAATCTGCCAACGTTCCAAACTCGGGATTGATGGCAGTATAATCACTACATGCATATGGACTGCCCAAACTACCCTTTTTATTTTTTTGCGCAATGGGTGTAATGGGCATAAACCATAAGGTAGATACGCCCATTTCTTTTAACCTCGGCAACTCTTTTACAAAGGCATTAAAGGTTCCTTCGTTGGTATATTGGCGAACATTTACTTCGTATAAATCAGTGTTATTAATCCAGTCGGCTTTTTTAAAGATCATTGCAAGATTGTCTTTTATTATATTAAAATAATTTATTGTTTCAGCAAGCGTGTAATAAAATAAAGGTTATTTAAGCACACAATATTTTTTAATGGAAGAAGTTTTGTAATCTTCAAATGTAAGACAGAATGATGGTTTTACCACACCACCATACATTCTCTGCCTCATCCTACTTTTGGCTCTTTCTTCAAAAAGAAAAAAGTAGGTAAATTGGTTTTATCAGAGAAGAGTTTAAGTGTAATAATTTGAAGAATTTTATTATCTATTTCCAGCTATCTGTTATACCACTTTCTGCCTCTAATATTTACAGCGCTTCATCCTTAAAGAAATCATACATAAAGAAAGTACTCCTATCAGAAATAAAAATCCTAAACAATGTACCTTTGCATTAATGAAACAATTTAATGTTCCCATCATTTACCGTAGTCCTTTAATTGCGGCTATTAAAAATAAACGCAAGCAGCAGGATAAAATGAAGAAAGACTTCTCTCCTGCCCTGCTGGATTTTGGCCCTTTACAAATTTATTTAGCCCGGCATTTTGGTTTTTGTTATGGCGTAGAAAATGCGATTGACATTGCATTTAGAACTATAGATAAAAATCCGGGCAAACGAATTTTTCTGCTCAGCGAAATGATTCATAATCCACAGGTAAATGCCGACTTGCAACAAAGAGGTGTACAATTTTTGCAAGATACAAATGGCAACCAAATAGTACCTTTTGAAACATTGAGTAAAGAAGATGTAGTAATTATTCCGGCTTTTGGCACTACGCTGGCCATAGAAGAAAAACTAAATACTATTGGCATAGCCACAGCTAAATACAATACAACTTGCCCCTTTGTAGAAAAGGTATGGAACCGCAGTGAACAAATTGCCACAAAAAAGTACAGCGTAATAGTACATGGAAAACCAACACACGAGGAAACCCGTGCTACTTTTTCGCATGCTGCCAGCAATGCGCCTACGCTTGTGGTAAATGATATGGCAGAAACTATTTTGTTAAGCAAATACATTACGGGAGAAAAAGAGTGGTCTCAATTTTATACTGAATTCGCAGGTAGATTTTCGGAAGGCTTTGATGTGAAAGAAGATTTACAGCGTATTGGTGTTGTCAACCAAACCACCATGCTAGCAAGCGATACACAAGCTATTTCTGACTATTTAAAACAGGTGATGCAGCATAAATATAACTTAACAGAAACAACCATTGAAGAACGTTTTGCAGATACCAGAGATACATTGTGCTATGCCACCAATGATAACCAAACAGCAGTGTATGGCTTATTACAAACTACTGCAGATTTAGCCATTGTTGTAGGTGGCTACAACAGCAGCAATACTACTCACCTGGTTGAGTTGTGCGAAGCAACACTTCCCACCTATTTCATTAATTCAGAAGAAAAAATAATTTCTCCAACCGAAGTGATACATTATAATTATCATACAAAACAAGATAGGACTTCTACCGGCTTTTTACCGGATAAAGAACCTGTTAAAATTTTATTAACATCGGGTGCTAGTTGTCCGGATGCAATGGTAGAAGGAGTTATCAATAAACTAGTTTCCTTTTTTTCTTCAGCGCACAACATGCAAAGCATCCTGAAAAAGTTTTCTTAATCAGTTTTTTATTTGTTGATCTAAATATTTTTTATGGCCCTAACTATGCCTGTTAGCATTAACAGAACCTACCGCATTGCGGTAAGTGTTTTCTTTTTTATTGCAGGATTTGTATTTGCATCCTGGGCTAGTCGCATACCGGATATTAAAAATCAATTGCACCTGAGTGATGCCGGATTGGGAAGTGTATTACTTGCTTTACCAATAGGCTTAATGGTAGGCCTGCCACTGGCTGGTTTTTTAGTTGCCAGATATGGAAGTAAAAAAATAATGATTGCCGGTGCCATATTTTATTCAGCCATTTTATTGTTACTTGGTCTTACAGCTACTCCTTTTCAACTGGCAGCTGTATTATTTATGTTTGGCTTTTCTGGCAACCTTTTAAACATTTCAATTAACACTCAGGCAATTGGTGTAGAGGCTATTTATGGCCGTTCTATCATGGCTTCCTTTCATGGGCTATGGAGCCTGGCCGGTTTTTCAGGCGCTGCAACCAGTACCATAATGATTTCATTTAAACTAACTCCATTTCAACACTTTGTTATTATTTGTACGGCTTCGGTGTTGCTAATTTTAGCCGCTTATAAATACACGTTGCCCCGGGATAAAGCCAATACAAAACAACCCCTTTTTGCTAAACCTGATACCTATATTCTTAAACTTGGTCTCATAGTTTTCGGATCGCTGGTTTGCGAAGGAACTATGTTCGACTGGAGTGGTGTTTATTTTGAAAAGGTATTAAATGTTCCTGCTTCCTTAAGAACTTCTGGCTACATCGCATTTATGAGCTCCATGGCAGGCGGCCGGTTTGTGGCCGACTGGCTGGTTACAAAATTTGGTGTAAAAAATATGTTACAAATAAGCGGTATCATCGTTGCTACTGGATTGTTTACAGCAGTTATTTTCCCCTTTATTATACCTGCTACAGTAGGGTTTTTGTTAGTGGGTATTGGTGTATCATCTGTAGTGCCAATAACCTACGGGCTTGCTGGAAAATCTACTGCTATGTCGCCAGGTGCAGCATTGGCAGCACTTTCAACAATTGGCTTTTTAGGATTTTTATTAGGGCCTCCTTTAATTGGTTTTATTTCTCAGGCAGCAGGTTTACGATGGGCATTTACGGTTATCGGTTTATTAGGACTTAGTACTACTTTATTGGCAACCAAAATAAAGTTTCAGTAAACAACAAATAAAAATATTTTTTTTCCATGCAAAATGCACTTTGCAACATCCTTGCGTCGCCCACTTGTACGGCAAATCTTTTCGCAACAATGCCATTAAATTGTTACTGTAAACACGTAAAAAACAATTCGCCAAATAAAAAATATAACTAAATTTTAAATAAAAAATTAACAAAGATTATTAGATATAAGTAAATTATTATTTTACTAATTAACCAATAAGTAGTTATTTTAGATTCTAATTAAAAACAACTTTATGAAAAAAATTATCATCACATTAGTATTTTTTGGAAGTACCACTGCATTTGCTCAAAAATTTGAAATTGGCGTTAAAGCTGGTGTTAACATTAGTGACTTTTCTGGCACAGGAAGCTGGCAGAATGCAAAAACAAGTTCCTTGATTGGTTTACATGCCGGGGGCTTTATTAGTTTTTTTATAGGAAATAATTTTGCTATTCAACCAGAGGTTTTATTTTCTAGTCAGGGTGCCAAATTTGAAAGTGCATCACATAGCGAAAATATTAAAATTGCCTACATCAATATTCCGGTGTTGTTAAAATACAGAGCAACTGGTGGATTTTATGTAGAAGCTGGTCCGCAGATTGGTTTTAAAGCAAGTGAAACGAGTTCCAGTATTGACAGCCTTGCTAAATCTACCGACCTTTCAATTGCAGCTGGTCTTGGCTATCACACTAAGATGGGTTTGGGTATTGGAGCCCGCTATACAGCAGGCCTTTCTTCAATTGGCGATTTTAAACCAAGGAATGGTATTAATCCCGATTTCAAAAATAGCAACATCCAAATAAGTATTTTTTACACACTGTTTAACAAAAGAAATAATTAATAATGTAATAATTTATTTCATTTTATTTACTAAAAAAGCCACCTAAAGAAGGTGGCTTTTTTAGTAAACCTGAAAGCTGATTACATAGGAATATCTTTCTTCATAATTAGCTTTCCATCAAGCCCTATGGCTTCACCTTCTTTCAGTTTTATGGTACTACCATCCGTAGATTTTACTGTACCATCTACTTTTATTACAGTACCATTTGTTAAAGTCAAGTCTTTATTCAATTGGCTTACAACACCACTTTTCATCAACGATAACTTGCCGTCTTTCATCATTACACAATCTGGCATTTGTAACTTTTTTTCCATTTTTGGAGTTGAGGGTGTAGTCGTATCCTGAGCTACTGCTGCAGTGGTACATGTACCAGCTACTAGCAAAAACATAATTACTTTTTTCATCTTTTTTATTTTTAATTATATAATAATTTATTAAGTCAAGGCTAAATTCCTGCCAGAAATTATAAGTGTGCATAAATAAAAATAAATGGCAATTGAGGTATACAAAAAAGTGTAGAATTATTTTCCCTCACAAGTGTACTTTTAATAATTCACGAAGAAAAATTTAATTTTTATTAACAAATTTAAAAATTAAAAAAAGCAACATCAGCTTCTGAAGGTTACTTAAAAGATAAGAATATAGATTATTGATTGTAGATCAAAAAAGTAAAATCATAAAATTATTTTAAATAAATAAAATTAATATAGCAATATGCTAAATCTAAAATTAAAATTAACCTACACATTTTTGTAATTAACTACCCCATTTTTTATTCTTCGATAAAGCCCCACGCCTCTCGCAAAGTTATTAATTCTTTGCCCTCAAGTTTTACTGCATCAAAATGGCCTGCATTATTTTTTTGGCGAAATGCCTCATATAAACAAACGGCACAAGCAACAGATATATTTAATGATTTAATGATACCCACCTGTGGGATAATAAAATTCCCATCAGCCATTTCTATAATTTCTTCACTAACCCCGCTGTGTTCATTACCAAATACCAATGCAACAGATTGGGTTAAATTTAATTCGTATAAGCCAACAGCATCTGTACTTAAATGGGTAGTATAAATTTTATTGTATTTTTTTCTTAAGGCTAAAAAACATTCCCGGGCATCGGTAAACTGGTGAATGGTAAGCCACTTGGCAGCACTTGATGAACTTTTTTCGCTCCATTTTTTATGCGGCGGTATTTTGTTATTTAAGATGTATATATCCTGGATACCAACTGCATCACAGGTTCGCATAACTGCAGCAATATTGTGCGGATCATACACATTTTCCAGTAAAACTGTTAAATCGGATTGTCGTTTATTTAATACCTTAGTAAGCCTATCAGAACGTTCTGGTGTCATAATCTATTTAAATAAAATGAACCTCAAAATTATACATATTGCTACTAACAAAAATGCAGACTCCGTTTATGAAATAAATAATTGATTCAACAAACATTCTTTATTTTTAGCGTTAAAATTTAATGGAATGAAAAAGTCATTTTTTTTTGCTTCAATTTGTATCCTTCTATATGCGTGTAATACCCCGTCGGTAAAAAATTCAAAAGTGGATATTTTATCAAGTAATATAGATAGTACCATAAAACCCGGTGATGATTTCTTTTTATATGCCAATGGTGGATGGATAAAACGAACACCCATCCCTGCATCCGAAAGTGGATGGGGCATTGGTAACCTGGTAATGGAAGAAAATTACACCCGTTTAAAAAAAATCAATGAAGATGCAGTTGCAGCCAAAGCTACTGAAGGTTCCATCACTCAAAAAATTGGTGACTTTTGGCAAAGTGCAATGGATACAATTGCCATCAATAAAGCCGGATTAGCTCCCTTAAAAAATGATTTAGATAAAATAAATGCTACTAAAAATATTGTTGAACTACTGGAAGTTGCTGCCGAACTTAAAACAAAAGGCATCAAATTTTTTTTTAATGATTACGTAGCACAGGATGATAAAAATAGTGAAGTAATGGCTTTTAGGTTAGACCAAGGCGGATTGGGCATGCCTAACAGGGATTATTACTTTAAAACTGATCCTCGTACAACGGCTGTAAGAAATGCCTACAAAACATATCTTGTAAAAACCTTTAAGCAATTGGGTAACGTGGAAGCTTTGGCTCAAAAAAATGCTGACGCTGTTTTTTTACTGGAAACAAAACTTGCCAAAGCAAGCCGAAAATTGGAAGATACCAGAGATCCTTATACCAATTATAATAAAATGGATATTGCAGGCCTCTCCAAATTAACTGCTGCAATTAACTGGAATAATTTTATAAAAAACATTGGAATTTACAAACTGGATTCTGTAATTGTTGGTCAACCAGAATTTTATACTGCTCTCAACAAAGAATTAACTACCACTTCAATTGATGATTGGAAAAACTATTTACAATTTCATTTAATATTAGGCAGCGCACGCTATATGGACATTGTTACTTTTAATAATTATTTTGACTATAGCAAATCACTGAGTGGTGCTGACTCGCCAAGACCACGCTGGAAAAGAGTATTAGATGCAGAAGAAAATGCCATTGGAGAGGCGCTGGGGCAACTTTTTGTAAAAGAATATTTTGATGAAACTGCAAAAAAAAGATACAGCAACCTTGTAGAAGTCATTCGTGCAGCTTATAAAGAACGCATTGCGCATTTAACATGGATGAGTGACAGTACAAAATTAAAGGCATATCATAAATTGGCAGCCATTACTAAAAAGGTTGGCTATCCTGATAAGTGGAAAGACTTTAGCACTTTACAAATTGATAAAAGGCCCTATGTGTTAAACATACAGCGGGCAAACAAATGGTGGCATCAATATAACATAAATAAATTAACCAAACCAGTTGACAGAACTGAATGGGATATGACACCGCAAACCTATAATGCCTATTACAATCCAGGTAATAATGAAATGGTTTTACCAGCAGGTATGTTTTCGGTGCCAGGTATGAAAGATGCAGACCTGGATAATGCTTTTGTTTATGGCTATGCAGCCGCAAGTACTATCGGTCATGAAATTACACATGGATTTGATGACCAGGGCCGCCAGTACGATGAAGCTGGTAACCTAAAAAACTGGTGGAACAAACAGGATGCAGCACAGTTTAATAAAAGAGCTAAAAGCATTATTGAGCAATTTAATGAGATGGTGCCGGTTGATACATTACACATTAATGGAAATGCCACACAGGGTGAAAACATTGCTGACCTCGGTGGTTTACTATTAGGTATAGATGCATTTAAAAAAACTGCGGCATTTAAAAAAGAAGAAAAAATAAATGGTCTTACACCCATGCAGCGATATTTTTTAGGCTATGCATACAGCTGGATGTATGAAGAAAGAAAAGAGCGCATATCCAGCCAAGTTTTAACAGATGTGCATGCACCTGCAAAAGAAAGAGTAAACGGACCATTAGTAAACATCCCTGCATTTTATGAGGCCTTTGGCATAAAAGCAGGTGACAAAATGTACAGAGCTGATAGTTTAAGAGTCAACATCTGGTAAGGTAATTATTTAAGTTAAAAAACTAATTCCATTTTTATGAGGACAATATTAAAGAAAGACGAGAAAATTTTACTTATTACAAGGCAGCACTGGATAAAATTAGTACTGCCAATATTTATTTGGCTATTAGTATCTGCTTTGTCCATTTGGCTTTTACACACAAATGGACTTCTTGTAACGCTAGCAGTAGCATTATATCCTATGCTGGAATACCTTAACTGGAAAAATAATTTATGGTGTATTACCAATCTTAGAGTGGTTGATGAAAGTGGTTTTTTTACCAGGTATTCAAAAGAAAGTCCACTTGATAAAATTAACAATGTAGAATACGACCAAAGTATTTGGGGCAGGTTATTTGGTTATGGTAATGTTGATATACAGACAGCTGCAGAAATGGGTGAAACAACTTATGAGCTTATCCACCATCCTAAAATATTGAAAGATACCATAACCCATGCACAGGAAGAATATAAAAAAACTGCAATTAATAACCAGGCAATTCAACTGGCACAAGCAATCGCCATATCTAGTACTTCCTCTTTTTCACAAAATATGATAGCAGATGAATTACAAAAATTGTTTGAATTATTACAGAAGGGTGCTATAACACAAGAAGAATACAACCAACAAAAAAAAATACTTCTAAAGCCTTAATACTTATTAAAATACATTATATTATTTCCAAATTTATGGTACAATAAAAAATGCAGTTGATAGATTATCCCAAAGGAGAAAATATTAACTGCATGATAATTTAAAACAATAAAAATGGCAACAATGTATTTTTTATGTTATTGCAACAGAACAGTTTTTACTGTTGCTAAATTGTCTGCACTTTTAACCTCTAACTGGTAAATCCCTTTTAAAACATTATTACCAACATGTAAGGATTGTGACATACTGCTACTATTTATAACAATTTTATTGTTATATACTATTTGCCCTGCGTTATTAATAAGTTTAACTTGATAAATACCAGTTGGTTGATTTGTAATTTGTAAATTAATTGTATTTCCTTTAATCGGGTTAGGATACACCGTAATTGAAGCAGCTGACTGCACATGCTTAATATTTAATACAGAGGTATATTTTATACTTCCACTAACATCAATGCTTTTTATACGATAAAAAACATCACCGATAACTTGCGTCCTATCAATCCATAAATAATTGGCTGCAATATTATTAAGGCCATTTACAGCTATTGTATTTACAACTGTATATTCTTTTCCGTTTAAAGATTTTTCAACCTCGTATTTAGCAATGTTTATTTCATTTTCAACCTTCCAGTCTATCGCTACACTATTACTGTGCCGATACGCTTTTACCGAAGTAAACGTTACCGGTAATGGAGAATAATCAATGGTCAATCGTTTAAAAATAATTTTAAACCGATCAACTGCAGCCGAAGCAGCATCTGCATTCACAGTAAAATTAATTTTGATAAATCCTTCCAGCGGTAACAGCGTACTTGTGTTTAAATAAGCATCTATAAAAAAAGCCTGCAACCCAATATTGGTTAATAATTGAGTAGTTAATTGAAATTGATAATTACGTTTGGTGGTTCGCCAAAGTTTATAAAATAAGGTATCATTTATATTTATTATAGGCCTTCTTTCTACTGCAAGTGTTTTGCCGTAACGCAATAAACCTAAATTTTCCAAAAAATTTGTCATCTTACCTGCATCTTCCAAAGTAACACTATCATGGTATAAATTATTATACTCAGTGTAAACACCATCTGCCAGTATAATTGAATTGTCAGGCTGTAATAAGTAAAGATTTGTTCTTATGGACTCAGTAAGTGTAAACGGTGAACTACTTTTTGCAACATAAGAAACCGAAGGAAAAAAAGTTGCATTTTTTGCAACAGATAATAAGGGAAACAATAAAAAGATTATTAGATTTATTTTTCTAAAGCACCTTCCTTCATTTAAAAAATAGTTTTGACAACCATTTGGGGTAGGGGTGAAGTTTTTCATGATGTTGGATTTGTTTTTCAAAAGTATTTGGATACAGCAAAATAATTAATTAACAGATTATTATTATATAGTAATAGATGTAATTATTTGTAGACAACTTACGAAAAAGGCTTGAGAAACGCTTTTAAGCAAGTCCTTCAATCTATAACACTTTTTTGTAATTAATATTGTGGTATTAAGAACATAATATAAATAAGTATTAGGATTTAAAAATAATCTGGGAATTATAATGTCAGCATAAAGTTTAATTAATAAATTTAAATTAGATAAGGGTTTAGATAATATATACCATCTTTTAAATGCCAGTTTATAGCATTGAAGAAGTAATCTTTGTTTATACAATAGAGGTAGCTATTGGGTTGCGAAGTGCTCTAAAACAAAAATCCCGGCAATGCAGCCGGGAGAATAATTAAACTAACTTTAAGATTACAATCCTTTAAATACAATAAATTTAAAATCTTAAAAAGTAAATAATTACAATTTAGTTATATCATTTTCTGCAATGTTAATTTTTTCGATAGTGGTTTTGCTAATTGTAAATGTTTTTGTGTAAGTTTTCTTTCCAATAACCAAATTAAAATTTAAAACCTGGTTATTGTCTCTTTTTTCAATCTTAAAAGTACGCGGTTTAAGGTTTGGTTCATTGGCTGAAGCATAAAATTCGCCTTCCTTTATATCTTTAATTGAAAAGTATGGGCGAGCTGAAGTTCTGGTCTGTAAAATTACTTCAAAAAGCAGGTATTGACCTTCATCACCAAGGTATTTAACCTTAAGTGGCTCTTCATAACTTACCGAATAATTTGCTTTCAATGTTTGCGCATTAGTAATATTTGTAAATATTACCATCGATGCAAGTGCTACTGCGATGTTTTTTAAATTTTTCATAATCTTCATTTTTTTGTTTAAATAATTATTGTTTATATTAATTGCCTTTACGGCAAAGGGTTAAAGTTTTTATCATTTGATGGCGGTGAAGTAAATGCAAACGTTAAGTATATCTTCTTATTTGGACTGGGCTACGTTGTAACTTATTTTTAAAATTTAATTTTTAAAAGTTGCAGATAAATTATAAAGGTTTTTATTTATAAAATTTAAAACAAAGTAAAAAGTAAGAATAACAATAATTGTTATTTGTTATTTCAATTATAAAGATAGATAGGAGTTTTATTGATTGGCAACCAACATTTTAGTATTTTAGTTATTTCAAAAAATACATTAGTAGCCTGAAATGCTATGTGGTAAAGGATTTTAACAAAATTAATTAATGATATCCAACGTGTTTTTAGCAGTATCTCTTTACAATTTGTTCACATAACACAATAAAAAAAAATCATCATTAATAGGATTTAACGGCTAAAATAGAATATGTCTAATCTCGTAACTATATAACAATTAGAAATGTAATGATTACTTTTTAGAGTTGCAACAGTAGTTTGCTATAATCAATTTACTTATTTTTTGTGTGCTTGTTGTTTTTATATATATTCAAAAGTGCCGTAATTTTAACCAGATTAAAACAATAAACAGGTGAGGTATTTTGCAATATTTTTATGTCTTTATAAATTAATATTACTGTCCCACTTGCAAAAATCTGCCAGATTACCAGCGTATTTTAGCAGTCGTTATTTAAAAAAGCATTGATAGGATTTCACTTTTCAACCTTTTATTTTTCTAGCTTATTAATGGATTAAATCTTCTAAAATTGGCGTTGCTATTGTTTGCATTATTGTTTGTTTAATATCACTCAGTTGTTCAAAAACTACAATCTTATTAAGCCTTTTTTTTACCAAACTCCCGAAGCATATAAAGTTTGCTGTGGCCCTACACTCCAGTAGCGGCCAAGGTGATGGCCGTTTACATATACAATCACTTTACCCCATTTACACATGTCTAAAAAGATATCTCTGGTTTTAAAAAGTGTATAATTTCCCTTATAAAATGTTGGGCGTCCAAGGATATTTTTATTTGCCTTTCCTGTTAAAAAAGGTGTAGCATCTAATGGAAGCTTGTACATATTCCAATTGCCAGTAATTTTAATACTATCCACCATTACAGGACTAATAATTCCATTAAGGTTATTATTGATTTTCTGATCCATAATTGATACGCCCCATATTTTCTACTAAGATTTTAAGTGTGGCGTTAAAAGAAATTTCAATATCCATTCAATAACATTTATTGTAGCGATTTAATACGCCTACCCTTTCGCAATTTACATACACAGTTGCATAGTCCCTCAAACCTTTCCTAGTAAGTTTGCCATTGAGGGGTTGTGTAAATTTTTTACCGTACAAAATATATCCATATCCATAATTCAGGTCTTCAAATGTTAGTGGCTGAATACTATTAACAGGTTTAATGGTTGCTTTTATTGTGGCAAGATCATAGGTACTCGTTAACTTGATTAATAGAATAGTAATAACTGGAATGGCGACAGTAATTTCAGGTACTACATAAGTAACCTGCTTTTTAAATTTATCCCGAAGGGCTTTGTATTTTACTTTAGCCCAACCTGCTTCGCTAACGGGTGCATCATAATCATAGCTTGGCATGTCCTGGCTGTATGTCATGATTTTTATCATAATTAGCTCAGCTGGTAAATTCAAAATTAGTGCCGCCATGTACCATGTAAAAATTAAAAGATACATCGGCATCACTGCATTTTTTCATTTGTTTTACAACATCTGCAGCAGGTACTTTCGGAAATGGTTCTGCCCAATGATGTAACCAGCCTGGATAAAACTCCGCCACCATATAAAATCCCTTATTGCTATTGTATTGATTAACCACTTTCTTTAAATTATCAACATTATCTTCGCCATTGGCAGTAGGTGTTGCACCCTTAATGGTATCGCCTTCAAACAAACAGCTACCATCAGATGTAAACAAGGGTACTGTTACGCCTCCTTTCAACAACTGATTTTTTATTGCAAGGCTATAAGCCTTATGTTCAGCCAACGGAATGTCTTTTTGTTGTGCCACATACGAGCCAAATTCATTTTCTGCCTGTATCATATTAACAGATTTACCATTAGTAATCTGTAGATCTTTAACTTATGTAATTAATTTATTGATGTACGTATTGCAGGAATCAAGACATGGCTTGTTGCTGGTACGTATTACAAGGTCTTTATTTTTTGTAACCACCACGGATTGCCACCAAACTCCCATTCGGCGCAGCCATACGGCCCCGGACGTAAAATAACCATCAAACCATGTGCACCTGCTTCTCTTTCAAATTCACAAAGATTATGGTTACCTGTTGTAAAATCCCATATACAGGCGGTGTTTCATGATGATTCCTAAAGATATAAATAGCTATTGTATTTAGCCCCATAGCTCTTATCATTTGTAAACGCTGCTTCCATTATTCCCGGGGGAACCCTGGTATAATGCATTTCGCCGCTGTAAATTTTTGTTGGTTTACCATCGTATAAAAAATGACCCTCTTTAATTTCGAAACTATGTTTTTGCTGCGCAAAAGAAGCTGTGCAAAAAGCAGTAAGTAAGACTGCTTATAAAATTATTTTCTTCATAAATATTTTAGTTTTATTGCTTTAGCAAAGTTAGTGCTACAAAAAAATATTATAATTTATATGTATGCTTTACTACAGTTTAGTTAAGAAACCGGAGTGGCGGGTGAGCACTTCCGCCACAGTTATATTTCGTGGTTGGTGTCCTCACCAACCACCTTAACTAAACAGCATTGAAGTATGTTTATTCAAAAAAACAGGCAGATGATAATTTATTGAAGCCATGTTAATCAGAAAAAATTTTATTCATATCCATTTTTTAAAACTATTAAGCCGCCCGCCTTAAAGGCAAGACTTATAAAACCATCTCCGGTATCTGTTATCACTATATTTTTTTTTGTGGTAGTAAAATAAGTTTTAAAAGGCAGTTTAAATTTTGTAAACCCTCCTTTTTCAGCAACAATTTTAACTTCCTCTATTTGCCCTGCAACTCTTTTTGCACTTACCAAAAAAGCACCTTCTGCACGCAACTGATTAAACGAAATATCTTTCCATGCATCAGGGATGCCGGGCATTACTTCAATAAAGCCTGCGTAACTTTGTAACAACATTTCCTGTAAACCTGCAGCAAAAGCAAAATTACCTTCCAGCGTAAAAGGGCGATAAAGAAACTTTGAATAACCTGATTTGGTTTGGTCGCCATTTAAATGAAAACTATTAATGGAACAAAATGCTTTGGCAAAAATGGTCAAATCTTTGGCTGCCCCTTCCCCATCTTTAGCACGAGCTTTTATGTTAGCGAGCCAACTATAGGAATAGCCACACCAATAGTCAGGCCCAACACTATCCAATAAATGGATAGTGTTTTTTATAATAGACTGTGCTTTTTCGCCATCCTCCCATTTTATAATCCCTAAAGGATGTATAGCCATAGCATTTGAAAAATGGCGGTGAGATTGGTTATATGCCAAAGATGGAGCAAACATGAGTTCATTGTTATTTGTAATGCTAAATTCATCAAACTGAGCCAATATGTTTTTCCAGTGTGCACTTTCCTTTATTAATCCTAATTCAATAGCCAATTCTGCTGCTGCCGAAAAACTAAATTTCATAAGCGCCAAATCATAGTTTGTATTTTTAGAAAACCAGGCTGTAATATCATTGTCATTTATTTCTGGGCTAGAGCTAATGGGAAGTTTCCTGTGTCCGCTGCTATCCAACACGGTTATGTTTTCCAGAAAAGTAGCTGTTTGTTTTATCCACGGATAAGCCCTGTTTTTTAAAAAATTTCTATCCATGCTGTAGCGCCATTGCAAGTAGTAGTGTTGTGCAAGCCAGGAAGATACAGTAGGTGAAAAAGAATACTGTATCCAGCCTCCCATCTCTGTTCCATCCAATGTAGTAACGCCGGGTACTGCTAACCCTGGTTTACCAAAATAAATTTTGGTGTAACGGGTATATGCAGCTTTATTTTCATCAAGATGATCGAGGTAAGACAATCCCTCTTCAAGATGATTACCGCTGTAAGAAGGCCAGTAACTTAATTGTGTATTAAGGTCGTGGTGATAATCTCCTTTCCAGGGGGGCAGGCGACCATTATCGGCCGTCCACACAGCCTGCAGCGAAATGGGTGGAGCCCCCCTCCTTGCTGCAGAACCAAATTTATATTGCTCCAGATACCACTGTTTTTCTATAAGGGTATCAGGTATATGAATAGAGGATTTACTCCAAAAAAAATTCCACCAGCTTGCATGTGTGGCATAGGCTGGCGCATAACGTTTAAGAATAGCCGCTTCGGTAACAATCGCTGCAGTTTTATTAATTGCTTTTGCTGGATACTTTGCAGAAATACTCCATACACCTTCAATAATAGTGGCAGTTATTTTTTTCCAACGCACATTTACCTGGTATGTAAAACCACCCCAGCCTTCTTGATTATAAGTAATACTGTTACCTTGCTGTTTTATAGTCCCCTGTTTATAACCAAGCCTTGCCAAATCATCGCCACCAACTGGATCGCCCGCTATTTTTACTTCGCCCTGGTACTTTGGTGCAATTAATGCAGGCACAAACTTTGTGGAAATATTTTCAAAACGAAACCAGCCAACAGGCTGTGTTGCATGTACAAAAGTTTTAAGCACAATGCCATTGCTCCATTTTATTTCGCACAAAGCATCTTTAACTTTCAGGCGTGCAGATAAAATACTGCCCCAATTTTTAGTATCAAACTCTACTGCGCAACCAGGAATTTTTGATGGTGCCGGTTCATTATCATAAGGGCCATCAAAATATTGTTGTACTATTTTGTAGTTTTTCTTTTGCACCTGTTCATACACCCAATGATAGCTAAACTCTTTCCGATGCAAACCTTTCATAGGACGCATGTCCCAAAGATCTGCCCTATCCAATGAAAAACGCAGGCGATCTTTTTTTTACCAAACCAATGCTCCAATCAACGCATTGCCTAATGGAATAGCCTCATCCCACCTATTTGCAAGTTTATTAAAATTTAAATCATGTTGAGAGGCAGGTTGTGCAATAACAACATTAAAACCTATCAACATCCCAAAAACAATCATTAACCGTTTCATAAATTTTATCATTTTAAGTAACTATTCAAACAGATACACCGTTTATGTAAAGGTATTTTTATTTATTCTCCTAAAGGGAAATTATAAGGCATCCACAAAGGCAATGCCGCAACTTGCTGTGTGGCTTCTTTACTGATTACAATACCCCATTTTCCAAAAAAAGGAACAAGGTTTCTTCCTGAAATGATAGAAAAATATTTACCCCACAAATCCCTTTTCTGCTGATCTGTTTTAGCGTAATTTCAGTCCGGATTTTTTACAGATAAATCCTTTAACTGCTTGAAAAAAGTTTTAAAACTTTCCCAACCAAAACCTTCTTGTAACTGCCTGAAAAGAATAAGGCCCAGAAAAGGATTGTTTTTCCAAGTTTCATAATCAGCACAAGTTGCAAAATATTTTTTCATTTCTTTTGTGTAGTTTCATTACTGATACCGCTGTGTGCTTTATCCCTTCCACCGAGTTACCTGTCGAACATATACAACGAAAAAAAATTACAACTCACTTCTGTGGTACCGCCAAAAACCCAATCCTGGTTTTGCATGTTATGGCCAATTTCATGAAAAAATCCCCCGTTGGCACCTCCGTTACTTGGCACCAGTAATTTAGCAGGGTCTGCAATAATATCAGCAGATAACAATTTTCTGCTGGGCGAATGATGAATCATGATAGGGTAACCACTGTGCATAAATCCACCACCAATGTGCTCATCCACTACCAGGCGTTGTGGCCGGTAAGTTGGTTGCGGAATTTGAGCCAATTCCATTTCACCGGCAATTATTGTATTCCACAACCTCATCACTTTTTCCGGCTCAATTACTTTCTGTAATATGTTATTAGGTAAGGTTATAATAACATTGTTAGTCAACAGTTCGCCCAAGGGTGCTTTATTATTCTTTAGTTGCCGTTGCCAGTCCTGTAAGGTTGTTTTACCTGCTTCAAATAAGGGAGATTGTATTGCCCTGCTGATTTTAATATCTCCCTGCCAAGAAGCAGCTTTGGGATCAGTAACAATGTAAATCAATCCGCCAAAGGCATTGTTTATTCGAGTATTTTTTTCGGTTAGTGCAACCTGCTTAACCGCCAATGGCATCCTACGCCAGTCTTCCGTAGCAGCTACCCATCCGCCTAAATTATCAGAATGAATACCAATCTGTACCTCCAGTCCTTTGCTTGTAAGCACTTCAGAAATAACAACTTCTATATATTCTCCGGGCACTGCATATAAACCCGTACTGTACAAGGTTTTATTCCACGGCTGTGCATAATCTAACTTATCAACAATGGATATTAATGAATTGCTAATTTGATTGTGCGCTATGTGTATTATTTTACTTGTGAGCGATACGCCATTTGCCACTTTTCCAGAAAAAAAATCTGCAGAAGGATATGCTTTTATTTTTTTATAATTCTTCTCATTCAGTTGTGCCTGGCTCCAGATAATAACTTGTTGCCGCAATACAGAATCCTTTACTTTTAAAGTTGCCTGTGGATTTATTAGCATGGTTTCAGGCGTTTGCTGGGCGTTTGCCAGGCTACTAAAAATTAATACTGCAAGTAAGGGGATAGTAGATTTTTGCATTAGATACAATATTTTTTAAATAGTATGTTTGTATAATTTAAAGCTATTTGGTTACGAATATTTTTACTTTTCTAACCTCAACCCGGATCCGTTACAAAGGATAGAAAAGAGATTAGTTAAACGGCATTGATTTATAATTTACTAAAATCAATAACAGGAGCTACGTTATTTGCATATCTTGTAATTACATCACCAGTTGCAATATTGTTTAACTTTTTAAAGCCCCCCGAAAACATATAAAACAGGTTCCCCTCTACCCCTGCGCCATAATCGAACCGCTGGTGTTTTTTAGGATTAGCCGTAGTAGAAAAAGCTGCATTCGTTAGCTCCATCCAGGTACCGTAGGAAGTACGTATCCATTGGTTACCATAGTAGGCTTTAAAAAAATCATTTCCATTTCCTCCAAAATTTTCAACAAAAGAATATAAACCTCTGAATCCACGTTTGGTATCGGTTTTATTCTGTGTCCATTCACTTAATAAATGCCATACATAATTGTCATCAGGCACAGCAAAATAACCTACATAAGTGGTACTATCACCAGCCTGTGATTTGATACCACTGAGTAACCGGTAAGTTTTTGCTACCGCCCATGGATATACAAGGTGACTGTGGCCGCCAGATCCTTCGTTACCAAACTCACCTGTAAAAACATCCTTTCCTTTTTGTTTTAAATTGACTGCATAATCGGATGGTATTTGTGTTGGATCATCTGTTTTAAACAAACTCCAAATAGAAAAAATGAACCGTCTTTCTTTAAGCGAATTTATTTGAATACCCATATAACCGCTATTAAAGCCGTTGGTTTCGTAATAGGCATTTACAGATTGAACTACTTCTTTAGGCACCATTACTTCGCTATAAAACCATTTAACCGCACTATCACCAGGCACGGGATAACGCAAATGCACAGAAGGAGCTCCCCGATATTGACTACTGTTAAACGCTATATTTTTAGCTGCTGTTCCTGAAAGAACGATCGCATCAATATCAGGAAATGTTAAGCCAGTTTTAGAAATTCCTTTAATTAGCAGGTAATGATACCCTGTACTGCTGATTGAGAAAGATCCAACCGGCACAGTAACATAACCGGAACTTTTTTCAACGATAATACTGTAATTTTTTTTATCCTCATCCATGCTTATCTGCAGCTTGCTGTTACCAGCGGTTGCCTTTAATTTGATTGCCACAAATAATACACCCTTTTGCTTTGGAAGAAAAAATATTCTGGTAGTTACTTTTTCATCTTTCCAAAATATAAGACCATTTTCTCCTATTCTTCCATTTCCGTTTCTTTCTCCACCCGGATAAATATACCCGTTTGAATAAAGTGAAATGATGGTACTGTTGGTTGTATCAAAAGGGGCAATAACCGTAGCTTTTGATACCTTACCCTGTAGCGAAAAAAATATAATAAGAGAAGATAAATAAAATAATTTCATTACTTTTTTACGTTTATAGTGAATTAATTTAAAAGATTGTTATGTATGATAACTGTGGAAACATATTTTACGGCAGCATATCTCTATCCCGAATTGAATGTTATTTTTTTGCTATTTTCTAATCAACACTCACTGTTTTAATTCCGCTTCTAATTAAATATTTTCCAGGTTGAATTATTTTATATCCTTCCGGTATAAAATTTAAAAAAAGCTGGGAATGATACGGCGACAAACCTTTATCGGTCTTACTACATATAGTTATAATTAAAAAATTACATTACTTCATTTATACTTTTATAGTTGACTATTAAATAAAATTTATTGTTATTAAAATACTGGATTAAATAAAACACTTTTATAACTTTTTAAAAAGGTATTATATTCAATAAAAAGTTAGTGATTTTTACAAGCAACAACTTCTTTTCTGCACTTTAAAATCAGGGTAATTAAAACCGCCTTAATTTATCTATGGGTGGTATTTAGGATTTTAATTGTTATACGATATGCACCAGGCACCTGTATACGCATAGGTATCCTTATTGAATAATCAAACTTATCATCTGTATAAACACCCCTGTAATGAGTATCTTCTACACCCTTATAAAATATTCCCCCCGTATTACTCGACCATGCTGCTGTACTATCAATATGAACAAATTTAGCAGGTATCCTATAATACATATTATAGCCATTACCTAAAGAAGCAATAGGAAATGGTACCAACGGATATTTAGAGAAATAGTAGTATGTGTTGCTAAAAAAGTATCTGGTGCATAGTCATTATAGAATTAGAAAAACATGTCTTTACTTAAACAGCTTACTTTATGAGGTTGCAGCTATTACCCCATCTAGCAATCGGGATGCTTTAAAAAATTACAACAGTTTTTTTTAATAATTTTAAGTTCAAAATTTGTATAGCTTCACGAGTATATTTAAATAAATTATGGAAAGAAAAATGAAGCGGAGAATAAATAGAATTTTAACTGTATTCTTATACAACAAATATGTGTAAATCAATAAACCAGTCCGCAGATGGCGTATCCAACAGCAAACTGGTTTATTTAAAATAAATACTATATACTTTACTTATTTGCTTCTGCAGTTACTTTTCTTACAGTAGTATTGCCACCGCCATCTAAGGTAAGATTAACAGGTACATTATTTTTCCAGGCACCTTTTGTAAAATCAGGTATATCCATACTACGTGAACGGTTGGCAACAGATTTTTCACTTAGCGGTGCAATTGAACTCCATAAAGCTGCATCGTACACATCCTGATCAATTGGCAAGCCATTGCGAAGGTTGTCTATAAGGCGCCAGTCCATGATAAAATCCATACCACCATGACCGCCTACATTTTTTGCAATTTCACCAATGTGTTTAACTATAGGCAATGTATATTTTTCTTCCAATACTTTGTATTCTTCGTCTTTTATCCACCCAGCTTCACCAAAAGAAATTCTTTGAGGATCAGGCCATTTACTGGCCATTCCTTTTGTACCGCTGATCAGGTGAATTCTTGAATAAGGCCTTGGAGAAGTAACATCATGCTGTACCATAATGGTTTTTCCTTTTACCGTTTTTATGGTAGTCGTATTCATATTACCACGATACTGCTTGTCTTTAAACTCGTTGTAAAAAGCATCTTTTGCTGCTCTTTCTTTTGCAGTAACGCTCATCAGGAAATCGTTGGATGACGTAGACACCAGGTAATCCATTTGATCGCCCCTGTTGATATTCATACATTGTGCTACAGGCCCCAAACCGTGTGTTGGATACAAATTGCCATTTCTGGTTGCATTTTCTTTTAACCGCCACATTTCCGCATACCCATTCTTATCAAAATTAAGATCGAGCAAATTGTGTAAGTATGCTCCCTCTGCATGAACCAACTCACCAAACATGCCATTGCGTGTCATATTTAAAGTAAGCAATTCAAAAAAATCATAACAACAGTTTTCCAGCATCATACAATGCTTTTTTGTTTTTTCTGAAGTTTCAACCAGTTGCCAACACTGTTCAATTGTTTGAGCTGCGGGAACTTCGCTTGCGGCATGTTTACCATGCTCCATAGCATAAACTGCCATAGGTGTATGTAAACTCCAGGGCGTTGTAATATACACCAGGTCAATATCTTGGCGGTTGCACAACTGTTTCCATGCTTCTTTGCTACCACTGTATTCCGTAGCTTTTGGCAATCCCTTTTTGGTTAATATTTCTTGTGCTTTTGCGACTCTGTCAGGATATTGATCACACAAAGCTTTTATTTCAACTCCCTCAATAAACGACATTCTTTCAACAGCCCCGGGCCCCCGCATACCTAGCCCAATAATACCAATTCGTACTTTATCCATTTTTGGAGCAGCATATCCACTCATGTTAAATTTTCCTGAAAATGGTGTATCGTTGGTCAATGATAAACGATCTGTTTCATCAGCCTTTACTTTAGCAAAAGCAGGTAACCCCGTTACAACGGCTCCCGTACCCAATGTTACGTTACGTATAAATTTTCTTCGGTTTGAAAGCATAATAAATGGTTATAATTTTAATAAATTAATACAAAAAGACAACGAAAATATACATCAAATAAACAACTATTAAATAATCAAACGATTGCATGAATTTTGAATGAAAGCACATTTATTGAAGTGTAAAATTCTAATTTCCCTAGAAAAAGTATTGCTATTGCCTCAAGTAATTTTCTTTTATAATTCTTAAAAGACCAATAAAAAATATTAAGTTTTAATAGATTCATATTAATTCATTTTTATCTTAATTATTTTTCGTCCAATCATATTTATATGACACTAATATTATTCAATCAATATTTTATTTGAGCTACATGAATATAAAATGTTTAAAGCGATGACCAAAAAAATTTATAGGTAACGATGTTACTTTAAAGAAGCATTGCAAAAAAATCTTGTTTAAATACTAAATCAGATTTTAAAGAAAAAACTATACCTAAAATTTAAGTAGTACACATATATTAATTTTCAACACCGGAGTGAAACCTTGGTTGAACCCTGTTTAGCCATTGACTGGATTCAGGGCAGATTTAGCTATTCTCTTTCCATTGATAATTCCCATCTGCAAAAATCTCTTTACCCCATACCGGCAGTTCGTGCTTTATCTTTTCTACTATTTCCTCACAGGCCTCGATTGCCAGTTTTCTATGTTTAGAAGAAGTAAAAACAAACAGGCATATTTCTCCAATATTTATTTTACCAAGACTATGGTAAACGTGCATGCAGGTTAATGCATATTTTGTAAAAATAGCTTCCCTGATTTGTTCCATTTTTATTAAAGCCATTGATTCGTAACTGGTATATTCTATAGCACTTACCTCCTTTTCGCCAATTAAATCTTTTCGTACCTGGCCAAGAAAAATACTATGCGCACCAATGTCTGTACGGGTACTATGCTTTTGAATATTATCTGCAATAAACCAAGCAGTTATAGCACCCTGGATAAATATGTTTTTAGGAATTTTATCTGACATAGACAAAGTAGGTTGATAATTTTTAAAATAAGATGCAGTTCTTTTTCGTAACTACAAATATTTTATATTTCAAAAGTATTAAAGAATAATTTAAAAGAGGTAAACTTTAATTTTGTTGGGTAACTTATTTGGTTAACTTCTTTATCATCTATTTAACTGGGCTATTAAGCTGATTAAATTAACGTTGATGACTGAATTTCTCAAAGTTAAATAGGTTAAAATAAAAAAAGGCCTTTATTAGAAGGCCTCTTTGGGGGATACAAAATTTATTTTAAAACAATACAAAGAAAAAAGAATAGTAGAAGTTGACTGATATTGGATTTGTTAGTTTTTAATAAGGATATTGTTGAATTTTTTGGTTGATCTGGATTTTTGGACAAAGATTGATATAACTAATACCAATCAACTTCTTGAACAAAGATCATGAGAATAAATATTGTATACAATAGCAATACTTCGCAATTTTTAAAATAGGATAATTTCATGTTTCTTAGTAAAAAGTACTTAAACAAAATAGAAAGCTTACTATATTATACTCGTAGAATTACGATTTTTTAAAAGTTTTAATCAGGCATTTGTAAAAAAATCATCAACTAGTTAAAACTGTAAGCAATGTGTTTACTTATTATAAGATTTAATAGCTTTAAAATTACAACTGCAACTTATCTAAAAGAAAAATAGTAATCAATAAATAAAAAGAAGAAGATATACTTACTATCCCATAATTAATCTAATCGTTAAAATTATTATCGATACTTGCAAGCAATATTAAACGTTCTGCAGGAATAGAAATCTTATCCGCCTTTTCATTTCCAGGATAAGTAAAGTCAACCTCATATTTGTTAGAGCTTTCTTCATAGGTGCAAATAACTGCATTACCCGCAGGTTTATATTCTGTATCTAAAAGCGTAACTGTTTGGCCAGATTGATATTTCATATTACAAGTTTTGCTTTCTAAAAATATCATTAAGCCGTGTATTTTTTTGTTTTAATTGTCCACATAAAGCATTGTAATTTGTGGATATTTTTTTATGAAAATAACAACTGCCTGATAAAGAATTAATTGTTTGGAAAGATTATCCTGAATGTAAACAAAAAAATAAATATTTGGTAGCTATTAAGCGATGTGTTACCAGGCAATTATGCTATTAATACAATTTTAAATTTATTACGCTATAATAATATAAATTCCTAGCTATAACATTTGTGTAAAATTTAACTTCTATAAATTACATCTCATGCCTTTAAACTAAACAAAACAATTTCCTTTTTAATTGATTAATTATAATATTCTTAACAAACTACTTAAAGAAAAATCAATCATAAGCACGCAATTTGAATCTCTATTATCTAAACTACTAACCATGAAAAGTATACGCTTTTTAACCGCACTATTTTTATTATCGATTGGTATTTTTTCATTCAATCAATTAAAAGCCCAATCAGCACAAATAAACATCTCTATATTTCAAAACGAACTTACTCCTTATGGACGATGGTTAAACAATCCACGTTATGGACAAGTGTGGATTTATAATGACCCCGCCTTTAGGCCCTATGCAACTGATGGACATTGGGAATACACTAACTATGGCTGGTCGTGGGTATCTGATTTTGATTGGGGATGGGCTCCTTTTCATTATGGCCGCTGGGAACATGATCGCTATGATGGCTGGATGTGGATACCCGGCTACGATTGGGCATCTGCCTGGGTTAGCTGGAGCCAGTATAATGGTTATTATGGATGGGCTCCTTTAGGTTATGGAGCTGGTATAAATATATCATTTGATGCCGTACCATATGACCGCTGGAACTTTATGCCCAGACAATATATGGGTAGCAGTAATTTTTATGGTTACTGTGCTCCTCCCCGCAATAATTATTTTAGAAACGCTGTAACGATTAATAATTTTTATGAAGGCAGGGAAGGCCGCTTTACAAAAGGACCAGAAAGACGAGAAGTAGAAAGATTTACCAATAATAGGATAGAAGAAAGACATATTGATTATCGTGGAAGAAATGGTAACAATAACAACGGCAATAAAAGAGATAATAGTTTTGCTGCTAATATGAATAGAAATAATACTATAAGCAATAACCAGACTGAAATTTACAACGATAACAACAACAGAAACAGGAATAATAACGAGCAGAGAAACGTGTATGAAAACAGGAACCACACTAATCAAACTAACCGGAACATTGCTCCACAAAACAATCCTGTAAACAATAACAATCGTTCGGATAATAATAACAATGCTGACAGACCTCCCCATAATTTCCCAGGTATGAGGCCAAATCAAACAGAAAATAATACAATTCCCCCACAAATGAATAACCGTTTTGAAAGACCACAAGAACAAAAGATTTCAAAAGCTCCTACCGCAAGTCAGGAAGCACGACGGCCTGAAAGAAATGAACAATATCAGCAGCGTAGCATGGAGCAAAGAAATGCACCCCAACCGGAAATTCGGAGATTAGAACGACAGCCTGCTGTAAATAATGACAGACAAATGCAACAAAGAAATGAACCCAAATCCAATCGCAAAGATCAGCCGAATCTTGAAGGGGGCAAAAGACAAGGAAGAGATTAGATTAAGATTAAAAGATAGAACAGGTATTGCAAAACCGACTATCCATTGATACGATTAAAACTGAGAAAAATAGGTAAATTTTGATGTAAAATATTTTATAATAGTCAAAAGAAAACAGTCCACATTTGTGGTAAATAAAAAGCGTTTTTTTAGGTAAAAGGATGTTGCTATTGAGGTAAAAATTTTTTTTATGCTGCATAAAAAAGGTTTTACGTAGTAAGTAGTTATCGATCTTTTTATTTCGAAACAAATAATACCATCAAACATTTCCCTGTAGCCCTTTGGGTTAATCAGTAAACTGAAATGATATTATTTATGCTTTTTAAAATAGGAAAAAGTAAATACTTCTAATTTGGAATTAACCCGATGGGTATAATAATTTCCCAGCGGTTTTTTACTCCAGGGTAAATTAAATCTGTATCCAGCAAATGGCTAAACCTGATGCCAAAACTTGCTTTTAACGCATTCCACAACTTTGTATCAAAATACAATTCGCCACCTGTGCTTCTATTTTTAATATCTACGAGCGTTCCATTAAGCTTAACTCTTGCACTTGTGTAGTCGTAAAAAACATTGCCCCGAATCCGTTGAAAAAATACCATATTCCCAAAACCCCAATCAGGATAGCAAATAGGAAAATGATAATTAATACCTACCTTATACATACGCCTTGTACTTAGCGCTTCATAACCCCTTGAATAAGAAAAATTATTGCTGAATAAATCCCTAAGGCTATCCCTTTTTTGATAGGCCCCATTTAGCACAATACTGTGGTTGGTAAATAATCCGGGGAAATATAAAGAAGTTCCTCCTACCAGTTTATGACTCTTTCGATAATTAAATTCATCTTTATAATTAAGGCTTATACTTTGTGCCCACTCCGGATTTATCTGTTGTTTGGCTTGCCTGCTTACATTGCTAAAAGAGAAAAAGGTAGTAGCATATTTAATAGCGTTGATGTTAAATATATATTTGTCATTCCCTCTAAAAAAAATTTTTTCAATATTATATCCTACACCAAAGTTGACATATTTAGATGTTCTGCCCCCAACAAAACTTAGCGGAATAGAAATAATAGCATTTATTTTGGCACTGTTAAACACAATCGATTTACCAGCTCCTGTATCAACATGTCTGTTAAAACTTTCTTCGGCACCTAAATTTAACAATGGAAACCAACCTGCAAACACGCCGTTAAAACCTACAGTGTGGCTTCTGTCATTTCGATTATAGATATATGTCAGGTTATTACTAAAACTACTCAGAATATTATCGCTGTAAAATGTATATCCATATTCAGGATCACTTACAAAAGGCCGCCAACTATGAAAGTTAAACAGCTGAAATGATTTTTTATACCGGCTGGCATTGTTTTGTTGATCAGTTAAATTATACAAAACTCCCGCCCCTGCTTTGCCAAGTGCTTTAGCAGTACCAATGGGATTAATGGTATTATTTTCTTTCTGTTCCAGTGCCGTCCAATTTAATTCTGATGGCTCAAGATTAGCTAGTCTTGAGCCATCAGCCGTAAAGGCACTAAATAATAATCTACCTTTTGAATCTACAGCGGGTTGATAAATACCATTCACATTATTTGTAAGCCGGTATATTTTTCTATCTTTTAGCGTTACAGCAAATATTTTATCTGAGGGTGTATTTGCATCCGACATGCTGTAATAAACTGTATCGCCTTTTACTAAAGGATAACCAACCACATTAAATGAAAAGGGAGTAAGGGTAGTTGTTTTACCTGTTGTAAGATCCACTTTTACCAATGCCATTAATCCTGCTGGATTTCTTACAGCGGCAATGGCCCCATTGTTATCCAGGTATTTTGTTTGGGTAAAAAAATAGTTATTGGGATTGGGTATTTCGACTATTACTTTACCTGTTGAGATATCAATGCGATGCAGGTTGTTAGCACCATTTACCTTCACATTTACCGCTAATACTTCTGTGCCATTCGTATTTATATCAGGAGAAAAATATTTAGATTTAAAAGTTATCTGCCGTTGCCTTTTTGTATAAATATCCAGCAATTGAATATTACTGTAATCTCTGTTAGCCCAGCGTGAGTCCGATTGATAAGCTGCATAAACAATTTTACCATCGCTATAAGAAAAGTAGTCGTCAATTACAAGATTCTTTACCCTTAGTTTTTTTTCCTTCCCATTTACAAGCAGGTAAAAAGTATTTATTTCCTTATTCGATTTTTTTGAAACAAGCACAGTATCATCGTTCACAAACACAGGAAAAAGATAATCCGCAACCGTGTTTTTCTTAACAGCAGTAAGATAATTTACAGCATCATTTTTTTTATTTTGTGGAATGGTTTGTTGTTTAAAATAATCCAATGCATCTTCTCTGAATTGCTGGTACGTTTTACCCGAATATTTTTCAATTGCTTTATTAAATGGATAGAATAAGCCTTTCATTCGAACTGCGTCCGAAGTTACTTTTCGCCAAAAATCAGCTCCATATTTTTCATTACCATATGCTATTAACTGATAGCCCAGTTCATAGTGATCGGGCGTGTAATCTTTCAATGAACCGCTGCGCAATTTCATCCATGAATATTTTTTATTTGCAAGTGCCAATGACTTTAAACCATTATAAAAGGAGGGCATTCTACCGCGCCCCTGTGCACTTACCAGCGTTTCCTGCCATACAGCATCTCCTTCAAAAAAGTAATTAGGAATTGTTAAACCATTGGCCAGCAATTGGCCTTCCTGCCCCAGAAAAAAAGAAAAGACTTTTGTAAAACCAATATTAAAATTTGCAAACTGCTGCATGTGGCGATTTTCATGAATTACCAGATTGTCATCCCATCGCAAACTTCCTGTACTAAAATTATCCTGCCCCGGCACCATATTAAATTCGCTGATAACCGGTGCCATCCTTACATAAGCATTTGGAATAGTTGTTTGATTAAGCAGTACAATATTCCATTTACGTTGCTTTACGCCAATAGTATGTAGTGTGGTACTATCCAGCAAACTAACAATATTGTTAATTCGGTTTGCCTGACTATCTAACCCTGCGGGGAAAATTACCCTGGCAGTGTTTGTATTAATTTGATGCCATTTTATTGCTGAAGGATTACCTCCTAAATTTTGTGCAACAATAAAAAAAGGAAAAAAGAAAAATAAAAAACCAGACTGTAACAATCTTTGTTTAAGCATTAAATAAAGTTATGTAATTAGCGTATCTAATTTATTAATTGTGTCGGCTCGTTAACCAAAATATACCCAAATTAAAATTTTCATCCACATAATAAAATGTATAATAGTTGGTTTTAAATACTTCTGATCAACTTTACTTGTTTTACACAAGTAGGTAAACAATACCTACTGAAGCAAGTAATAACAGGAAAAAAATAAAACGTAAACCTGCAATACATACAACACTTTGGCTGAAACATTTAAATAATTCCAATCCAATAAAAGCGTATTAACTTATAGGGTTCATAAAATAATAGCAAAGTCTTAAATTAACAGCATTAATTTTAATTTTTATAATTTATAAACCCTTCACTCCTCCGTCATCTTCTCCATCCATTGCATCACCAAAACTCCATCAGTTCCGCTACAAGGATTTGTTGCTTCTCCTAAAAAATAAGCTACTACTTTTTCTATCATTGGTTGCTGAACATGCTGCAAAGCGTCAAAGCTAAATTGTTCAATTTTGTTGTTGGTTGTTACTGTAATTATCTGCCCATCAAAAATACTGAAAGTTATTTTTCCTAAAGTACCTATTATTTCGCAACAATCTTTTTCAGCTACATCAGCAATCCCAAAAATCCACAAACCGCTGAATACAATTCCATTTTTAAAATAAATATTTCCTGCAACTGTATCAGCTGCTTCGTATAAACCTGCCTGGTTAATTGATATGCCATTCACTTTAATGGCTTCTCCAAAAAAATAATACATTAGGTCAAGCTGGTGTGGAGCAAGATCATAAAATAAGCCGCCACCTGAAATTTCCGGATCAACCCTCCACCTAATCCGATCATCTTTTAATGCTTCCGCAGTCAATGCTTTTTTATAATAATCAAGCCTTACAAAAGATATCTCACCTAATATTTTATCATCTATTAATTGTTTTATTTTTTTAAATAAGGGCTGCTCCCTCCTGTAATGTGCTACTACCAGCTTTATGTTTTTTTTTATAAGATAGATTAACCATGTTGGTAGCTGCGGTGTAAATAACGGCCATTGGTTTTTCTACATAAACTGATTTACCAGCAAACAATGCTTTAATTGTATATTCTTCATGGGTAGAAGGTGGCGTTGCAATATAAATGGCATTTACTTCAGAATCATCAATAAGCAGGCTGGCATCGGTATACCATCTAGATACCCCATAGCGAAAGGCATAATCTTTCGCCTTTATTGCATCTCGCCGCATAACAGCCACTATTGTTGAATTGGAAACTTTATAAAAAGCTGGACCGCTTTTTAACTCTGTTACATCACCACAACCAATAATGCCCCATTGAATTTGATTCATCACAACTTACTTTACGGAGGATTTATACACATACAAATAGCAAACGCTAATTTATAAGATCAACAATTACCAAGCAAATCTTTTATATCAAATTATTGTAGGCATTCAGCAGATTATCAATCTGACAATTAGTTATTTTTTAGAAAAACTCTTTTCAACCTGGTAGCCAAAAATAAAACCTGCAATACCTCCAACTACTGCTCCGGCTAACAATCCTACAATGCTGGTGGCATTTAAAAAATAACTAAAGCCAAGCCCAAGTAATGCAAAAAAAACTGTCACTATAATAACTATTTGGTTAGTCTTTTTTTTCTTTGGATGACTGTTGGAATGACCATTGTGTTGATGAGGGTGCTTGTGTGGATGTCTGGCTTTGGATTCGGGCATAATTTTTTATTTCAATGTACGAATATTTTAATTCACATCAATTTTACGCACGTCTGCTATTATTTCATCTATATAGAAAAAAAACGTACAATTGATAATTTTTTTTACAAAAAAACTTCCTTTGAGGAAGTTTTTAATAGGAGGTTTTAAGGAGGGTACGGGTTATTTATTTTAAATAGCTTTTAGGGGTATTAAATATTAATAACATAAAGATATTCAGCAAAATTTTTAAAAATTGTAGTTAACTATACCAATATGTTATAGTTTTTTTTACATTAACTCTATATTTCATTTTGTATAAAGTCAACGGGTATATTTTTTGTTAAATTAAATTATTCTTTTAATGAAAACTTAAAAAACGATGTTAACATTTCAAATAAAAAAAGCCTCTAAAGTGGAGGTTTTTCATACATATTTTAAGAAGGGTATGGATTGCTTTTTAATCTATGGTTTCAGTGGTATTAGATATTGATAATGTAAAGATATTTAGTCGTCGCTTTTAAATTTGTAGTTAAACATATAAAATGTGTGTAGTTTTTTTAATAAATATCTAAGTCTTATTTTATTGTACTGCATCAATGGCGAAAAATATTTATTGAGGTTTAGAGATATTATTTAACAGAGGATATCCAATCAGGTAAGTAATGTGCATACCAAATTTATTTCTTTTTTTACCTGCTTGCCAGTAATAATTATTGCTATCAACATTGTTAGCAATATCCAATAATTGCTGAGGTGTATATAACCTTGTAACCGAAGCAATACCATCCCAAATAGTACATAAAGGAACAACAGGAATAATATAAGTTAACAACAATCTGCTCCACTTAAAAGGTCTAAAAAAAGGTGTAAATAAAAAAAAAGCAATAGGGTGAAGTATGCTAATGCATAAAATGAAAAATAAATTTTTATTGCCTCCGTCAAAAATCCCAATACCTTCCTTTGCATGAACTGCATTGGAAATTACTTGTTTGGCTGTATCTGTATCAAAATGATGGAAGGCAGAAAAAATAGTTCTTACCCCTTTTAAAGATGGATGCACCTGAACTGCATTTACAGGCTCTGCAAAATAACTTACTTTACCGTTATATTTTTTTTGAATGAACTTAAATGCATCCAGATTGGGAAATTTATCTGTTAGCACAAAATGCACTTGTTGTTTGTATTTGTGGCCTATATTTTTTTGTATTTGTTCCACCGTTCCTCCTCCACCGGAACAAAGATCTATAACCGTTGCCGATCTTGTTTGTTTTACTAACTCGATTATCAATGGAACAACCGGCTCATAAAAATTACCGCTGTTTAAAACAAAATGAAGGTAATCCATCATCCCATCCCGAATTATAGCTGGCAACCATTCCTTATCTTCAAACTCAAATAATCGAAAATTCATTGTGTAATTTAATAGCTTAAAATTGCAATTAGCCGTATTTTTTTTCTAAAGGAAAAGCGTACCCCTAAAAAAGTAAAAACCTCCGATAGCGGAGGTTTTCCTTAGAAAAAGAAATAATGCTTTAGGGATTAAATAGGGTTGGAATTGGATATTCGATAGGGTTGGATTAATTACATAGCAAAGATGTTTCTTTATTTTTATTAAACATGTAGACAATAAAACTGAATATGCGTAGCCATAATTCTACCTTAAAAGTTAGGCTCACAAATCAACTGAATAGTTTTTAATAAACGCAATAGCCTTTAACATATCTACTTGTAAAATCCGATCAGCTTCATTAAAACTCACCTCTCTCCTAAAGGCGGTTACGATGGCTTCTAAGAAAGGTGAACTTTGCAGCGGCCTCCTAAACTCCAGTGCCTGCACGGCTGTCAACAATTCTATAGCCAATACTTTTTCTACATTATCTACTACCCTTTTACATTTGGTAGCGGCATTGGCTCCCATACTTACATGATCTTCCTGGTTATTGCTGCTACTGATAGAATCCACGCTGGCGGGGGTACACAACTGTTTGTTTTCACTCACAATACCAGCAGCGGTATATTGTGGTATCATAAAACCTGAGTGCAGTCCTGGCTGCTTTACCAAAAACATTGGCAACTTATGCTGACCACTAATCAGCTGGTAAGTTCTTCTTTCAGAAATATTGGCAATCTCACTCATTGCAATTGCTAAAAAATCCAATGCTAGCGCCAAAGGCTGACCGTGAAAATTACCACCACTCAAAATCAAATCATCTTCAGGAAAAATATTGGGATTATCAGTTACCGAATTAATCTCCTTTATAAAAATACTGAGCACATAATCAAAAGTATCTTTAGTAGCCCCATGCACCTGTGGCACACAACGAAAAGAATAGGGATCCTGAACCTGTTCTTTTTTTTGGGCTGCTATCTGGCTGCCCGTTAATAATTTCCTTAAAGCTGCAGCAGTATCTACTTGTCCTACATGGCTGCGAATGGAATGAATTTTTTCGTGCAATGGTTCAATGGTGCAATGAAATGCATCAAAAGAAATAGCCGCAATAATATTGGCCCAGCGCAACAATCTTTCGCATTGTACCAATGCATATATACCATAGGCGCTCATAAATTGCGTACCATTAATTAAAGCAAGTCCTTCTTTACTTTGCAATTGTATGGGCTGCCAGTTAAACTTTTCCAGTACTGCTGCTGCAGGTAAATTTTTGCCCTCGTGGTTTACTGCGCCCTCGCCAATCAACGCTAAACTTAAATGACTTAACGGTGCCAGATCGCCTGATGCGCCTAATGAACCTTGCGTAAAAATTACCGGTAATACATCATTGTTATACATGTCCATCAACCGTTCAACAGTATCAATCTGAACACCGGAATGACCATAGCTAAGCGATTTTATTTTCAACATAATCATCAGCTTAACAATGGGTGCCGGCACTTCTTCGCCCAATCCGCAGGCATGCGACTTTATTAAATTAATCTGTAGTTCCTGTAACTGAGCTGTATCAATTTTTACATTTTGTAAATACCCAAAACCGGTGTTAATTCCATAAAACAACTGATCGCCGGTATCCAGTTTTTTATCAAGGTATTCCCTGCAATTGATAATACTTTTATGTGCATCAACAGTAATAGAAACCAGCTGATTGAATGCTAACAGATTTTTTATCTGTTGAAAACTAACCGGATTTTTATCGAGAGACAAATAATTATAACTCATGTTTTATATCTTACGCAGAAGATTTTTTTTATTTAAAATTATACTTACCTTTCAAAAGTAACAAAACTTATCTACTATGAATTTATTGGATTTAGCAAGTGCACCCGGAATCACTTTCTGCATATTTAATTACATTAAAATAAATACAACAGTGCGCCAGTAAGTCTTTTTCGAAAGAATGGTTGGTAACAAATACAAATCACTCTTTGCTGTAAAGATGCCTTATCACCACACTCGCTGTCAAGCAACCAAAAATGGCGGGCATGTAAGAGATGGTACCAATAATGGACTTTTTGGGAAATGCCTTTTCCGTCACCACCACTTTATCCCCATCAATATCTTCTGGCGAAAACACTACTGTTACTCCGGTCATAATACCTTCTTTGTGCAAATACTTTCTAACATAACGAGCCAGTTTACATTTGTAACTGTCTGCAATATCTACTACCTGTATTTGCGATGGATCAACTTTACCCCCCGCTCCCAACGAACTTACAATCGGTATCTTTCTGTCCACACAGGTTTTTATCAACCATACTTTTGGTGTTAGGGTATCAATACAATCAACAGCAAAATCATAGTTACCCGATTCTATTATTTCAACTGTTCGTGCTTCTTTTATAAATTCAGCAATAACTTTCAACTCAATTTGCGGATTAATATCTTTTAATCTTGCTGCCATTACTTCGGTTTTCAATTGCTTTTCTGTACTGTATAGTGCAGCAATCTGCCGATTGCAATTACTCAAGTCAACAGTATCGCCATCAACAATCGTCATTTTACCAACCCCAGCCCTGGCAATTATTTCAGCGCAAATGCCTCCTACTCCACCAAGTCCAACAACCAACACGTTTTTATTCATCAATTGCTTAGTCGTTTCATCTCCCAGTAGCAACTGCGTTCTGCTCATCCAATAAGGTACCATAATGCTTAAATCAAAATTAAAAAAGGTTAAATAAAAGAGGTTATCAAAATTGTAAGATGCAATATTAAGAATATTGTCCGGGCAAAGAAGCTATGTGGTAAATTGTTGCGTCGCACTCTTCTACTTTTAAGCTACATGAAACGCTACGATAAAAAATAGTGTATTTAAATAACCTCCGTTTAGAAGGTAGAGATAAAATTTGTTCTACATTTAGTATAAAAGTTATGCCATGTTTAGAACAGTAAAAATAATGTTGACAACAGTTTTGTTGTTGTGGTGCAATTATCTACTACATGCACAAACGATTAAAATAGTCAATACAGCTATAAAAAATTCTCTCCGTGGTCTGAGTGTTGTAACCAATAAAGTTGTTTGGGTTAGTGGAAGTGAAGGCACTGTTGGTAAATCGACAGACGGTGGTACAACCTGGAAATGGATAAAAGTAAAGGGGTTTGAAAAAACAGATTTCAGAGATATTGAAGCCTTTGACGATAAAATTGCTGTAATCATGGGCATAGCAGCACCTGCATATATTTTACGCACTACAGATGGGGGCGATAACTGGACAACAGTGTATGAAAATAAAACCAAGGGCATATTTTTAGATGCCATGGAATTTTGGAATCGTGAAAGTGGCATTGTAATCGGCGACCCGATAGATAACAAATTTTTTATAGCCCGTACCTTTGACGGAGGTAAAAAATGGCAGGAATTACCACCACAAAACTATCCCGTTGCGGATAGTGGTGAAGCCTGTTTTGCCAGCAGTGGCACCAATATAAGAAAGCTAAATCAACAGGAAGCGGTATTTATAAGCGGTGGTATAAAAAGCCGGTTATTTATCCGTGATAAAAAATTTAATCTTCCGTTTGTTGAAGGAAAAAACAGTACAGGAGCTAATTCAATTGCAGTAAAAAATAACAATACCATGATTGTGGTGGGTGGCGATTTTATGGCTAAAGAAGATACTACAGGTAATTGCGCCATTACCCTTGATGGTGGAAAAACATTTACCAAACCTGCAACACCTCCACATGGTTACCGCAGTTGTGTTGAATATCTTAGTAAAACAACCTGGGCCAGTTGTGGATTAACGGGTGTTGACATCAGCACGGATGAAGGCAATAATTGGAACTGGATTAGCAAAGAAAGCTTTCATGTTTGCAGAAAAGCAAATAAAGGAAAAGCAATATTTTTTGCCGGTAATGGCGGAAAGATTGGAAAGCTCGTTTATTGATACTAAATCAATATTTAAATGATAGCAGTACTTATTTTTTATTTTTCATTTCCTGTATCCTCATGGGCATAGCATCTACAATATTAAAAATAGCAGCTGCACTCACTGGTTTGTACGACCTGAATTTTTCTCTACCATCCCTCCCAACAAGTAGCAATATAAAAGCTTTATCAGCAGGTATCCTCCAGGTGGTAAATTTTTTACTAGTGTAATCACTAAAGCAAAACTGCTCAATTATGATATCTCTTTCTTTTAACCCACTTTTAAATAAGGCAAAACTATCTGCTTCTTGTTTAAGTATTGCACAGTTACCTGTTGCAAATAGCAATAATTTTCTGGGCGGCTCATTTGTAAAAGCTTTTAGCATGATAAAAAATATTAAACCAGTAATTTTAAACAACATATTGTTATAACAATATGTTGTACTGTTTAGTTTTACCTACTAATTTAATGTTATTGATTTGTATCACCTGCAATTAAAAAATAGTTGGCTTTAAATATCTGGATATTTTTTTTCTTATTAAAAATAAAAAATTTACTCCTTTAGCTAATAGTAAAAGATATAAAAACAAAAAGAGCGTTCATTGCTGAACACCCTTTTTAATGATATACTGGTTAATAAATATTACCACCTGTTACCACCGCCGCCACCGCTGCTGCGGTTGCTTGAATATCCACCACCACCGCCACCGCGGTTGTTAGAATATCCACCACGGCTTCCACCGCCACCACCTGTTCTTTCTTCTCTTTCTTTAGCTACAGAAACAGACATTGCACGACCTTCAACTTCTTTGTTGTTAAGGCCTAACATAGCGTCTTTTCCTTCGTCATCGCTACTCATTTCTACGAAACCGAAACCACGTGAGCGGCCGCTTTCTCTGTCCATAATT
>JANXSK010000202.1 GCA_025352695.1 Ferruginibacter sp. | reverse complement strand
TTAAGTTATTTATCAATAATCTGCACAATTATTCAGGTTCCTATTTTATGGTATGGTTCAAAATATGGAGCTGAGTATTTATCTGCAGCTTTCTTATTGGCAACTGGTATAACTTTCATAATCCATATTTATGTAATAAATCTATACTTGAGAGATGCATTATCTATATTCTTTTACTTAAAAATATTTGCACTTTATATCGTGGGATATGTAATTTCATTATTAATACCAGAAAATATGGTCTTTTTGAATAAGACATTAATCTTTATTTGTGTTGTTTCGGTTGGAGGTTTTTTCATTTACAGAAAATATACAGAAAATATTAAAAAGATATTTAGCGGCTCTTAAAATTGAGTAAACCAATACTCAATAATATTATAGTTATGATATTATTCCAGATATTAAAATGTAAGAAATTTTATAAATATTTTAAATATAATTTAATCATTCAATTAGTAAATTATTCACTGAATTGTCTATAATGAATTTAAAAAAAGAGATGAAAATCGCTTTGGTATCAGCTTATATGTTAGAATCAGTAATGCCTTTGGCAAAGTATCTGGCAGAAGAAGATGTGGATGTTCATTTATATGCTATCATGCCAAAATATAACCAAAATTTATTTGTGGTTGACTTTACCAATAACAAGCAACCAAGCGGTTTTATTGCATCTAATATATTAGCTAAACAGATGAACCCTGATTTGTTTAATTACTTGTCAAAAGTAAAAACTAATTTTTTTGTATTTCCTGCCGGTTCTGGGAAAAAGAGTTATTTTTCGGATATCTATTATGCTTGGAAACTTTGCCAGCGGTTGATAATAGGTAATTTTGATATAATTCATCTGGTACACTCCTGTAACCGCTTTTCTTTATTATTGATGCACTTTTTAAGGGATCAGCATCTTATTCAGACACTCCATGAAGTGACAGGACATAGTGGGGAAACTGGTTTATATAGTATAAGAATATTCAAGAAACTGATTAAGAATAACATTCCAATTATTTTTCATTCATACATTTCAAAAGAACGTTTTATTAGTTTTAGAAAATCGGTTACGCAATTGGAGTATGATAAGAAGCTATTTTCTGTGATACGTTTTGGACTATATGAAACCTATACCCATTATTTGCCTAAACTGAAAAAAAAACTGGGACAGCAGGTATCTACAACTCCTATCATTCTTCACTTTGGCAGAATAGTTCCATATAAGGGTATTGATATACTAATAGATGCAGTTAAAATTATTCAAAAAAAACAGAAAGTTCATCTTATAATTGCAGGTGCTGGAAAACCATATTTTAGTTTTGAAGGGGTTGATAGCTATGAATATATAAATCATTCTCTTAGTAATGAAGAAATAGTTACTTTAATTGAAAATTGCGAAATGGTAGTTTGTCCGTATAAATCAGCATCTCAAAGCGGAATACCTGTAACTGTATTCGCTTTTAATAAACCCATTGTTGCAAGTGATACAGGTGGATTTAAAGAAATGATTGATCATGAAATTACCGGTTTGTTAGTAAAAGATATCAATGCGGCGTCATTTGCTGCTGCCATAGAAAACCTTATAACGAATGAAACACTTAGGAAGAGGATGCCGATGGAAATAGAACAAAAATTTAAAAATGGAGAATTTTCATGGACACATATTGCAAAAGAAACAATAAAGTTTTACCAAAAGCATTTTCGGTTGATTTAGCAGAATAGTTCTTTATTATTAATTCAATTAATCAATTTTCTATTTATGACGATTGCTTTTTTAACATCTTCAGATCCTTTTGATAAAAAATTCTGGTCAGGAATACCTGCTTATCTATATCTTGCTATTGAAAAAAGGGGATATAAAGTAATATCTCTGGGTCCTGTGGAATATTCTAAAAATCAACTTAGAATTATCAAAGTTTTTAGTAGGCTACACAGTATAATTTTTTATAAAAAAAAATATAACCCTTTTCATAACTCTTTGAAGGCTTATTTTGCAGCCGGATTCTTTTCAAAAAAAATTAAACAAAATAAAATTGATTTAATTTTTGCTCCGGTTGCCGCTCCTGAAATTGCTTTTTTAAAAACAGATTTACCTATAATTTATCTGTCGGATAGTTCCTTTAATCAAGTTTTAGAATATTATAGTTATAGTTTTTGGACTAATTTATCTACCTTTTCTATAAAGGAGTCAAATTATATTGAAAGAAAAGCATTAAAAAAATCTAGTTATATAATTTATCCTTCCAATTGGGCTGCAGAATACGCAACTAATTTTTATAAATTAGATAGTAAAAAAATAAAAATAATTGGGTTTGGTGCAAATATTGAAACTCCAAAGTTTTTAATTAATAATAAAGCCTATAATTCTACCGTCACCTTTCTTTTTTTAGGAGTAGATTGGATTAGAAAAGGCGGTGAAATTGCTTTAGAGGTTATTGAAAGCTTAAGTGTAAAAGGATTTGATGTAAAATTAATTGTTTGTGGATGTGTTCCTCCTGTACAAAATAAATTAATGGAAGTCATTCCTTTTTTAGATAAAAATAAATTTGATGACAATCTTAAAATACAGGAATTGCTTTTAAATAGTCATTTTTTGTTTTTGCCAACCAGGGCTGAATGTTTAGGAATTGTTTTTTGCGAAGCTGCTGCTTATGGTTTACCTGTAATTACTACAGATACTGGCGGTGTTACCGCAGTTGTAAAAAATGGTATTAATGGTTATGCATTGCCATTAGATGCTTCAATTGAAGATTATGTAACTACAATTGAAAATTTACTACATGAACCAGCGCAGATTGCAACGATGGCTAAATCTGCAAGATTAAAATATGAACAAGAATTGAACTGGGATGTTTTTGGTGAAAAATTTGAAGAGCTTGTTAAATGCTTAGTGTAAATTTTCAAAGGATGATTTAAATTATTTGGAGGATAAATCAATTAATAATATATGCTACTTGTATTTATGTAATGAGTCTTTTAATAAAATTGTCTTCTGCTGCTAGTTCCCAGAAATTGTTTTCCCAGATCGATTTATTTCTACCACATTAACTAATTTATTTCACTAGTGTCCCGTTAAATTAATTCAATTTCTAATTGTTCGCATTTTTGTTCTTTGACATTCTTATAGACAGGGCTTTGTAACAAATCATTTAGGTGTGTTTTATCAAAAAGCGAAGCACTCACAATTTGCAATATTT
>JANXSK010000153.1 GCA_025352695.1 Ferruginibacter sp. | reverse complement strand
ATAAACTCAACGTATATCTGCAGGATGGAAACCTGCGCATTGATAATAACCTGGTAGAAAACAGCATACGCCCGGTAGCCATTGGCCGCAAAAATTATCTGTTTGCTGGAAACCACGAAGCCGCACAAAGAAGCGCCATGCTCTACAGTTTATTTGCCACCTGCAAGCTGCACAACGTAAATCCCATTCAATGGCTTACCTACGTTTTTGAAAATATCAACCAGCATAAAATAAATGCTATAGAACAACTGCTGCCGCAAAATTATGCAGCATTAGTCAAGAGATAATGATGGGGTTGGTAGAGGGGATACATAGCTAAGAAAGAATTATTTATTGTTTTTTAATAGCAAATGTTGTATTTAAAAATATTTCAAAGGGTGCATTTTCGTCATTAATATGGCGGCTTGCTTTATCAATGCACTGAGGAGACTTGCCACCTGTCATGGTAAATTCATTTTTTTCTTTGAAGGAGCCTTTTATGGTTTGCTGTGCTTTAAAGATTGGATACTCCATCCACCTTATCAAAGGCAATACAGCTATTGCCATATATATTTCCCTGTTTTCAACTGCCTCTGAAAAATCAACAAGCGCAGGGTTTATAAACAGTTTTATTTTTTCTGCATTCAGATCATAATCGGCATCCACAGGAATATTAAAATATGCAGGGGTCGCAAGCCCTCTGGCCACTGCTCCAAAGCCCATTTTATCATGCTCACTGGTGGCAAAAGGAACAGCAGGTGGTAAAAAATCTCTTAGCACAATTACTTTCACAAATTTATCCCTTCCCTTCATTTCATCTTTAACAGCTTCTTTAGCATCTGCAAAAAAAGTAAATTTTGTAGCGTTGCCTTCAATGTTTCCTTTCATTTTAATTGTTCTGCCTGCTTTATCTTTTGGATACCGAAGGCTAAATGCCGCCTCCATTTCCACCCCATATTTCCACCATACTTGGTGATCATCATTGCGAAAGATCACTGTGTAATCATGCTTTACAGTTCCTTCATATACTCCACAGTATTTTCTAAGTAAATAATCTGAAGCCATTGTAACTAAATCTCCTGCAATACCGGCAACGCCTATTTTGCTTGTAAGTGATTTAGCATCTACCGCTGCGGTTGCGAATATTTTTCCGGTTTCTTTTGAAACCCCTTCCTTGTCGGGATCTACAGCATTACCGGTTCTGTCCGCCTGTGCTTCCGGCCCTGCGCCTACGCCCAGTGGAACTGCTTTATCCAGCGTAATATTTTCTAAAATAGTTCCTACAGATTTTGAAAATACATTGGTTAAAGTTGAAAAGGCAGCACAGGCTTCTTTAACCATTACAAGGTATTCGCAAATAGAGTTATCTGATGGCTCGTGGTTGGTGAATTCATCCACCCTTGCCATATCGCTTGCCTGGCTTGATAAATTATTATTTAATGCTGAAAGATTAGCGCTGAGGGTGGCTGGCAAACCTTTACCTTTTTTAACCATTGTTCCCAATTTTTTTGTGGCATCATTTATTGATGTAAACATTTTTATTGCCGCATCTTTTTTATCTTTTACATCAGCCATTTTTTTATCAAGTTCAGCAGCGTCTTTCCCACTTACATTTGGTTTAACTTCCTCTACTCTTTTCACTAATTTATCATACACTTTTGTGGTTTGTTGTATGTTACTATCTGCCATATCACCCATATCTGGCCAGCTATTTACTTTAACTGTTTTTGTTTTGGTTGCCTTTGCATCACTGCTGGTTACCGTTATCCTGAATAAGCCATCAGCGCCCCCGCCATTCCATATAGTTTTAAATTTCCCATCTTTATCCAGTGGAATTTGTTTGGATAGTTTAGTAAAGCCTGAAGTGGGTTTAGGGTCTGCATCTTCAGTGTAGGGGCCTTGTATAGTTAACCCTACGGAATTATACTTTCCATAAAAAACGCTTTCTCCACTGATGATAACAGAGCCACCTGTAAAAGTATTGTTGGCAGATGTGCTTAAAGAAACGAAACCTTCCTCCGGGTGGGATGCATTTGCAGCCGCAGGATCAGTATCATCTTTAGTATTATAAGTATTTATGGAATCAGTTTGGGCAGAATTCTTATTTGTATTATCATTAATGCCGGCTCCATTATCATTTGATTTATCAGTACTATCAGCAGGATTATTTTTACCGGAATTTTTCTTTTTTGGATGGTGCTTCAAAAGGCTGTCAACTCCATTATTGATTTTATCTGTTGCCCTTACTTCTACATTGGCTTTGAATCTATCTTTTATGTCTTTAAATAATTGTGCATCAGCAGAAAAACTGTTGAAACAAATAATAAGAAATAAAATAAATAATTTCAGCAGTAAATATTTTTTTTGATTTTGTTGCATAATCTTATTTTTTTTTAATACTTATTATATTTCAAATTCAAAAACACACCTTTAATAATCATTTTATTACTGTCGTAATCCATTCCCTTTGCAGTAAATTTTCCCGAAATCAGTGAGTCATTATATTTTGTTATAGTAACAATGCCTTCGCCCGGTGCGAATGAATTACCTTTTAACGGTGTCATATTCATAGTTGCTTTTCCCTGCTCATTATTAACCATTACAGGAAAATTTCCTGTAGTAATTCCTTTTATATAAATATCAATATTAAGCATGTCTGATACCTCCAAAATATGTTTGGAGGCACAAAGCTGAATGGTAAAATTGCTGTCAAACCGTGATCCCACCGGGTAATCGCCTTCATAATTTATATAGGGCTTATTATTTTGTGTAACATTTACTTTAAAATAAACCTGGCCGGTATCAAGGATATTCAATTCTTTTTGTCCGGCAATTTTTTCAGAATTATTTTTTGCAGCAGTTATTTCTTTATCCTTTTTTACAGATGGCTTACAACCA
>JANXSK010000109.1 GCA_025352695.1 Ferruginibacter sp. | reverse complement strand
TTAAAGAAAGTACAATTTATTATAACATATTTTGGATAAGCTTAAAATAAAAAATTTTTCATAATTAAATTAATTAAGTTGTTGTAACGAATTAATTAATTGCATATTTACTTTGTTCTCAAAAATGAAAATTTGATACATAAATTAATGGCTCACTTTAAAATAATCAACATACCAATCAACAAATTTATTTACGCCCTCCTGAATATTGATGAACGACTGATAGCCAAATTTTACTTTTAATGGTGTAATATCAGCATATGTTTTGTGAACATCTCCAGGTTGCATTGGTAGCATTGTTCTTTTCGCCTTCTTTGCAAGCCTATTTTCGATAGCATCAATAAAAGCAGTAAGTTTTATTGGATGGCTGTTTCCTATATTGTATAATCTGTAGGGTGCTTTGGACGAGGATGGATCAGTTATAAAACCACTCCAGTTAGGATTACCGGTGGCCGGATTTTTTATCACCTTTATTACTCCCTCCACAATATCATCTACGTAGGTAAAATCCCGTTCCATTTCTCCATTATTGAATACTTCAATGGGTTCATCTTCAATAATTGCTTTTGTAAATAGAAACAAGGCCATATCAGGCCTTCCCCAAGGACCATATACTGTAAAAAAACGTAATCCTGTAACGGGTAAATTATATAAATGGCTGTAAGCATGCGCCATCAATTCATTGCTTTTTTTTGTGGCTGCGTACAAACTAATTGGATGATCTACAGTTTGATCTGTTGTAAATGGAATGGTTTCATTTAAACCATATACGCTGCTACTGCTTGCAAATACAAAATGACTTATTTTAAAATTTCTACAGCATTCTATTAAATTACTGAAGCCTACAATATTGCTATTAATATAGGCAGAGGGATTTGTAATACTGTACCTAACCCCTACCTGTGCAGCAAGATTTACCACCATATCAAACTGCTGGGTTAAAAAGAGTTCGTCAAGATTTTCTTTATCTTCTAATTTGAGCTGAATAAAAGAATAGGCTGGCAGAGAGGTGCTCTTAACTATTTGGTTGTAATTAATACTAGCTTTATTTATACCTGTTTCAGTAAGTCTACCATACTTTAAACTAGTTAGGTAATAATCATTAATTGAATCTAAGCCTACAACTTCAAATCCTTCTATTACTAATTTATTAACTAAATGAAATCCAATAAAACCCGCTGATCCTGTAACTAAAATTTTCATTAAATTAATTTTCTAAATAAAGTGGTAAGTCTGATTATTTATTTTTTGCATCAAAAAAACGAATATTTGAAATAGTATTTTCAATATTTCCTTTAGTGGATGCTCCAAATAAAATTGACTCAATATTTGGTAACGCACAAATATAATCAATTGCTTCCTTTGGATGAATTGCGCCACCACCTAAAACCTGCATAGCGATTGCCCTAAATTTTTTAGTTTTCAATGTTTCTTCATAAATTTCTTTACCTCCAGACATTCTGAAACCTGCTTTATTAATTGATGCACAAATAATTGGATTGGAAATGCCCGCTTTGTGGAGTACAGATAAAAGTTTTGGCATATTCATGGTTATAAATCCTGCCTCTGCATTGTATTTCTGTTTTATGTAGGAATGAAACGCTACAAGCATATCATATGCCCTTAACCCCAACAATAGGTCTGTAATAACATTTTGTAAAAAAATAACAGGCGTATTTATTCCTTTAAACATTTTCATTTCTGCATCAATCATTAATTCCATAATGGCTTCATAATCTTTAGAAAGAAAAGCCATGCCTCCTTTAAATAAGGAACCAAAAAAATTACCAGGAACGTATTGTTTTAAAGTACCCGAAATACCTAATTCTGTAACAGCATTGGCATATTTATGAGCATAAGGCATACAAGGAAAAATTTTAAAATTGTTGTATTTTTCTGGGTTGTCCCTAATTATGTCACAAATATTTGCTATTCTATCATGCGTAGTGCACATAAAGGTATTTATACCGGCTCCGATTGCATCGTCCAAAACTTTAATAATAGCGCTGTCATCTTTAAACCGTATCGACTGCTCACGAGATTTACTGTCTGAAATATGGTTGACTGCAAAAAATTGATTATCTCCAAAAAGAATCCTTTCCATTGGGTTTTATTTAGAACTTTTTTTTATTATAGAAATAGCTTTATCTGTTTTTGCCGCACTGGCAAAATTATTAATGGTATTGGGAACAAGACCTGCGGCAGCTTTTACAAAATAATTTAATTGAGAAGAAAATTCTTCTCCTCTTAAATAAAAATCAACACCATCTTGTAAATCTGTAATGTATTTTACATTCCATCCTTTTGAATATCCATTGAGTTCATTGTCTTCTTTAAAGAAAACTTTCAATTCGTTAGCATCTGCAATAAGTTTTCCTTTTGTACCCACTAAAGTAATGGAGGTAGACATTTTACGATAAGTATCATCACTCCAGTTTACAGAAAGTAAACCTGTTTGTCCAGAAGTTAATTCCAGTAAAGAATAAACTGCATCTTCCACTTTGCCTGAATAGATAGATTTTAATAGTGTACCCTTTGCGGCTGCAATGGGCGAAAGGGTGTCATTTAAAAGGTCTATTACATGAGATGCATAATCCAATAAACACCCTCCTCCTTCTGCCGGATCCGAGCGCCAGGTATCAGCCTTTTTTTTCAATACAACTGGCCCATACGACTCTCCAATAAAGTGGTAAATATCCCCCAATACTCCACTGGCTGCAATTCTTTTAGTTTCCTGAAAAGTACCAAAAAACTTATTATGATAGCCTACCTGATTAACTACATTATTTTTTGCAGCTAATGCCACCAACTCTTCACTTTCCTCATAGTTTAAACAGAAAGGTTTTTCAGCAAATACATGAATCTTTTTTTCAAGTAAATCTTTGATGATGGTGTAATGATATTTTGTGGGAACTGCTACTACAACTGCATCCGGCTTTGTTTCCGATATCATTTTTCCATAGTCTGAAAAGCAGTTAAATTTTCCGTGTTTGGTTAAAAAATCTGTTACCATTTTAGAAGTATCGCAAACACCTACAATATCCGTATCGGCATAGCCACCAAGGATCGATAAGTGCGATATACCCATTTTACCTGCTCCTATCAAAGCAATTTTTAGCATATTTTTTATTTTGATTTTTTAAACAGTTCTATATATTGATCTGTGATATTATCCCAGTTAAAACGATTGGTAATGTCAATTGCACCAGCCGCCGCCTTTTTATTTATTTCATCTGAATTTTCCAGCGCATATTGAAGCGAAGTAGCAAGGTCATTTGCATTACCAGAAATAAAAGTAATTGCATTTTCACCACAGATAAATTTATTTTCTACAATGTCTGAACAGACCAATGGTGTACCAAGGCCCATTACTGTCAGTATGACTGGCGACAAACCTTCAATGAGTGATGGCTGTACATATCCATATGCATTTTTCATCAACAAGTTGGTATCATCTCCATACACATAACCCGGAAAAATAATTCTACTATCATTCGTATTTTTAATACCTGCTTCATATTCTCCTGGGTTAGGAGAGCCTCCAACAAGTACCAGTTTTTTATTGGTAGTTAGCTTTGAAAAAGCTTTAATCAATAAATGCAACCCTTTATCCGGAATAAAACGACCAACAAATAAGAAGTAATCATTTTTTACAATACCCAATTTATTTAGTATCGTTATATTATCTGGAGGAGGCATAATTTCAGATCCATAAGGAATAAAGTTATATTGGCGGCTAAATTTTTTTTCAAAATATTCTTTTGTAAAAACATTATCAAATACCACCGCATCAGGACAATATGCAGTGAGGTAGTTGGAAACAATGTAAAACATTTTACCGTACCAAGGCCATTTATCCCTTTTCCAATCCATTGCAAATTGTGTAATTACTACACGCTTTCCGGCAATTCTTAAAAATAATGCCCAAATACTATTGGCACCGCTGTGTAAATGCACCACATCAGCCGTGTTTCGGAATATTACATCAAAAGTAGCTTTTGCAGAATGAACGAGTGTATCAAAACCGGCCTTGCTTATTGTTGAAAAATATTTAATTTTTACACCTTGATATTCTGAATGCAATTCATCGTTATCTCCAGAATAAATTCTGCTATAGGCCAATAAACTATGTCCTTTAGCAACAATTCTTGGATATAATTCAAGTGCAAATTTATCGGATCCTGCTGCCCCGGCTTTTGGAGGAATTGAACGAAAACCACCAAAAGCTGCTATTTTTAATTTTTCCATTTTTAATCTAAATAACCTTGATAGTATTGGTCTAAGTATTGTTTCAATGCCACTTTCCAATCCTGCATAAGGTTCAGGTTTCTTAACTCAAGCTTGCGATTTACCAATCGTTCACAGGGAGGCCTTTCAGCAAAATAAACATCTTTAAAATAATCAGAACTAACACTAGTAATTTTTACAGATTCTTTCAATCCCAATAAATCAAGCAATTCAACTGCTACTTCAAGCCTACTTGTTTGTCCGCCACAAACCATGTTATATAATCCCCAATATTCATTTTGTATTAATGCTTTTACATTTTTTGCAAAATCGTGTGTAAAAGTTGGTGTACCATCTTTATCATCAACAATAAACAATTCCTTTTTTCCATCTTTTAATTGCTGCATTAATTTCTGGATAAATTTTTTGTCTTTTTTAGGACCAGCACCCATCATCCAGCCTGCACGGCAAATTAAAAAACGTTGCACATTTTCTGTTACATATCGTTCACCCATATATTTTGACCTTGCATAAACACCCAGCGGATTAGGTATATCCCAATCATCATAAAGATCTTTTGCACCATCAAAAATACCTGCTGTACTGATATACAAAAGAGGAATGTTTAATTCATTAGCAATGTAAACTGCATTTTCTACCGACATCGTATTGGTAGTGTACGTATCTTCTGCGTTTTCTTCGCAATACTCAAGGTTTGTATAAGCACCCAAATGAAACAAATAATCTGGTTTAAAATCATTCACGTCTTTTCTATAGGCTGGCAAATTTCTAAAGTCTAAAAAAGATAGCCAAGATTCATTCACATCTTTATCTGTGCATTTTATTTCATAATCTTCGTTAAATTGATGGTAGAAAGCTTCGCCTAACATACCTCCTGAACCGGCGATGTAGATTTTTTTTTTCATTACTGAAGGGTTTTGAGTATTTTAATATTTATTGAATAATGGAATATATTTTTCCAAGAGTTGTTTAAAATAATAATTATCCAATGGATTTTTTTACCGAAAAAAGAATTAAACAAATATGATTGCCAGTTTTATTATAAAAATACAAAACATACTTATTTGGTAAGCAAGCTGTTTATTTTATTCCAATGAGTTTCAAAATTATATAAATTATAAGCATGTAATCTTGCATTTTTACCCATTAATTCTGTACTTTTTTCATCCTGCCATAATTGCAAAAGTTTATTTTTCAATTCCGCTATATTACCAGGTTCAAAAATAAGCCCCGTTTCCCCATCAATTACCAATTCGGGTATACCTCCAATATTTGCTCCTATTACAGGTTTTGAAAATAAAAATGCTTCACCTACTGAAAATGGAAAATTTTCGTACCATTCTGAAGGACAAACACCAAACGATGAATTATTTATTAGTTCAAATACTTCACTCTTATTTTTAAATCCCAAGAATTGAACATTATTTATTCCTTCCATTTCTTTTTGAGCTTTCAAATCTTCCTGGGCATTTCCACTACCTACTATTTTTAATAAAATATCAGTTCCTTTCACTGCCTGAAGAAGCGTTTTTACACCTTTAATTTCTTCTAATCTACCAACGTATAAAATATACTTTTCGTTTGTGCATGGTGTATTAATAATAGTTTGATATTTACTTTTAAAATTATCAATTAATGGTATATCATAGCAAAGGTTTGATTCAAACAATTTGGATTCATCAAAACCAAATTGTTTAAACTTTTTTAATATAAATTTCGATGGGCATAAAAAAGTATCAACTAAATCATAAATTTTCTTTTTATGATAATAATATGCTTCAAAACTTGCTAAAGCACTTGCGAGATAGGAATTTTTTTTGCATTTATTTATTGTACAATTATAAAAATTTCCAGTAATACATTTTTCACAAATAGTGCCGTTGGATACAAATGAATTTTCTGGACAAATAATTTTGTAATCATGTAAAGTCCACAAAATTTTAATACCTTTTTCATGAAGTTTTTGTATGATGGAAGGAGTAATATAATGATGGACATTGTTGAGATGTGCAACTTTTATATCATGCTCATCTAATATTCTATCTAATTTATACAAAGCGTCTTGAGATACAATCGACGTTTTTAAAGCTTTGATGCCATTACCAATTGATTTCTTTTTATTAAGCTCTTTAAAATCATAAGCGCTTACAAAATTTTTGGAAAAGGGAGAAAATACATTCTTTTTATTGTGTGTAGAAAATGGAATTACATCATATCCATGCTTTTCATAAAGCTTGTGAATATTTTCTACATAAGTCCAATCACCCCCTGTAGCATACCAAGACCAATTAACTAAAAGTATCTTCATGAATTAAATTACCGATTTTATTTAAAGGTTAAATACGTAGCTTTAATTTGAATGAAATTACATTCTAATTAAAAATTTGTTTAGAATAATAGTCATTTTAAACAAATTGATTTATTATAATTTTAATAAAACTTCCTGTAATTTGTTCCAATGAGTTGTAAAATTAACCATGTTGTAAGCATGTTGTCTAGCAGCCATTCCAAAATTGGTTGTAATATTTTCATTATTCCATAAATAGTTCATTTTTTCAGAAAGATGAGCTGCATTCCCCGCTTCAAAAAGCAGACCAGTTTTTCCATCAACTACTAATTCTGGTATACCTCCTATCTCTGCTCCTATTACAGGTTTAGAAAAAAGAAAACTTTCTATAACAGAAAAAGGAAGATTTTCATAACAAACAGAAGGACAAATAACATACAACGCTCCCATTGTTAACGCAAATACGTCCTGCTTATTTTTAAATCCAAGAAATTCTATATTGGTGTAACCAGCTGACATTTTTTTTAATTCGGCCCCGTCTGATCCACTTCCAACAATCTTTAATTTTATTTCAGTTTCTTTTACTGCTTCAATTAATGTATGAATGCCTTTAATACTTTCGAGTCTTCCAATGTATAAAACATATTTTTCTTTATTGGTTATAATAGTGTCGGCTTGATTCTTAGAAATAAAATTATCAATTATATCAATATCATAACAGGAGTTGGTTACAACAAGCCTTGATTTCTTAAAACCAAATTGAACAAACTTTTTTAATAAAAATTCAGAAGGACACAGAAAATAATTTACCAAATCATACGTGTGTCTTTTATGATAATAATATGCTTCAAAACTTGCCAGGCTACTCGCCAAAAAAGATTTCTTTTTACAAAGATTTACTGCGCAATGATAAAACTCGCCTGTTATACATTTCTCACAAAGTTCTCCGTTAGAGATAAAAGAATTTTCTGGACAAATAATTTTAAAATCATGTAAAGTCCAGATAATTTTTATTCCTCTCTTATGAAGTTTTTCTACAATTGCAGGAGTGATATAGTGGTGTATATTATTTAAATGAGCAACCTTTATATCATGCCTATTTAATAATAGTTCTAATTTATTCAACGCATCTTTTGATATAACCGAAGTTCTCAATGCCTTTATTCCATTACTTAAATTCTTTCGCTTATTTAATTCTTTAAAATCATAAGTATTAACAAAATACTCTGAATAAAGTGAAGGAATATTTTTTTTATTTTGTGTAGAAAATGGAATTATTTCATGCCCTTGTGAAGTATATAATTTTTGTACATTTTCTATATATGTCCAATCCCCTCCTGTTGGATACCAGGACCAGTTTACAAGGAGTATTTTCATTAGCTAAATTAAAATATT
>JANXSK010000076.1 GCA_025352695.1 Ferruginibacter sp. | reverse complement strand
ACGGTTGTAAGTGGCATATCAGGAATAATATCACCATCAATAACAGGAAAAAAAATGGCCACTCCACCTGTAGGGTCGGCATGTGTTTTAGTTGTAAGCTTTAACATTTTTGGTGTTACCTTAGGCTGTGCTGCCAGTAATTCTTCTGGTGTAAAATTCAGGTAACTCTCCCTATTGTTTTTTATTTTTAATGTTTTGGCATACTGAGTGGCTACACGATCAGCCTGCTCACCACTTAACGCTGCCTGCCCTGAACCACTTTGCATAATACAACGTTTAAACAATCCTTTAGCAGCAGGGCTTGCAATAAGCACCCCTACACTAATGGCACCTGCTGATTCTCCAAAAACAGTAACGTTTTCTTTATCACCTCCAAAAGCAGCAATATTGTCCTGCACCCATTTTAATGCAGCTATCTGATCCCTAATGCCCAAATTACTCGGCACACCGGGAATTTTAAGAAAACCTTCAATCCCCATGCGGTAATTGAGCGATACCATGACAACCCCTTTTTTTGCAAATTCGGTACCATCAAACAAAGGCACATCACTGGTACCAATTACAAAAGCTCCCCCATATATGTACACCATTACCGGCAGGTGCTTATCGCCTGTGGCGGGTGTCCACACATTCGTAGTTAAAAAATCATTCCCTTTTATCCATCCTTCACCTAATGTAGGAGTATCATCAATATCACCCGCTTCCTGTTTTGGAAAAGGAGCTGTCGGACCCTGTTTGGTCGCATCCCGAATACCTTTCCAGGGAAGATGTGGAGCAGGTATTGCAAAATAATGTTCTCCTACAGGTGGTGCTGCATATGGAATACTTTTAAACACCATTACTCCGTTTAGCAGACTACCTTTTACTTTACCGGATTGTGTTGTAACAACTAAGTCATCATTATTAGCTTGTGATACCTGGGCAAGTAAATCAGAACAGTTTAAAATTAGTATAAGAGCAATGGCAGTAGAATAATATTTTTTCATATAAATAAGTATTAGTGTTGCAGGGGCATTTGTTTAAAACTTTATTTTAATAAATACGTGTAATCGTGGCTTCTTTTTGTTTGCATAATTTATTAAGGTTTAGCACCAAATAATACCTCCTTATTTCGTTGCCAAATAGCCCTGTCTAAAAATTGCTTGGAGCGGTTTCGGAAATGAAAACCTCCTAAGTTTAATGCAACACCAGTGAGTGTTAAAGGTAAAGCTCCATTCTTATCATTCTTTTTTAAAATTGCTCCGGCAACTAAAGCCGCAATAGCAGTTACGGTGCAAATACCTCCTAATATGCGTTGTCCTTTTGCCTTTTTGTATAAATCTTTAGCAATGCCCGAATTAAAATCACTTTTGAGTTCTCCAAATGTTAACCTTTTGTCTCCTTTAATAAAAAATCTTCCAAATGTTTGAATGGTTTCATTATTGTATACCCTTACTAAAGAATCCCTGCTTTGAGCTTGTAATGTAACCGTAAAGCAACTTGTAATAAGTAGACAGGTAAAGACTGCAATTACAAATTTGTTTAAATTTTTGTTCATGTTAAAACTTTTAGTTGATAATTAAAGAATGGTGGATTACGCAGGTTATTGGGGATTGTAAATAAAAAGATTTTATTTACAATTAAAAATAACTTAGATAGTTGGTAAAAAATTAAAAGATTGCTCCTTAAATAATTATGTTGGTGAAAGTTTGCAGGCAACACCATAAAAAAAGAGAAAGCGTTTTAAAACAACTTTCTCTTTCACTTTATAAACTTTATTTACTTTTTATTTACCTGCTCCTGCCCCATCCAAACCAATCATTCCCATTTGCAAAAAGCATCAGGCCTAATAAAAGTACCATACCCACAATTTGTGCATACTCCAAAAACTTTTCGCTTGGCTTACGACCTGTAATCATTTCACCTAAAGTAAACAATACGTGGCCGCCATCTAATGCCGGTATGGGCAACAAATTCATAAAAGCCAAAATGATGGATAAAAATGCTGTAATGCTCCAAAAACTTTCCCAATCCCATGGAGTGGGAAATACAGAGCCAATTGTTTTAAAACCTCCCATACCCTTATAAGCACCGGTTTTAGGGTTCGCCATTTTTTTAAATTGGTCAACATACCCAGTTAATTTTTCCCATGTTTTTGCAACTCCGGCCGGAAAGGCTTCTAACAAAGAATATTTTCTAGCATCAATTTTTATTAAACCCAGACTATCCATTTCTTCAAAACCTAACCAGGGTAATCCAATTTTCCCTTCACTATTTACCCTGCTTTGTAAAGCCAGTTTTTGACTATTTCTTTCAACCTCCAGATTGACAGTGCCATTTTTCTTTTTCTCCACCAATTTTCCAATTTCATCAACAAATGTTACAGGCACAGAATCAATGGAAATAATTTTATCCATCCGTTGCAGGCCTGCTTTTTTTGCATACATAGTATCAAACATTTTATCAGACATGTCGCCAACTAATGCAGTCCTTCTAAATTCAATAAAACCAACGCCCTGCTTTTTCTTTTCAACCAATTGTCCAATCAGGTCAATTGGCATATCAATTGTTTTTTGTTGCCCATTTTGATCGACAGTTACTTGTGTAGCAGTAATTAATTTGGCAGGAATATCATCAAAGTATTTTATTGGTGCACCATTTATAGCAATAATTTTATCCCCGTTATTTAAACCAAATTTTAGCAGTAAACTATCAGCACAGTAAATACCATTTTTAAAGGAGTTGTTTACAATTTTTTGTTCGCCCCAAACAAATAATATCATTGCATAAATAAAAAATGCAAGCAGCACATTTACCGTTACACCGCCTAACATTATAATCAATCGTTGCCAGGCTGGTTTACTGCGAAATTCCCACGGTTGTGGCGGTAATTTCATAGCTTCCTTATCCATACTTTCATCTACCATACCTGCTATTTTTACATAGCCGCCCAATGGTAACCAGCCGATACCATACTCCGTATCACCTACTTTCTTTTTAACAATAGAAAACCATGGATCGAAAAAAAGGTAAAATTTTTCTACCCGGCATTTAAACCACCTTGCAGTAATATAATGTCCAAATTCGTGTAAGATAACCAGAATAGAAAGTGATAATATTAATTGGGCAGTTTTAGAGGCTACACTAACCCAGTTGATTGCTAATAATTCCATATAAATTTTAACCTGCTTTCGGTAACTGTTTTAAATAGTAAATACTTTTTTAATTTTAAGGAGTTCAATATTGTTGCTAAAGTACAAGAGTGCGACGCCAATGAAGTTTAATAGTAGCATATGGGCCGGGTACAAAATACTTTTACATCTTTATTAAAGAAGCTGCAAAATTACGGGCTTCACCATCGGTTTCAAAATATTCTTCTAACGTTGGATTCTCAATAAAATGCACTTTTTCCATGGCCTGTTCCACTACAGCGGTAATGTCTAAAAAACCAATACGGTTGCGCAGAAAGGCCCACACAGCTATTTCATTGGCTGCATTTAAAATGCAGGGCATATTGCCTGCCTTATTGAGGGCTTCGATTGCTAGGGCTAAATTTCTGAAAGTTTTAACATCGGGTTCTTCAAATGTCAAAGAAGGATATTTTTTAAACTCCAGCCTTGGAAAATTATTTTTGATGCGTTGAGGAAAAGCCATGGCATATTGTATGGGCAACTTCATATCTGGCAAACCCATTTGGGCTTTAATACTTCCATCTTCAAATTGTACCATGCTATGGATAATACTTTGAGGATGTATCACTACCTGTATTTGATCTGGCTGTAAATTGAACAGCCATTTTGCTTCAATCATCTCCAGCCCTTTATTCATGAGCGTGGCAGAATCGATACTTATTTTAGCACCCATACTCCAGTTAGGATGCTGCAATGCATGGTCACGCTTTACATTAACCAAAAAATTTGGCTTTTTTCCTAAAAAGGGACCACCGCTTGCTGTAAGAATTATTTTTTCAATTTTATTTCTTCCCTCCCCTACCAGGCATTGAAAAATGGCAGAATGTTCACTATCTACAGGAATAACCGGTGCCCTGTTTTCCATGGCTTTTTGCATTACAATATCGCCTGCTACTACCAGGGTTTCTTTATTGGCAAGACCAACAGCTTTACCTTTTTCTACTGCTTTTAATGTTGGTTTTAAACCGGCAAAGCCAACAATACCGGCCAGCATCATATCGTAACCGTCAAAATTTGCCACTTCTTCCAAAGCGGCCTCCCCTGCAAAAACTTTTGTATCTGTTAATGCCAGTGCATCTTTTACTTTCTGGTATTTTGTTTCATCGCCTATTACAACAGCATTGGGTTTAAATTCCATCGCCTGTTTAATTAACAATTCTTCATTTGTTTGTGCAGTTAAAATTTCTGCTTCAAACAACGCTGGATTGGCACGAATTACTTCTAACGCCTGTGTACCGATTGAACCGGTAGAACCATATAAGGCAATTCTTTTTTTCGCAATGGCGTTTGCCATAAATTATTTTTTTATTGCCCGGAAAAATAGCAAAAAATAACAGTATTTTTCCTTTAGCATTTTAAGCAGGCAAATTACATTTTAATTATTTTAAAACCGCACATATAAGTATACTTAAAATTGTATACGTATTTAACGATTTTATTTAGTCGCTGTTTACTCTAATCATCATAGCCCGGGATAGTTATTTTAAATAACTATCATCAACCTAATAAGTTTCCGGTAAACTGCAGACGTATACGTAATTGAAAATTTTTGATGGTTTTAAATATTTCTTTTAAAGTAAGCTGGTCTATTTTAGATAACTGTTGCGGCATGATGTAATTATCCGGTGGCAGATGATCTTGCATTATTTTTTGCGATTGTGTTTTAAGCCGCAAGCCCATTAAATAATAATACGATTGCAGCAACTCTGTTACTTCTTGTTCAGTAAACACTTGTTTGTCTTTTAATGCTTTTAGCCTTTCGCCGGTATTGGGTTCAAAAATGCTGTTTTTTAGGGCGTATACACGTACCATATCCACAATGGGTGTCATGGCCTTTTTTATATCGAACACTTCCTTTTCATTTACTTTAAATGTGCGTATATTTTTAAAAAATAAGGTGAGTGGCGGTTCATATTGCAACGCATTTTTGGCCATAAAATGAAACAACCTGTCCATTGGATATTGCATGTGCTCGCTCAGAAAAGCCTGTAGTTCCAGAATGATTGTTTCATCTCCGTATAAATAGCGGCAATCAAAAAAAGTGGAGATCTGCATAACTGTTTCAGGAACACTTTCGTTCATCCAGCTTTCGTAATTTTTTTTCCAGTGGGATAAAGAATGTGTCCATTTTGGATTTTGCGCCATAAACCCACCGGTGCAATAACTAAAGCCTATGGTATTTAAATGTTCAGAAATAAGGGTAGCAAACTGTAAAAAATATTCCCGTACTTCTTCCCGGTGTTCATTGGCCTTGTCTTCGTAAATGATGGCATTGTCCTGATCGGTCTTTAAAGTTTGTTCTTTACGTCCCTCGCTGCCCAACACCATATAGACGAACTTTGCAGGAGGCTGTCCCATTTGCCTGATTACCCTTTCGATCACTTTAAGAGCAATGGTATCCGACACAGTTGTAATAACCTGGTTAACTATTGCAGCATGTACACCACGATCCAACAATTGTGCTACTAATTCCGGCACGGCTTCCCATTTACGTTTTAACTCATCAACAGACAATGCCTGCTTAACCGATTGTATAAACACCAATGGCGACTGCCCCTGCTCACTTAATAATTTATTGCGGCTTATAAACCCTACATATTCTCCGTTTTTTTTAACAAGCATATACCTTGTTTTGGCACGAAACATATTAAGTACAGCTTCGTAAACATAGGCCTCAACGCTAATTGATTCAACCGGATTATCCATGATACTACTTACTGGGCTTTGATAACTTGCCTGCTTTGCTACCACATTATCCCGAATGGTGATGTCTGTTACAAAGCCAGTTATTTTACCTTGTTTATCTTTTACAAAAAGGCAACTTATTTTTTGCTGCCCCATAACAATAGCCGCCTGGTAAACCGGTGTATCCTCCCAACACCAAACAATCTCCCGGTATTCCACACTTTCTATACGGCGGGAATACAGTTGCTCTGAGGATATAAAACTTCTTTCGAAGTTGGTAGGGTTTTTATAAAAGTGTGCAAACTCTTCATTGAGCATGCGATGCCCAAATAAATCGGTGAAGTGCTGGTAAAATTCTTCGTATGCCTGGCATAAGTTATTAAAAGCCTTACGGGGTAAGGTATACACGAGTGTATTCTTTTTTACAATTACAGTGCAAAGAGATTTTTTACCATTCAATAATTCAGAAATACCACCATAGCAATCACCTCTTTTATATATTTCTACCAACCTTTTATTGTGACTGCTATCATAAAAAAAAGTTTCATATTCGCCTTCTACAATAATATCAATTCCTTTAAGTTTGGTAGTTTCCTGTTGATAAATGATACCATCTTTTTTATGACGCACTTCGTTTAGTAAAATGACAGTACTCTCCAGCACATCATTGGGCAGCAAGTTAAAAGGCACTACTGTTTTTAAAAAACCAATGCGGTTATCCATAATAACAAGCAATTAAAAATGCACTTAATAAAATGAGGAGAAAGGCAATACTCCAGCCAATATTTTTTTTAAATTTTTCCTTTTGTGTAAACACAATAGACGGTTGCACAAATGACTTAATCTCATTCGTTTTCAATAATTCAAAAAAACATTTTGCAGTGGCAGCAGCATCTGCTATGGCATTATGCTGAGATAATAAGGGGTGTTTAAAAAGTAACTCGTACAATTGCCCCAGCCGTAAAAATTTACTATTGGGATTTTGCTGAAGGTGTTGTGACGCTTTCATTATGCAAAAGATAGATAATTTTTCCATAGGATTTTCAATACCTTCTTTAAAATAACTCATACCAATGATATGATAATCTAGTTTTGTAAAATGACCAACTATCATTGGCTGGTAGTACAGCATATCTTTTGAGAGTATTGCCAACACTTGCTTACGCAGTATACCATTCTGTTGCA
>JANXSK010000070.1 GCA_025352695.1 Ferruginibacter sp. | reverse complement strand
ATAGTCTAAAAACTCCAGTACGAAGATATTACGGGTATCTGTAATAGGAAAATTTTCCTTAAATACACGAAACAAACCTTCGTTATTACGCTTATCGGGCGTAGTTTCTAACTGAAAGTAATCTTTAAACGACTGAATCTGGATTCCGAGCAAATCGGGTTGTTCTGCCAGAAGTTCAACTTTTCCGAAATTGATACGCTGAGCAGCGGGTGATTTTGTTACAGACATATTGTAATTAAAACGTTTTAATGCTGAGAAGGTTCTTTACTTTCAGGCTTTTAACATTATCAATGCCACTAACCCAAAATTAAAAGAGGGCAAAGGTAGGTATAAGTATTCACTTATAGAAATACTTCAATCAAATTTTGTAGTTTTTGGTTTGTTTTTTACAAAAAAAAAGTTTTTTTAACTTTATTATCTTCTATTTAATAAACCTAAAAGCTATTTTTTTGATAAGAAGGCTTTTTATAATTAAAAATAATCAAATTTCATTTCAAAGAAGTTGATTATTTTGAGATTAAGAGATTAATAGAATTATTTTTTTGCTTTCTTAAACACAATATTTAATAATAAAAAATTATCGTGTTTCAAAATAAAGTAATACTAATAAATAATTTTTTACAGTAATTTTTTAATTTATACTCCAGTTATAAAAATTACTTCTCTTTTTATAAGATTAAGTATTAAAAATTATACTAAAATAACTAGTTTTATCGTTGAATGAGTTAAAGATTCAATCAATTCAAACCATGAAAAAGCTTTTTCTCATTATCTTGGTCCTAATTGGGTCTTTACGTTATGCAGCAGCCCAATGCCCACAAAATGCATTTGCTTTTATAAGTGTTTATCCTACATGTTCTCTTGGTTGTGGGGTTTTATTGAAAGACTGGCCAGAAGGGGTAATAGTTAATATTTACGGAGGCTCTCCTATTCATATAATTGCATCTGGTTTAATTCCTGGCACATATGGTGGTCCGGGTACTGCTGATGCATTTGTTTGCGTTCCATGCAATATTCCGTTAATATTTGCTTCTGCCGTTCCCGGTGCCACAAACGGATGCGTTATAATTGCACTTGGCACTGTACCTATAAAATTGACAAATTTCAGCGTTGTTGAAGATGAAAATAAATCATGCTTTGTAAAATGGACTACAACCAATGAACCAGGAAGTACCCGTTATGCATTACAAAAAAGTGTTGACGCACTTAATTTTTCAGATATCATAACTTATATTGGTAAAGGAAATATAAGTAACAATTATTCTTATGAAGACAAAATACTTACACAGCATACTATTTTTTACAGAATAAAAATAACAGAAGTAACCGGAAAAATAAGCTATTCTCAAACAGCCTTATTAAAAAATCAATCCAGTCTTGGAATAAGTATTTACCCAAATCCTGTAGAAACCGATTTTAAAATAATTATCCCTACTCAATTTTTGCCTGCCTTTATAGTTTTGTATAATGTAGATGGTAAAGTTGTAAATACAATAAAAACTTCACAGCCAGCCGTAACCATCAATAAAAAATTGCCCAAAGGAGTGTACGCAATAAGAATTACTGGGAATAATAATGCAACAGTAACTCAAACACTTTTAATTAAATAGATAAGCTAGCCCACTTATCACAATAAAAGTGTACAATTTCTCTAAAGATCATTTCTTTCTAGTTTAGGATATATTTAGAATCTGATTATTATTTTTTTGTGTTTTTGAAAATAATACACAAAAGTTAGCAATTCACTTAAAAGAATGTGGCAGTATTTCAAATACTATCTTGCGCAGTTTGTAACTCTTTTCAATATTTGATGTATTGAATTACTTGCACTACAAATATTAAAAAAGCCAGGCAAAACACCTGACTTGTAAGCAATTAAAAAAATACTTATTATTAAGCTATTTCAACCTCTGCACCAGCATCAGTCAACTTAGTCTTTAATTCTTCAGCAGTTGCTTTATCAACTCCTTCTTTAATTGGTTTTGGAGCGCCGTCAACTAAATCTTTAGCTTCTTTCAATCCTAAGCCAGTTAATTCTTTAACAATCTTAACGATTGCCAATTTATTAGCACCTGCAGCTTTCAAAATAACATTAAAAGATGTTTTTTCTTCAACAGCAGCAACTTCGCTACCACCAGCACTTACTACAACTGCAGCTGCAGCCGGTTCAATACCATATTCTGATTTTAAAAATTCAGCTAATTCCTGAACTTCCTTTACTGTTAAACCTACAAGGTTTTCTGCTAATGTTTTTACGTCTGCCATAATAGTTACATTTTTTCCGCCTTCATTGTTTTGCACTCCGGCGGAGTTTTAAAAAATTGTTAATGCCTTTGTTTAACCGTCGGCCAGGTAATATTTTAGATCAAAATAAATGGATATCAATAAAAAACTAAACTGCTGGTGCAGCCGGAGCTTCCTCCGGAGCCGCAGTTTCAGCGGCTGGTGTTTCAAGTTCGGCAACTGGTGCAGCAACTTCAACCGCAGGAGATGCATCTTCAACAGGAGCAACTTCTTCAGCCTTTGCATCTTTATTTAATAAAGCTCCTAATACACGCTGTATTGGAGATTGTAACAATCCAATCACTTCCCCAATCAATTCATTCTTAGTTTTGATCATGGTTAACGCTTTCAATTGGTTATCGCCAACAAATACGTCACCATTGATAAAGGCTGCTTTCAATTCAGGCTTTTCCCCTTTGCTTTCTTTCCTGAAACCACTTAAAATTAAAGCTGGTTCTTTGGGATTTTCGCTGAACAATAAAGCGGTTACGTTGTGTAAAGAATCAAAAACACCTGCATATTTTTCAGTACCCAAGCTTTCCAATGCTTTTTTTATCAATGTATTTTTAGCAACTTTCATTTCTACCTGCTTATCAAAGCAATGATTGCGCAATTTGGTAATCTGTGCTACCGTCAAGCTTTCTGTATTAGTAACGTAAAAGTTATTGTACTGGCTAAATTTGCCTTTTAGTACTTCTATTACGTCATTTTTTTCCTGTTTTGTCATAACAAATATTTTAGGTAAAATCGTAGTAATCTACGTTTCTACATTGATTAATTTTGAACAGATTTGGTATCAATAATAATACCTGGACTCATTGTGCTGGCCATACTTACTCCTTTAAGGTAAGTTCCTTTAGAAGAAGATGGTTTAAGTCTTACAATGGCATTAATTAACTCCTGACCATTTTCAGCAATTTTTTCAACACTAAAACTTACACGTCCAATAGAAGCGTGAATAATTCCAACTTTATCAACTTTAAAAGCGATTTTACCACCTTTTACTTCATTCACCGCACCAGCTACATCATTTGTAACAGTTCCGGTTTTAGGGTTAGGCATTAAATTACGTGGACCCAATACTTTACCTAATCTACCAATTTTTGGCATCACGGATGGCGTTGCAATAATAACATCGATATCTGTCCAACCACCTTCAATTTTAACTATAAATTCGTCAAGACCAACGTAGTCTGCGCCAGCGCCTTTAGCTGCTTCTTCTTTATCAGGTGTACAAAGTACCAATACTTTTTTCGTTTTACCAGTACCATGCGGTAAAGAAACTGTGCCACGTATAGCCTGGTCAGCTTTTTTGGGATCTACTCCCAATTTAATATGTAAATCAACAGAACTGTCGAATTTTGTAGTGTTTATTTCTTTAACTAAAGTTGAAGCTTCTTTTAAGGAGTATGTTTTATTAACATCAACCTTAGCGTTTGCTAATTTTCTTTTTTTAGTAATCATTTTCTAAAATTTTTTTGGTTGATAATTAATTTTCCCAGGGGGCTTTTCCATCTACAGTTAAACCCATACTACGTGCTGTACCTGCAATCATGCTCATAGCACTATTTAGAGTAAAGGCATTCAGATCAGCCATTTTATCTTTAGCTATATCTTCAACCTGAGACCAAGATACTTTACCAACTTTAACACGATTGGGCTCTTTACTACCGCTGGCAATCTTAGCAGCTTCCAATAGCTGTACAGCTGCAGGTGGCGTTTTAATAATAAATTCAAAAGACTTATCTGCATAAACTGTGATAAGAACAGGAAGTATTTTTCCAGGTTTATCTTGTGTTCTAGCATTAAATTGCTTACAGAACTCCATAATGTTTACACCTTTGGAACCTAGTGCAGGTCCAATTGGCGGTGCAGGGTTGGCTTGTCCTCCTTTACATTGGAGTTTGACATAAGCCGTAATTTCTTTTGCCATGTTTTAATTTTTTTGGTGATAACGTTACGCCAATAAGCGCAACTCCCAATTCAATAAATTCTACTAAGAACTATTTGGGGCGGCAAAGGTATAGATTAATTTTTAATTTTTACTGTTCAAATAAATTTTTATTGGTATCATTGTTGAAATAAAAATTTATTTCAACAATGATACCAATAAAAAAAGCTGCCTATTGATAGCAGCTTTTTTTATTAAATTATTATCTTTTAAATTAATTTTTCAACTTGCATATAGTTTAACTCTACAGGTGTAGCACGTCCAAATATTTTTACCTGAACTTTTAATTTTTTCTTTTCATCATTCACTTCTTCCACCATACCATTGAAATCGTTGAATGGGCCATCGATAATTTTAATTGTTTCTCCAATTATAAAAGGCTCGCTCATTGTAATTCCACCACCTTCACCCAGTTCATCTACCTTACCCAACATTTTATTAACCTCAGCTTTGCGTAAAGAAATAATGTTGCCTTTACTTCCTTTTCCATCTGTTAAAAAGTGCATAACGTTACTTATGTTGCTGATATGCTGCACCATATCATCATTCAATTTATTATCAGCTACCTCTATCATAACATATCCGGGATAGAAATTTCTCTCTCTCATTACTTTTTTACCCGCTTGAACTTTATATACTTTTTCAACTGGTAAAAAAATTTGCTTTATAATATCTACCCAACCATTTCTAATAATATCCTTATCAAGATATTCTTTAATCTTACGCTCTTTGCCACTTACAACACGAAGCACATACCATTTGCTTTCTTTATCCTGTACGATTGTTTCTTCCATCATCATTTAAATAAAGAGTAAATAAATTTTAAAGACCCATTAGCAACAAAATCCATTAAAGCAACTATGGCCGTAATCAATAAAGTAGCACCAAGTACTACCATTGTAGATTGTTGCAATTGTTCCCAGTTTGGCCAGGTTACCTTTTCAACTAACTCTTTATAAGAGTCTCTTAAATATGCCGATAATTTGTTCATAATATTAATTTGCTAAATAGCTATTTAATAATGTGTCAATTCATAAATAAATTAGCACATTTTCATTGCACGGGCACTAGGATTCGAACCCAGATCAAGGGTGTTGGAGACCCGTATGCTAGCCGTTGCACCATGCCCGTAGAAAGCTAAAAGCTATTTCGGTTTTATCGAAACAGCTTTTAGCGTATTTTACAAATATAAGTTATTTGCTTTAAGCTTAAAGCATAAAGCTTTTGGCCTATATTATTTTACAATTTCAGTAACCTGTCCAGCACCAACTGTACGGCCGCCTTCACGAATCGCAAATTTTAAACCTTTTTCCATAGCGATTGGTTGAATCAATACAACATTCAATGAAGTATTATCACCTGGCATCACCATTTCAGTACCAGCATTTAAAGTAACCTCGCCAGTCACATCTGTTGTACGGAAATAAAACTGAGGACGGTATTTGTTAAAGAATGGTGTATGACGACCCCCTTCTTCTTTGCTTAAAACGTATACTTCGCCTTTAAATTCAGTGTGTGGAGTAATAGAACCTGGTTTGCAAAGCACCATACCACGACGGATTTGAGTTTTTTCAATACCACGTAATAATAAACCTGCATTATCTCCAGCTTCACCTTCGTCCAATAATTTTTTGAACATCTCAACACCCGTACAAGTTGAAGTCAATGGTTTTTCCATTAAACCAACAATTTCTACTGGTTCGCCAACTTTAATACGACCTCTTTCAATACGACCGGTAGCAACAGTTCCACGACCTGTGATGGAGAATACATCTTCCACACTCATAAGGAAAGGTAAATCAACCAATCTTGGAGGTAAAGGAATATAATTATCAACGGCATCCATTAATTCGTTGATTTTAGCAATCCATTTTTCATCACCAGCTAAAGCGCCGGTTGCAGAACCCTGAATAATCGGTGTATTATCACCATCAAAACCGTAAGAGGTTAATAATTCACGAATTTCCATTTCTACCAATTCAAGTAATTCAGGATCATCTACCAAATCAACTTTATTCATAAAAACAACAACTTGCGGTACACCAACTTGGCGAGCCAACAAAATGTGTTCTTTTGTTTGTGGCATTGGTCCATCAGTAGCAGCAACTACCAAAATTGCACCATCCATTTGTGCAGCACCAGTAATCATGTTTTTAACATAATCAGCGTGACCAGGACAGTCAACGTGTGCATAATGCCGGGCTTCTGTAGCATATTCTACGTGAGCAGTATTAATTGTAATACCCCTTTCTTTTTCTTCGGGAGCACCATCAATTTCATCATAATTTTTTTTCTCCGCTAAACCTCTTTTTGACAAAACATCGGTTATAGCGGCTGTTAGTGTTGTTTTACCATGATCCACGTGACCGATAGTACCAACGTTTAAGTGGGGTTTATCCCTCTTGAAAGATTCTTTTGCCATT
>JANXSK010000191.1 GCA_025352695.1 Ferruginibacter sp. | reverse complement strand
AGCCTGCAGGCGTTTGTCGTTTTCATTTACATCGCTGGTATAGTCTACCACATCCACATCGTGAAAACAGTAATATGGCATGCCCAGTTTAGTGATGAATTCAAATGCTGCATCGGCTTTGTCTTTTGCTCTTTCCACGGCGTCTGCTTTTTCATTCCAGGGATGCAAATGTGTGGGCTCACCAAAAGGATCGCCGCCATTGCCTACAAACGAATGCCAGTACGCACAGGCAAAACGTAAATATTCTTTCATGGGTTTACCGGCTACAATTTTGTTTTCATCGTACCAGCGAAACGCTAATGGATTATCACTTTCAACGCCTTCAAATTTTACCTGGCCAATGCCTTTAAAAAATTCTTTGTTACCTGTTATTACTGACATATTTTTTTAGTTTGCCCTTATCTTAAAAATGATAAGGTTGTTTAGAAATTATATTTTAAGTTTTCGTTTACATATTTTTTTATGTGACCAGCCTCAGTTTTTTAATTGAACTTTATTGGCGACGCTCCGTTCATAATTTGTTTTTCATGGCAGCTCTTTCAATTCGCTACAGTATTATATTTGTTTAAAAGCTTACCCTCCAAAAAACAAATATGCTCCCATTCGAAGGCTTCAAAAGTTCAGCAATGCACAATAGTAAAAGAGTGCGATCCCGATAAAAATCGGGACAGGCTGCCAATGAAGCCCAATAGTAAATCAACTGCCCGGACAATAATAAAACTGCAGAACAAATTAAATATTCGTGTTGCAGTAAGCCCGTCAAATTACCCTCTTTTAGGGGACGGGGGCAACAACTCCTTCCACGCTTCATACAATTCATCATACACTTTTGCCTGCGTTGGTTCTACCAAATCAAGCGGTGTTGAATTGGTAAAAGCTTCCTTTGCCGTTTTATAAAATCCCACACCAATGCCTGCACCTTTTGCTGCCCCAACACTGCCATCACAATCGTGTAACTCAACCGGTACATTGGTAGCATTTACAAAACAATTCGTGAACACATCACTCAAAAACATATTGGCCTTACCTGCACGGATCACCGAAGGTTGCATACCATTCTGCCGCATAATATCTAAGCCGTAACGGAATGCAAACGCTATGCCCTCCTGTGCGGCCCTAAATAAATGCGCAGGTTTGTGTACATTAAAATCAATGTTGTGCATATGGCTTTGCACCAGTTTATTCTCCAGCATACGCTCAGCTCCATTACCAAAAGGAAGCATTTGTAATCCATTACTTCCGGGTTGAATGCTGGCCGCAGCTTCATTCATTTCGCTGTAAGAAAATTTGTTACCAGTAATATTTTTTATCCAGCTATTTAAAATACCCGTTCCATTTATGCAAAGCAATACGCCGATTCTTTTTTGTGCTTCAGTAAAGTTTACATGGGCAAAACTATTGATCCTCGATTGTTGATCGTACACCAACTGATCGCTTACGCCATAAATAACGCCTGACGTGCCTGCAGTAGCGGCTACTTCACCAGGGTCCAATACATTTAATGATAAAGCATTGTTGGGTTGGTCGCCTGCTTTGTATGCTACTGAAATTCCTTCTTTTAACGACAGCTGTTCTGCGATAGCAGCGTGGATGGTTCCATGAGGCGTAAAAACATCTTTTATCTCCGGAATCACGGAGGTATTAAAACCAAAATAATTGAATACGTCTTTCGACAATTCCTGGTTTTTAAAATCCCAGAATATGCCTTCGCTTAAAGAAGAGATGCTGGTGGTAATTTCGCCTGTTAACTTCATAGCAATAAAATCTCCGGGCAACATTATTTTATCGATCAGTGCATATTTTTCCGGCTCATTTTCTTTTACCCAGGCCAGCTTGGCAGCGGTAAAATTGCCCGGCGAATTTAGTAAGTGCAGTAAACTTTTTTCATGACCAATAGCTTCAAAAGCCTTGTTGCCGATTTCCACTGCACGGCTGTCGCACCAAATAATGCTGTCACGCAATACCTGCTGATTTTTATCAACACAAACCAATCCATGCATCTGGTAAGCGATGCCGATGGCAATGATATCTTTCGAATTGTATTTTTTTGTGGCATGTGCTTTCAGTATGGCCTGCTGTACATGCTCCCACCACATTTCGGGGCTTTGTTCGGCCCACCCTTTTTGTAAAGAAGTAATACCGGTTTCTGTATCCGGATATTGTACGGTGGTAATACATTGTTGTGTTTGCGCATCTACGATGGCAACTTTTATAGAAGAAGTTCCTACATCAATACCTAATAATAACATGTGGCAATTTTAAAGATAGTCACTTAGACGATCGTTTTATTAAAGTATAAAGTTCTGCCTTTTTATGTAGTAGTACAACTGCTATTTATAAAATAAAGTATGTTATCTTATCAGTTTTGTATAATTTTATTTGTATTAAATGATAAGATAGCAGCTAAATTGATATTGAAGATGAAAACACTTATACAAAAAATACACCTGAAAGAGCACCAGTCCTTTGCCTGCCGTACTTACCAAACACCTGATTTTGAAACCAACTGGCATAAGCACGAAGAGTTTGAATTGATATTGATAACAGAAGGATATGGCACTGCTATGATTGGTGATTTTATTGGCGAATACAAACCAGGAGATATTTATTTTATTGCGGGAAACCTACCGCATTGGTTTAAAAAACAACACCACAAAGTAACAGGTAGTGCAGTGGTATTACATTTTAAACAGGAAATGTTTGGAGGCGATTTTTTGCTGCTACCTGAACTAAAAAGTATATATCAATTGTTACAAAAAAACGATGGGATACAAATACAACCCAAACAAAAAAGGGAGATTGCCAATATGATTTTGGAGCTACAGGAAATAAAAGGTTTTCAAGGGATGAATTTGTTACTACAGTGTTTGCAAAAAATTAGCACCAGCACGCAGTATGTTACGCTAACGCAAAATTTTGCTTCTAATAACAATCATATTAATCCTGCGATTGAAAAAATTATCGACTTTTCTTTTAAGCGGTATTTAACTCCGCTTAGGCTGCAACAAGTAGCAGAAGTTGCAGGGATGAGCATCCCCACTTTTTGCCGCTTTTTTAAAAAAAATATTAAGAAGTCATACTTTGATTTTATCCAGGATCTGCGCATTAGCCAAGCCTGTAAATTACTCACCAACACCAACAAGCCGATAATGGAAATTTGTTATGAAAGCGGCTACAATAGCTGGGCACATTTTAGTAAACAGTTTAAAGCAGTTAAGAAAATGACGCCTTCGAATTATAGAAAGGAGTTTGAAGAAAAATTAAATGTCTAAAAATTGCGACAGTATATATATCCTAAATGTAAATTTCTGCACCTGCCTATTTGTTAGTCTGCATATTTTATTAATAATTCATCTTCAAAACCAAAAATTGTAAGCGCTTGTTTTATTCTGTCAAACTTACCTACGTTGTCAATGTTTGCTTCAATAAAATAAGTTTCATTTAATTGTACAGCTTGTCTTACCTCATCCTTCTTTGGTGTTTTTGTCAAACTAATTTTTTTGCCAATCTCGGAAGTAAAAAAGGTTTCAGGCTGCAAATCAAAAAGTTGTTTAAACACTTCAATGTAAAGTTTGGCAACTTGTGTTACTTCAAGTTTTTGATTAAAGAAGATAGCATAATCAAGTTTCTTGAACTTTGGGTCTTCAGCATCAAAAATGTTTATTTCATCGATGCTGGTTTCAAGTTCAACTTGAATGTCGGGAATTTCCCAAATCTTTATAAACCGTTGTGTAATTTGGTTGGCTCTATTTTCGATTTCCTCTTTATCCCATTTCGATTTTTCTTTCAAGTCTCTGTTCAACCAAAGACGACTGAAAATATAACCCTGTTCTTTTCCATCAACATTCATTTCTCTTTTCTCGAGGAAGGGTTTATTTCCAAGCTTGCCATTGTTGCCTGAAAGTGTCAAATTACCAATGGTATTAAGATAATTTTCTTTAATCAAATTGTATTCGTCGGTTCCTAATTCTATCTTCCATTTCGCATCAGGGTTTTGCGGGAAAATATGTTCAATAGTTATATCGGAATTGCCTTCAATAATTACAAGTTCGTTGTTCTGATGATTTTCTAAGCGTTGAAGTAAATACGTTCTATTCTTTGGTTTGATATTATAAACGTCTTTCTCTTTGAGTGCATTAATAGTTTCGGTATCTCTTGGGAAACGTTGAATACCCGACCTTTGTAGTAATGACTTTTGAACTGAAAACAAATAATTGTCAGGCTCAACCTTGTCATACAAATTCATAAATATTTTATTCAGGGCATTAGTTGGCAAGCCTAAAATAAATCGTCTGAATGTGAATGATTGAACAAGTGAAAGTATAGAAATGAATGTAGTTTTATCAATAATACTGTTTGAATAATCCTCATAAACTTTCATTAAAAAAGGGAAGGCAACATTTATTTCAAGCCTGTTTATGTATTCAAGCTGTGTTTTAATTTCTGTGTCTACTTCGTTTTTTGGGTTAGTTAGTTTATTGTAATATTTAACTAATGATTTTAATTCCGATAAAACAATTTCCAATTTATCTATCGTTGAAGTTGGATACTTTTCTTTGAACTTTGTGTAAACATCTCCTTTGTTTGGTATTTCCTTATTTTTAAGAGTTAAATAATCTCGAATGAATTCAGAAACACGAGTTTTGTTTAGTATTTCGTCTTTTGCATTACGCTCTATAACTTCCCAATAACTTTTATAAATTTTATCCTGGTTTGTTCTCGAAAGCCCCATTAAAATATAGTTCCTAATTAAGTCGGCTTGTGATAGTTCAAGCCCTGTTGAATTTAGACTTTCAAAAATTCTTTGTGGATTATCCCTTTGTCGGTCTAAAGCAATGTCAACGAAAATTAGTTTAGAGAGTCCTCGTTGTATTGTTTCAAAGTTTTCTGTGTTGATTGCCGATCTGAAGTAATCAAAATTCTCAATGATTTTTGAATATCCTTTAAACTCTTCGCCATCCGTTAAATTCAGAATGTATCTTAAAGCATCTTTGTTATTTTCTGTTGGTTTGAGTTTTAGCTTTTCTGCTTCTGGTGCAAACTCGTTAATCAAATATGTTTTGTGAATTCTGTTTACCAGCATTTGATTGTCAAGTTCCTTGGCAAGTCTATAAAGAGCAATATAGATTAAAGTAATTGTAGTAAGTCTTTGTTGTCCGTCAATGATGGTTAGTTCAGTAAGACCTGATGCAGTATAAACGTCATCGTGAACATAAACAATGCTGCCAATAAAGTGAGCATTTGTTTTATCGTTTTTGCCTGTTTCAACAATGTCGTGCAAAAGTTGCTTGCATTGAAAGAGTGTCCAGTCATAATTTCTTTGATACACAGGAATAGCAAATGTCGTTTCGTTTGTTGCTAAGAATTTATCTACTTTAGTTTCGTTTGCTTTCATACATTTATTGTCTATTAGCCTGTTTAAGTTCAGTCATTAGATGATATATAACAGTTTCTACCGATGAAAACTTTCACTAACAAATTTCAATACTTCCGGTAAGGCTGTTCTCCAATAAGTCCAGTTGTGTGCACCATCTCTTACACGAAATTCATGGTTTACTTTTCTGTCGGTTAACAAGGCATGCAGTTCCATATTGCCTTGTATTAAAAAATCATCATCACCACAATCAATGTAAAAGCGAACGGTGTTCAATTTTTCAGCAGGTGTAGTAGCTATAATTTTGAGGATGGAATTTTTATACCAGGTTTCAGTAAGGTGCTTTTTGCCTTCGAGGTTGGTGCC
>JANXSK010000214.1 GCA_025352695.1 Ferruginibacter sp. | reverse complement strand
GATTCACAGACTACCGTGATCCCAAACCAAGATCAAGACCTGTCTTCACCTTCCACCGCCCCGAAATTTTTTTGGAATACAGCAAGCAGGACAAATCTTTAAGAACAAGATTACAGGACATACCAGAATTGCCAGAAACAGAATTTCAGGAAGTAATTTATTAGCGCTGTCTTGCCATTGAGCTGGCAAATGCAGGGTTAGCATTTGGTAAAGAAATAGAACAAATAATTTTTTACAATGGTACAGAAGTAGGAAAACGAAGAGCCGATTTTATTGTAGAAGAAAAAATTGTGGTAGAAATAAAAGCGCTTATCACCTTGGAAGATGTTCATTTAGCACAGGCTAAAAATTATGTAGTGGCTTATGATTTCGCAAAAGGTCTGTTAATAAATTTTGGAGCAAAAACTCTTGAATATAAATTGATTTTCAATCCTAAATATAATCTGAATCAGAATTTATAGAAATAGAAAATGGGCAGTATTAAATAATACATAACAATTGCACATTCTGCTGACGGCGTAGAATTGTCTGAATCAGGATTATCAAGATTAAAGAATGGACAGGATTAATACAAGAGCTAAAAAAAACGAATTCTGATAATCCGTAAATTCTGTAAATACTGATTCAGATAATTGGCCAGGGTGAAGTACTACTATTTAACTTCATTGGCAGCCAGTCCCGATTTTCATCGGGATCGCACTCTTGTAATAAATAACTTAATTAAACAAATGAACGAAGAGCAAAATATAAAACAATTACCAAAAGGTTGGAAGTGGGTGAAAGTTGGGAGATATATGTGATGTAGTTACAGGAACAACTCCATCAAAATCTGATTCATTAAATTATGGTAATGATATTCCATTTTTTAACCCCCCGCACTTGTGGGATGGAACAATCAGTGCTACCGAAGAAATGCTTTCATTTAAGGGTTCCACAAAGGCCAGAGTTATTCCACCAAATACAGTCTTAGTAACCTGTATCGGCAATTTAGGAAGAACAGGATTTGTAAAGAAAACAGGTGAATTTAACCAACAAATAAATGCAATAATAGAAATCGAAAACATTGGTGGTAAATATATTTTTTATCAGGCTCAATCACCATTATTTAAAAGACAATTAGAAAAGTTAGTAACAGGCACAACTGTTTCAATCGTCAACAAGGGTAATTTTGAAACAATACACATTCCTCTTCCTCCGAAACCCACCCAACTCGACATTGTTTCCAAAATAGAAGAACTCTTTAGTGAGTTAGACAAAGGCATAGAAAACCTGCGTACAGTCCAACAGCAACTAAAAACCTACCGGCAGTCTGTATTAAATAGGTTGATAACAGGAGAGAATTATCAAGCTATAAAATTAGTAATAAAAAAGCTTGACCAAGGCTGGAGTCCAAAATGTGAAAACGAAGCTTCAACCGATAAGACTGAATGGGCAATAATAAAAACAAGTGCCGCCCAGCATGGACATTTTCTTGAATTTGAAAATAAGCGACTGCCAAAAGAACTAAAACCAAGAGAGCAATTGAGGGAAAATTGATGTAAATTATACCCTCTCTTTGTTACAAAATTTTCAAATATTTACCCACGCTCTGTTACATAAACTAAATAAAATTACCCATTCTTTATTACATGTTCAATCGGTTAATAATAAAAGAATTAGAGCAATGGACTGTGCATCCGGGCCGTAAGCCATTGGTAATTAGAGGGGGCAAGGCAAGTGGGCAAAACAACAATGGTTAACCAGTTTGCTGCGCAATTTGATCAGTATATCTATCTTAATCTGGAGCTGGCAGAAGAAAAGCGCCCTTTAAAGCATTTACTACCATCGAAACATTGGTGCAAACCCTGTTTTTTTTAAAAAATAAAAAACTTAACACAAAGAACAGTACCCTGTTGTTTATAAATGAAATACAGGAAGTGCCAAAGGCTTTAAATATACTCAGGTACTTTTATGAAATGGAGCCGGGCATAGCAGTAATTGCAGCAGGCAGTATGCTGGAAACCCTGTTTAATAAAAATATAAGTTTTCCTGTGGGCCGGGTAGCGTATAAAGTAATGAGGCCTGTTTGTTTTCCTGAATTTTTAGCCGCCCTTGGCGAAACTGCAGCATTGGAACAAGTACAAAAAGTACCGGTAGCACTATTTGCGCACAGCAAACTGTTGCAGCTTTTTCATACTTATGCCCTTATTGGGGGTATGCCGGAAATAGTAAACAATTATGCACAGCACAAAGATTTAACCGCATTGGGGCCTATTTATGATTCACTGATCAGTTCCTTCCTCGACGATGTAGAAAAATATGCCGGCACTGCATCGCAGGTATAACAAATCCGGCATGTAATCCGCAGCTCCTTTTTGTTGGCGGGTAAAAGAATAAAATTTGAAGGTTTTGGCAATTCGTCCTATCGTTCCCGTGAAATGGGGGATGCACTGCGAACCGTAGAGAAAGCCTTGCTGCTTCAGTTGGTTTATCCCAACACCGGGGCCATATTGCCACTATTGTCCGATATAAAAAAATCGCCCCGGCTACAGGTACTGAATACAGACATGCTAAATTATTTTGCCGGTATACAAAAAGAAATATTGGGTACAACAAATTTAAATAGTGTGTACCAGGGCGCCATGGTAGAGCATTTGGTAGGGCAAGAAATACTTGCCTTTCAATACCTGTCATTAGCAAGCCTGTATTTTTGGGTAAGAGAAAAAAAGGATTCATCCGCAGAAGTGGATTACTTATTTCCTTTTGATGGCAAATTAATTCCGGTAGAGATAAAATCAGGAACAGAAGGAAAGTTAAAATCACTGCATATTTTTATGGATATGGCACCGCATACTATGGCAGTTAGGTTTTATTCAGGCGAAATGAGTATAACAGAAGCAACTACATTAACCGAAAAAAAATATCAATTACTAAATCTGCCTTATTATCTCGTTTCGCAATTGGAAAATTATTTGGCATGGTTTCAAAAAACATTGAACAATGAGCAATAACAATACAGCAAACACTTCCAGCATAATAAGTAAAGTATGGGCTTTCTGCAACACCCTTCGGGATGATGGTGTAGGCTATGGTGATAGTCTGAATCAGGATTTACAAAATTTAAAAATTAGCAGGATTAGGTGCCCTTTATAATTCTGAAAATCAATCAATTGAAATCCTGATTCAGACAAAATTTAGCAGATGCAACAAGATGAAATAACTTTTAAAATAATAGGTTGTGCTATGAAGGTGCACACTACTTTAGGCAACGGTTTTCAGGAAGTGATTTACCAAAGATGCCTGGCTATTGAACTAAGAAAAGCTGGGTTAGATTTTGTTAGAGAAAAGGAACAAACAATATTTTATGAAACTGAAGAAGTTGGCACAAGAAGATCAGATTTTATAGTAGAGGGAAATATTATGGTAGAATTAAAAGCACTTATTAATTTAGAAGATGTGCATTTAGCTCAAGCTAAAAACTAT
>JANXSK010000205.1 GCA_025352695.1 Ferruginibacter sp. | reverse complement strand
TTTACTGTTATACCGCTTGATTTACATGCTGCTATATGGGCTTGCATTACCTGAGCCTGCGTTATATTGTTGTGTTCCATAATCGCAAAGCTCACTACTCATTTTTAAACATGAAAGATGGGGTTGGTGGAGGGGATACATAAATACTACAAACCCACCTAAAGGCCGGTGTCGCTGAACAGCGTATAGCCAAAAGCCCCAGTCTCTGATGACCGGGGCTTTTGCATTTTATTTTAATCCTTTTTTAATTCGGGGGCTTTCGGCTATACGACATAATGTTATATGCCGTTTTTCTTCAGTCAGCGTTAAGTGATGATTGTCTGTCAAAGCCAACTGTGTTGCGATATATTTGAGGGGAAACGTCTGTGTTGGTTTTAAAAAACCTGCTAAAATAATATTCATCGTCATAGCCTAACTCATAAGCTATTTGTTTTACTGGCTTATTGGTTAAATATAATTCCCTTTTTGCTTCTATGATTATACGTTCAGAAATTAAGAAAGTAAGTGTTTTGTTGAGATGTGTCTTTGCAATTTTTGCTAATGCTTTAGCTGTAATATTCAAGATTGCAGCATAGTCGCTTGCTGTATGTTTTTCTTTGTAGTTTTTTTCAATAGCTTCTTTTAGTGATTGAAGTATGAAAGGTTCTTGTAAATTTGAAGTTGCATTTCTGGCTTCAATTTGCTGGTCTGTCTTTAGTCTTGCTACTGTAATTAAAAATATTTTTAAGTACGAAATAAGTAATTCGTATTGAGCTAATGCAGTATTTTGCATTTCAGACTTCATTTGCTCAATAATCATTTGAAGTGTAGATTGTGAGTTTTCGTCAATAGTTACGGTAGGTGGCTGATAAATATTATTGAACAAAACACCGTTGCAAGCTACTTCCTGCTGATGTTTATGAATGCAAAAGAAATCAGGATGAAATTGGATAGCTGTTCCCTTTAAACCATTTTCAGGTATCAGCATAAATGGTTGGTAAGGGGAAAACGCCAACAGATTGTTGTTTGAAAATTTGTAATCAGAAAAATCAGCTTTTAGTTTTCCTTTGCCCTTTTGTATCCATATTAATGTATAATAATTGTTACGCTGAATATGGTCAAAAAAATCATTAGTTTCAAAAGCAAATACTTTGAAAGCAAGGTTACCATTTTGAGGATTTACAAGCGTTAATGTATTTTGAGTGTTCATTTCAATTTTCTTTCGTTTTCATCAATGGGTAAGTCATTAATGCTTGCAAAACGTTTTTTCATTAAACCATTTTCGTCAAACTCCCATAACTCATTGCCGTAACTTCTGAACCATTGCCCCGAATTGTCATGCCATTCATATTCAAATCTTACAGCCATTCTGTTTTCTCTAAATCCCCAAAGTTCTTTTTTTAATTTGTAATCTAATTCTTTTTGCCACTTTCTAGTCAGGAATTCTTTTATCTCTTTCCTACCATTTAAAAAATCAGTTCTATTTCTCCATTCAGTATCTAAACTATAAGCCTGGCAAACCTTTTCAGGGTCTTTTGTATTCCAGGCATCTTGTGCTATTTGCACTTTTTGTAATGCAGTTTCAAGTGTAAAAGGCGGTAGAGGATGTCGTATATTTTCCATTATTTTATTTTTTAAAAGTACAGGACAAACTAAAGTATTTGTCCTGCAAAATGTTTTAAATAGACTTGGCAACTGGAAAATCTATGTCCACCTTAGTTATGGCGTGTAAATAATTCATCGCTGATTTTTCTGCAACCAACATTACCAATTCTACTATTTGCCCTTTGGTATAACCTGCATTTACAAAATTGTTTAAGCCACTTTCAGAGATGAAACCCTTTTTGATGGTGATTTCCTTTGCTAAAGAAACCAAAGCGTTTAATTTTAAATCAAATGCAGCTCCGCCCTTTCTAATTTCAATAGTTTGTTCTTCCGTAAGTCCATTCATAGTACCAAGCAATGTATGAGCTGATTGGCAATATAAGCATTCATTAACCTGACTTACCACTAAGTTCACAGCTTGCTTTTCTTTGTTGGAAAAGGTCATTTTTGCATTTTGAAACGCAAGATAATTCCCCAAGGCGGTGTCGGACAAAGCCATTACTGCGTAAAGGTTTGGAACCATTCCAAGCCCTTTTTTAAGATTATCAAAATTCTCTTGATTGTTTGCAGATACGTTTTCTCTGCTGGGAACATTAAAATTTGCCATTGTTTTTGTTTTTTAAAATTGCTTGTCATTATTGACTGTGCAAAGGTGCAATGGCGTGGTTGTGTAAAAAATGGATGAAAGCCGTGGATGGATGGACAATTTTCAGTCTGCCTTTTGGAGTTTCTTA
>JANXSK010000174.1 GCA_025352695.1 Ferruginibacter sp. | reverse complement strand
CTCGGAAAAAACTTGTCAAATCTTTAATTATTATTTGTGCATGTTTACCTGTTAAACAATCCTAAAATTGTCTGCGCTATTGTTTCCAATCTTTCAAAGAACTTATTATTACCTTTTTATTTTTTCCCGATTTTTAAACGGAATGCAAAAGTAACTACCTATTTTTTATTAGCCTAATTTAATTTGTTTTTTTCAGAAAAAACTTTCGTTTTAAAAGATTGATAATGAACAATTTAAACCTAATATTTAGAAGAGCTTTTGTAATTTTTTTTATTTGGATTGCAAAGGTATAAGCTTTTGCAATATCGCCCAACTTTTATTTATATCTTTTTGAAAAATTAGCAAATTATAATTTTAAATGAGGCTTTTTAAAAAGAACTTTCCACTTTTTTTATTAGCGGAGTGCAAAGATAGGAGGATATAAATTACTACCAAATTTTTTATAAAAAATATCCTCACCCTTAATACAGATTGCAAATTAATTCAGGGGAAACTCAATACTACAGTGACTTTATTGGTAGCGCAATTTTGAAGATAATTCTTAGACAAATTTACAGTCGAAAAGAAAGGTAGCATAATGAGAGATTATATTAAGTAACTACTTAATTGTAAGATGCACATCTAACAATTAAAAAAGGTGAAAATTATTTTTTTGGATAAGGTAAAATCAAATCTTATCAACTTTAATATCGAACGTTTAGAAGAAAAAGGCCTCGAGAAGGAGCCGAGAAATCAGCTTTTGTACAATCTTTACCTTCTATAATATCACGAAATTCATTTATTGATAACCGACCGGTACCCACTTTTAGCATTGTTCCAACAAGCCCTCTAACCATCCCCCTCAAAAAACGGTTGGCTTCTACATTGTAAACGGTAAGGTTATCTTTTATCATCCATTCACTTTTCATAATGATGCAATTAAATGTTTTTACCTGGGTATTCTTTTTTGAAAAAGAAGTGAAATCAACATAATCCATTAATATTCCCGCAGCATGTTGTAAATTATCGAAATCCAATTTATAAGGATAGTAATATGCTCTATCCGCTACAAAGGGATCTTTATTTTGATACACGGTATACTTATATAATCTACTTAAAGCATCAAAACGACTATGGGCATTATGGGCTACCTCATATATACGCTTCACTACTATATCATCAGGCAAAATAGCATTTAGGTTGTAGTTAATATTATCCAATATTTGCTTCGAAGGTAAACTTGATGCATCAAAATGAAAATAATTACTGATCGCATGTACACCTGCATCCGTACGTGAAGAACAGGTGAGTGTTATTTCCTCCTTAAAAAATATTTTAAAAGCCTTTTCAATTTCGGCCTGAATAGATTTGGCATTTTGTTGTATTTGAAAGCCTGAATACAAGGTTCCTATGTAAGCAACTTCTATAAAATAGCGAGGCATCGAAAAATTTGTATTGTGTTTAAAGCGTTATTAATGTTTTACCATTACTCTAAAACGTTTAATATAATAGGTTTCAGCTAACTGGTTTTCCAGCTGTTTATAATTTTGTGAATCAGATACAAAAGGATAAGCAGCATCAAAAAAACTGTACTTGCCGGAATCATTTAAAAATAATACACTTAAATTTTTAAGCTGTTCAGTTGTAAAGCACTTTGTTTTAAATGCTTTTTTGGATACCATTATCATGTCTTCAGGATGTGCTGCGGCAGCCATTTTTTTTCGCAATTTTAAAAAATCTTCGTTTGTGGCAAAATTTTTACAATCGGAATTAATCATTGCGGAATGAGCGATACTTTCATGTAGCAAACTGTCTCCCTTTACTTCATTTACTTTCAAATTAGGATTAGGCAGCTCAATTTTAAGAAATTTTGCTTCTTTATTTTTTTCAACATTTGCAATACTTACAGATTCAACTTCAATTGCTTTTATCTCCTTTTTGTGCTTGATATTCGCATCTGGTTTTTCTTGTGCAATTTCAATAAGCTGCTTTTTTTCTATTGGGATTAAGATTCTTATTGTATCATAATTTCCGTTAGCAAAATCCACATAAACCATTTCTAATCCTTCAGCACTTTTATTGGTTAGCCTTTTTATGATAGCTACTTTGTCCTCTATCACATCTTTTTTTATAATTTCAGGTGCTTTTGCAGTAACTAGGAGCTCCTTTACTTTTATTGGTTCTATCTTTTGTTCTTCTTTGTCTCCATTTTTAACTTCTTGCTTTTTAGATTCAGAATTTAATGCAATATCAGGTAGCACCGATTCAATTGATTTCACAGATTCAATCTTTGGTTCTTCTTTATCTGTTTTTTTAATCTCTTCATTTTTTGATGCAACATTTGTAGTAATTGATTCCGCTTCTTTTACAAGACCAGTTCTTGATTCCTCATTAGATGTATTTTTTTTCTGCGCCCTTTGAGTTTCAGAATTTACTGCAACAGCAGGTTTTACGTCATCTGTAATTATCTTCTTTGCTTCTTGTTTTACTGATTCATTTTCCTTTATAGTTGGGTCATTTACCACTGTTGAAAGCATATTTGAAAATGCATCCGTTCTTATTTCTTTAGCTACCTCATTATTTTTACCATTTTCATTTGCCATCAATACATTTAAAGATTGAAGATTAAATAATCCCCAGCCCTTATCTCCAAAGTTTTTTAGTAGATAACCAAGATCCTTTTCCTCTACAACGCAATGAATATTTTGTTCTGGCCATTCATTTTTTGGAAACCCAAAAACCAACTCATAAGAGCCCGTTTTTAATTTAGCAAGTACCAGATAACCAGTAGCTGTTGAACTATACACATTTTTATCTTGCCTCACATAAAAGGGTTGCTTATTATCTGCCTGTACATAAATAAAATGATTCAGCTGAGCTTTTACATTGATTGAAATAAACAGGAATGTAAAAAAAGGGCCGACTAATAGGTGCTTCATGCTTTGTAAAACTTAGATCACAAAACTACTTATTATAGTTATCGTTTTACCAAATATTCGAAAATTCGTTTTGGATTAACAACACTAAGGTTATTTTTACAGCCAACTAAAATATTTATATGAAGAAAATATTCTTTTTTATTGTATTGATTTCCGGTATAACAATTGGAAAATCTCAGCCTACTGCATCCATAAATACTGTATCTCCTAAAAATAGCTATAAAGCTAGCTATCCAAAAGTTAATGACCTTGTTCATACCAAATTGGAAGTAAACTTCAACTATAGTAAATCATGGATGTATGGAAAAGCGTGGATTACCCTACAACCACATTTTTATTCCATTGATACGGTAACACTTGATGCTAAAGGAATGGATATTGATGAAGTATCCATTGTAAAAGGTACATTAAAAATAGCCCTTAAATACATATACGATAGCACTCAATTATTTATTAAACTTGATAAAATCTATAAAGAGGGAGAAAACTATACCATCTTTATAAAATATATAGCCCGGCCAAATGATTTAAAAGTAGCGGGAAGTGCAGCCATTACTGATGCGAAAGGCCTTTACTTTATTAATCCAACAGGTAAAGAAAAAGATAAACCAACACAAATTTGGACACAAGGAGAAACAGAAGCAAATAGTGTTTGGATGCCAACAATCGATAAACCAAACCAAAAAAGTACTGAAGAAATTTATATGACAGTACCAGCAAAATATGTAACCTTAAGTAACGGCTTATTAATAAGTCAACAAAAAAATAAAGACGGCACACGAACAGATTATTGGAAAATGAATCTGCCACATGCACCCTATTTGTTTTTTATGGGAGTTGGAGATTTTACCATTGTAAAAGATAAATACAAATCTATAGAAGTAAACTATTATGTAGAAAAAAAATACGAATCTGTTGCACGGAAAATTTTTGGCAACACACCTGAAATGATTCGCTTTTATGAAAAGATATTGGGAGTTCCTTACCAGTGGCCAAAATATGCTCAGATAGTTGGACGGGATTATGTAAGTGGCGCAATGGAAAATACTACCGCAACACTTCACCAGGAAAGTGCTTACCAAAATGCAAGGCAGTTAACTGATGGTAACAGCTGGGAAGAAACCATTGCACATGAGCTTTTTCATCATTGGTTTGGAGATTTAGTTACTGCCGAAAGCTGGAGCAACCTTACAGTAAATGAAAGCTTTGCCAATTACAGCGAATACCTTTGGGATGAATATAAGTTTGGAAAAGATGTTGCTGATCAACATAATTTTGAAGATATGCAGGGATATCTGCAAAGTGGCAGCGACAAAAAAGAACTGGTTCGTTTTAGGTATGCAGATAAGGAAGATATGTTTGATGCAGTTAGTTATAATAAAGGCGGCCGCGTATTACACATGCTTCGTAATTATGTAGGCGATGATGCCTTTTTTAAATCGCTCAATAATTATTTAAATACCAATAAATTTAAATCCGGAGAAGCAGCGCAATTGCGATTAGCTTTTGAAGAAGTTACTGGCCAAGATTTAAACTGGTTTTGGAACCAATGGTATTATGGCAGCGGACATCCAAAATTAAAAATTGAGTATAGGTATGATGATGTTAAAGGTAAGGCGCAAGTTATTATTGAGCAAACACAAAAAACAGATAAAATATTCCGTTTACCGATTGCTATTGATATTTATTCAGGAGCCAATAAAATCAGCAAAAAAGTATGGATAGAAAATAGTATTGACACCTTTACTTTTAGTTACTCGCAAAGACCAGATTTAATAAATGTAGATGCCGATAAGATTTTACTCTGTGAAAAAACAGATAATAAAACTGCAGCAAATTTTATTTACCAGAATAAGTATGCACTTAATTACCTAGATAGAAAAGAAGCATTGGATTATTTTACAGTTAAGCAAATGAAAGAAGTAACAATAGGTTTAACTGATAAATTTTCAGGATTAAGAAGCCAAACTATTTTAAGTATTTATGAGGCTAAATTTTCGAAAGATCCTGATGTTGTTAAAAGTATAGAATCAATTGCCAATGAAGATAAAAGCAAAAAAACGCAATCGGATGCAATTAGCTTTTTAGCAGGTCTAAAAGATGAAAAATATAAATCCTTATTTGAAAAATATGTAAATGATTCATCGTACAGTGTAGCTGGCGCGGCTTTAGGAGGATTGATAGGATTAGACCCATCCAAAGGTTATGAATTATCAAAAAAATATACAACTGACGCAAAAGGTGCATTGGCTGAAGTGGTAATGACCAGTTTAATTACAGAGGGGAAGGAATCTGATTATGAAACCTTTACCAATCTGTTTAATGAAACCCCATTTAGCCAGGAAAAAATAGGCATGAGTATAGGCCTGATCAATTATCTTGAAAATATAAATGACATCGATAAAATAAAAAAAGGAATTGATGAGGTATTAAGAGTAAGAAAAAATATTCCGGCACAGTACAAAAACTTTACTGATCCTGCGTATAAAAAAAGATTTGATGCTTTAAGCAAAGCAAAAGGAAGTGAAATTGAAGCGTACTTAAAAACAAACTTTCAATGATTTATTTTGAATTAAATAAAAAACCCAGCCAAATTGGTCGGGTTTTTTATTTAATTCAAGTAGCTATTATAGTTTAATCAACTTTATAATAACTTTTTCATTTTTATCAAAAGCTTCTACAACGTAGATACCTGGTTTGTATCCAACTCCCACTTCAATTTTAACGCCAGCCCCGATAGAATGAAATACATCAAGCACTTTGCCGCTGAAATCTACAATCCTTAAATCAACCGGTAATTTACCCTGGTTAAAAATCTTGAAGCTTGTATTGCTTGGATTCGGGTAGCTTGTCACATTAATTTTTCCATCTAGAGGCGCTTGACCAGTTATGGAAACAGCTCCAATAACAGATACGATGGAAGCAGTTAAACTGTTTACCCTAAGCGTGTAACCTGCTGGTGGTGTAGTAGCGTTTATTGCACAAAGATTTATTAAATTTCCTGTAGGCTTACCATTTTTATCCGCTAAAAAGAAACTAAAAGTAGCATGTATGGTGGCATCATTGTCATTACAATCTGAGTTGTTAATACTATACCCTACTGGTGGCGTAGTGGCATTTGCTGCGCAAAGTATCACTGGAGCTCCATAACCATAACCATCCTTATCTGCGTCTATATAAAAAGGAAATGCGTCATGTTTAGTTGCATCATTTGGAGTACAATCTGTATTATTAAGACTATAACCTATTGGTGGCGTAGTGGCATTTATCGCACAAACACTTACCAAACTTCCGGCACCATAACCATCTTTGTCTGCATCAACATAGAAAGAAAAGGAAGCATGTACGGTAGCATCCTTATCGTTACAATCTGTATTGTTACTTGTATAACCAACCGGTGGCGTAGTGGCGTTTACCGCACAAACATTTATTAAGCTTCCTGTACCATAACCATCTTTATCTGCATCAACATAAAAAGGAAAAGAAGCATGTAGGGTGGCATTATTATCATTACAATCTGTGTTGTTACTACTATAGCCTACTGGGGGTGTAGTGGCATTTACTGCGCAAAGTATTACTGCAGCTCCGGTACCATAACCATCTTTATCTGCATCTATATAGAAAGTGAAAGACGTATTTACAGTTGCATTGTTATCGTTACAATCTGTATTATTGATACTGTAACCTATTGGGGGTGTAGTGGCATTCGCTGCGCAAAGTATTACTGCAGCTCCAGTACCATAACCATCTTTATCTGCATCTATATAAAAAGTGAAAGACGCATGTGCAGTTGCATCATTGTCGTTACAATCTGTATTATTAACACTATAGCCTACTGGTGGGGTAATGGCATTTACTGCACAAACACTAACTAAACTTCCTGTACCATAACCATCTTTATCTGCATCGATGTAAAAACTAAAAGAAGCATGTTTGGTAGCATCATTGTCGTTACAATCTGTGTTATTAATACTATAACCTACGGGTGGGGTAGTGGCGTTTACCGCACAAAGTATCACTGAAGCGCCTGAACCAAAACCATCCTGATCTGCATCGATGTAAAAACTGAAGCCGCCATGTTTGGTTGCATCATTGTCATTACAATCTGTGTTATTGATACTATAACCTACGGGCGGTGTGGTAGCGTTGGCAGCACAAACACTTACCAAATTTCCTGTACCATATCCATCCTTATCTACATCAACATAGAAGGAGAAGGAAGCATGTACGGTTGCATCATTGTCATTACAATCTGTTCCGGTTGCACTATAACCTACTGGTGGCGTAGTGGCATTTGCTGCACAAAGTATCACTGAAGCGCCTGAACCATAACCATCTTTATCTGCATCGATATAGAAAGTGAAAGAGGCATGTACAGTTGCATCATTGTCATTACAATCTGTATTATTGATACTATAACCTACAGGTGGTGTGGTAGCGTTAACAGCACAAATACTTACCAAATTTCCTGTACCATAACCATCCTTATCTGCATCAACATAGAAAGAGAAGGAAGCATGTACGGTTGCATCATTGTCATTACAATCTGTATTATTGATACTATAACCTACAGGTGGTGTGGTAGCATTTGCTGCAGCAACACTTACCAAACTTCCTGTTCCGTAACCATCCTTATCGGCATCTAAATAAAAACTGAAAGTAGTGGGTAATCCAGAACAATTATCGCTAAGTACTTTATTAGTATCCATTGTTACAGCAGCACCAAGCGCAATAAGTTTTCCTGTTGTGGTGCAACCTGTTGTCATTGTAATACTTGTAACAGCAATAATATTTCCACAAAATTGGGTATAGGTACCAATGGTAGCAGAAGATCCAATAAGCCAAAATACGTTGGTTCCCTTTCCACCACTTTGCATTTTTACTTTTGAATAACTTGCAGTTGTTATAGTTGAACCCATTTTAATAATGAAGATTGCATTAGGATCGCCGCCATCATTTAAAACAAGGGTATCTTTTAAAAGTGCTGAAGAGCTAAAAGTGTACACACCAGGGTTAAGTGACATTACACCATCTGCATATCCTAAACCTTTACCGGTTAAGTCAACCGCAGAAGAATTAACCATGGCATTCAGTTGATTGTAAAGAAGGTGTGCACTTACTTGTGCAGGCCCTGCAAGTGATGCTACTTGCCCGTAAACCTGGCCATTTAAAATGGTACCACCTATGCTAACCGGCAAATCGAACCCTGTTATAGATGAGCCTGGGCTTACACCAACATTGCAAGAAACAAAAGTTGGACCAGTATTTGTAACTGTGGTTGCTGCAAGCACACTAAATGTTTGCGCATCTCCAAAACTGATTTGAGCAGTTTGAGCATAGGTGGTTTCAACTGTAAATGAAAAAAACACTACAGTTAAAATTAACAGATAAAAAATTCTCATAATAAATTTTTAGTTAAGTGGTTAATTAATAATAGAACATGACAAAAATATTACTTACCTGCTTTTTGAAAGAGGTAACCCCTAAACAAAATTCAAGATGTTGCTTATTTGTTGTAAATAGTTTGGATAGGACTTAATTTATTAATTAAGCTATTAGAAGTTGGTAGGAAATTGGAATTTTACATCTTAAAATTACTATGTCATCAATATTTTTATTATCCCCTATACAGGAATCAAAAAATGAATAGCAATAACTATGTTTTTATGCAGATTATAATACCATCAAATTGTAACTCTGGGAGGTATAATTATCGTTGTTATTGATTTAACTTAAAATAAATCTCAAACATTGATAACTGGATGCAGCATTTACATTCTGGGTACCTATCTTAATTAGGAATACAAACATATCTACTTTATTATCAGGAATATATCCCTTGAATAAGGGGTAGTTGTTATATCAAAGGGCTAAATCTTTTTGAGTAGGTTTTATGAAGAAAAATTACTTTTTACAAAAGCAAAAATTTATATATTTGTATAAAAATTTATTAAGCTATTATTAGCTTGCAAAGCTAATTCACTATTTTATTAATAACCTTTTGCTGCATAGTTATTCATCAAGGCTTAGCAGTTAATGCTTTTAGCAGTGAAGTTATTTTTTCATTTAATTCTCCTTAAACTTCAACAGTACCTATCTTCACTTTTCCGGCTCGCTTGTAATTAGCCAACATTACACCGATTGTAGTAACAATACTTTCTATTAAAGTAAATGCTGCTGAGTTGGTACATTTTCCAAACAACTTTTTTCTGGTTTTAGATAATACGTATTTTCACCATCATTGATACCCGGTTAAAAGTCTGCAATTTAAGGACAATAGCCTGCCCAAATCTCAAGTGTTTTTCTACCAAAATAATCTGCATGTTTCAGCTCATTTTCCAATGCTGAACCATACGACTTGTCACCATAAGATGCAATCCACGCCCGTATTTGAAACCTTGTGATCTATCTTCCTTTGATCCTCCGGGTGCTTGCTTCACTCAACATCTATTGTGATCATTGATAAAACAATTATTTTTCTCATATAATTTTCATTTTATTACAATACAAATCTCACCAACAAATACGTACCATAGCAGTATAAATAAGACAATTATTGTGGGTGAATTTGAAATATGTTATTATTTGCATACGCAGATGGAATTGGCGGTATCGCACAAGCGATAACATATTAACTTTATACCAGTGAATAATCTAGTCCATTTTCTGTGGGCATAAAACAATTTAAGATTTCCACATAGCCTTTTGGACTATTTAGTAAATGAGTATAGTATCGCTTTTAAAAAAACTATCTTAAAAATTGTAGTATAACGGCTGTGCCTTTACCCTCATAACTTTTTAAATATATTTTACCCTTGTTTTTTTTGATAAAAAACTTAACTACAACTAAACCTAGTCCGGTTCCTTCAATTTCATCAACATTGTGGCCTCTTACAAATGGCTCATATATATATTTTTGATCTTCATTTGAAATACCAATACCATAATCTACAATTATCACTTGCCATATTTTATCAGTAAATCTAAGCCGTAGTTTTGGTGCCTTTTTACCCGGCGAATATTTAAATGCGTTATTGATAATATTAATAAGGCTATTTCTAATCATCGATTGGTCTGCAATTATATATTGTGGTATTCCTTTAACAGAAACTTCAAGTATTCTTTCATCTTTCCAGGGTGCATATAAGCCTACTTTAAGTTCATTAACCAAATTTACAACGTCAAACAGTTCAGGGTTTAGTGGGATTTTATCCATTTCAATTTTACCTAAAAAGAGAAAATCATTCATCAGTTGGGTCATTTTAGTTACCTGTTCTATAATTCTGTTGGTGTTAACAAGGGTTGATGGTGGTTGCCCATCTTTAAGAATAGCACTTTTCATTTCTATCAATTCTGCATTTGACATAATAACAGAAAGAGGCGTTCTTAATTCGTGTGATACCAGGCCAACAAAATTTGATTTGAGTTCATTTAATTTACGCTCTTGCCTGGCAATTTTTTTGAGTTCATTTTCGGCCATTAATTGCAAAGTAATATCACTAAAAAAAACGGCTAAATTATTATCAAGTGAACCTGGGACTATAAAATTGGATAAATAATAAATGAATGTGTGCTTTTTGCCATTTTTATCATTTATGCAAACCCGGCTATTAGCGTATTTATATTTACATTTTTTTATATAAGTATTTATATTTTCAGTAAAGGGGGTTTTATTAGTTTTTATATAAGAAATTAATTTTTTATCTAGACAATCTTCAGGAGAAATACCAATTAATAAACTCCATTGGGAGTTAGAATATTGAATATTACCTGCTTCATTAATTACAACCATTAACTGATTCATAAATTCTAACAGGTCTCTAAGAGCCCTTTCTCTTTCTACAACTATCTCTTCTCTTTCCTTCAATTTGGTTATATTAATTCCATAACCAATGACTGTTTCAATACTGCCGTCAGGTTTTTGAATCGGATAATATTTCCGCAGGTTGTAAACTTTTTTACCATCATTTGTATAATTTATTTCCTCAAACTCGACTATCTCTTTTTTGGAAATTGCTTCTGTAAAAAATGCCCTTCTGTTAATAGCTAATTCAAGCGGCTTATTGGTTTTTCTGCAATAATCAAAATCATCTTTCCCAATTAGCCAATGACTTGTATCAATTGTTGAAATGTCCATAATATTTAAAAAAATATACCGGTGTTCAATATCAAAAATGGCGATATCGGCGGGGAGATTATTTAACAGGTTTTTATAAAATATTTGTTGCACTTCTACTTTACCTAATTTTGATTTTAGTTTTACAGCATTCTTGTATATCCAAAGGTGTCCACTAAAATCCGGATGATTCAGCATTGGTTTGTAATCACGATAAATAGGACTGCCATCTGCAAATAATAATTCTTCATTAAGAACAGATTTCTTTTGTTCGTACGTATGAAATATACCATCAATAAATTGTGTCGGATATTTAAAAAGATGGGCAAATTGTTTTGCCGCTTCGGCACAATTGGTGCCAATTAATGTTTCGGAAGAAAGCGGTATTTTAAATAGGTTACAAAAATTTTGATTGACAAATAATATCTCATTGTTAAAGGACTCAAATAAAATTGCGTCCGAAATATTATTAAGCAGATAATTAAGTTCTAAAATCCGTCTATCATTCTTGTTATGTAGAGTAGTCGCCATTTTTAGCAGATTGACTGGTTAATTTTAATCAATTTTTCTTTATAAATTTATTATCGTATGTATTTTTCATATCAGTATTAATAGGTGATAAATACTTTTTCATTGGCCCTGTTGGCAAGCACCTTGTTTACCAGTTCTGATTTTGAATTGACTCCCATTTTTAGACAAATATTTTTTATATGACCATTTACAGTGCTAGTAGAAATTTTTAAAATATTGGAAATCACTTTATAAGTTAAGCCTTTAATCAAATATTCCACCACTTCTTTTGCCTTAAAGTTAATAAGTTATCCATGTTACTTTCAGCAATAATAGCAGAATTTAAACTCCGTACTAATTTTTCCGAAATATTGCGTGATAATTCAGCGCCTTCGGATTTTACAACTTCTATTTGTAGTTTTAATTCTTCTAAGGTGAAAGGCTTTAATAAATATCTATTTGCTCCATTGGTAATTGCGTCCTAAATACTGTAGAAACTACTGTCGCCTGATATAACAATAAATATAGTTTTTGAGCACGCTTTTTTAATAATAGAAATCGCCTTACATGCTGATATACCTCGTAATCCTATATCTAAAAATAATAGGTCAGGATTTGCTGTTTCCTTTTCAAAATGTATAATCCATTTTTCAATATATTACACGAAAAATAAGGAAATAAATCAGTGTCAATGTCAATTAAATCAACAAGGTTTATTTTTAATTGCGGGTCATCTTCTATAATTGTAATCGATATTATTAGTTTTTTAATAAATTATTTAACCATATTTTTAAATAATTAACAATAAATATTTTTTTAGTTGGCACTTCCGGATGCTCTCCCAAAAACTTTCTGTATCTACTCTTTAACAGTAAATACTTTTTTGCTATTATCCACCAAATTGGTTAGTAATTTTAAAATTACATGCTTTTTATTTGAAGTATTTGGAATTTTTATAGCCTTCTTATCTGTAATTTTTTACCTCTAAAACCAGCTTATTGAAAATAAATTTATGAAAATAAATAATTAGACTATGAGCAACAACCTTTCCTTAATAATGAAACTAACCGCAGTATTTTCGATTTATATTTACGAAGGTGGTTTTAATTTAAAAGGGAGTTGTTTTACAACTCCCTTTTAAATTAAAACGTATTAGTAAAATAAAATGCTTTTTATTTTACTAATACGTTCATATTTGTTTTGGTATTATTTGGTTTGGTTACCTCTAACTCGTAAGTTCCTGTAACTAATTTTTGGGTAGTTACAATAGTTTTCAATGCTGTGCCACCTGCATGGATTATTTGATTGGTAAATATTATTTGGCCAAGATTATTAATCAATCTCAACTTGTATTTTCCTTGTGGCTGGTTACTCAATTGTAAACTAATTACTCCATCAACAACCGGGTTTGGATACACACTAATATTTTCGACCATACTGCCAATTACAACTTTAACTACTCTGCTGTATTGAAAAGATCCATTAAGATTAATATTTTTAATGCGGTAAAAAGCATTACCCTGTATGGCATTTACATCTACATAGTTATAGTGGGCAATTGCCCCATTTAAGGGTATAACTTTTGTAGAATATACTTTTGTAAAATTGACCCCATCTGTAGATTTTTCAACTTCATATTTGTTAATGTTGAGCTCATTTTCTACAGTCCAATTAACAGCAACATCTTTTAAATGCTGGTATGCTTTTACTGTTGTGTAGGTAACGGGTAATACTTTAACAGTAGTAAATACAATCCTAAAACGAGTAGCAACCTGCGATGCTGCATTGCCATCAACTAAAAAATTTATTGTACTGGTATTACTAATGCTCAATGGGGTAGGAATTCCTGTATAGCTATCTTCCAAAACTGCTTGCAGCGAAGGATTTAAATTTGATGGTATAAATTCAAACTGGTATTTTAATTGCCTGCTTTTGGTAAACTTAAAAAATATAGTATCATTTACATTTAATGATGGCCTTCTATCTAACGACAAAGAAGTGCTACCACACAATATGCCCAGCGTTTCGAGGCTATTGGAAAATTTAATGGCGTCCAAATTATCTACACTTGCAGTATAGCGATTATCAAACTGAACCAAATTGCCATCTGCCAAAACAGTGGTGCCATCTGTATTTAGCAAATACAAGTTGGTTCTTAACATTTCCAAATCATTCATGGGCCTAAATGTACCTTTACCATTAATACTACCGAGAGATTTTACAGGTTCGCTAAAATTCAAAGATGCTGCAGCAGAAGCGTCATTTTTAATAACAAAAAAAGCCTGACTTGATTGGATAATTTTAGTTTGGCCAGCCGGACTAACAGGTGATTGTATATAATCAGCTGTCGGGTCGAAAGGATTACCGGACATGGTAATATAACCACCTTGTTGCGAATTTAAATATGGATCCCAGGTATAAAAAACGTCACCTAAATTAGTTTTGTTTAATTTACTGAAATCAACTGGAGAAGCATAAGGATTCCCCACCATATTATATAGACCGTCTGTAGGTAAAAAGGTAAATTGAATATTACCTGTTTGCAATTTACCAGTGCTGCTTAATGTTGTTGTGTTGCTATTATTTATATTATAATTACTAGCTGTTCTGTCGCCCCGAACAAAAATAAAAAAAGCAGTATTATCAGCCTTGTTATTTAAATTATTTGTATTGACCGATAATAAAGTAGTAAGGGTATTGCTTACGGAAGTTAGGCCAGTACCCATCCTTAGCGAAATGTTATTGTTAGGGCTTACGTCCATACCATTGGAAACAATATTTGCACCAGTACCAGTAACATAAGTTCCAATGCCTGCATTAAATACACCCCCATTTTGCCAGGTGTTGAAAATTGAACCTGCCCCGGATAAAGGCGCTGTTACCATTCGCCATGCCCTGCGTGCAGGAAAATATCGTTCAACTGTAGTATTACCAACAATTGTGTTTCCGACAAGAGTGACAGTGGTATCATTTACAAGGTGTGTAATATCGGCAAGTCTTGCAGTACCTGTAGCTGTTGACTTTAAAGTTAAAAACCCATTAGTTGATAGTGTGTTATTACTACTCCCAAAGGAAAGAGTCCCGATTATATTTAACGTTCCTGATAAAGAAACATTATTGTTTATAATTAAATTAAATATGCTGTTATTAACAAATGTATTGGCAGGTATGTTTTGTGGAGACAAACTGTTCATTTCTATTGTTCCAGTCAAATTAGTAAATGTTCCTGCATTTGTTACTGATCCATTTATATTAAGTTGTGCTCCCGCTATCATTAAGGAAGCATTATTTTGTATTGATATATTTGCTACATTGGCAAACCCTGTATTTATTACTGGGTAATTAACAAGTCCCGAGGGTATTGTTACACTTGTAGTATTCGTAGGAATCAATCCAGTGTACCAGTTACAGTTAGTATACCAGTCAGTGTTTACTGCACCTGTCCACAAACCATTTGCAATACAACCGGTAGGTTTTGATACTGATACCTGATTTATAGATACAGCCCCTGTAGTAGAAAGCATTCTTCCTTCAAGTATACCATTAGCGGCCATAGATATTGCAGCATTGTGCGCTATAAGCGTTCCTTTCATTGATGTTGAAGCAGCCATTGATATAGCACCTTCTGCTATCCAATACACGTTACATGCAGAAGCTCCATTAGTTAAATTGATTGTTGTAGAAGCGCCGGTTGTAAATGCTCCTCCAATTTTAAAAATAAATATTTTTGTAGCATCTCCTTGTGCATCTAAAGTAAGTGTACCTCCTAGCGATGCTGCGCCTCCGATAGAATATACGCCTGTAGTAAGAGTTTCGCCAAGACCAAAAACTGGGTTATGAGTAGTATTAGTAGCGACAATACTATTTAATTGGGTATATAAATTTTGTAAGTCTGTTACACATTGCCCAGTTGCCGCATCCGAATTGTGGGTAGCTCCATTAATAGTAGCAATTGCAAATCCCGTAATGGCTCCAAGGTTAGTACCAATATCGCCTGTAAACTGCGAAGTTTTAGTATTATCAATTGCCCCATTACTGGTAAACAAAACAAAATTAGCTACAGTACCAAGATTTATAATTGTACCTGGGGTAATTAAACCAAATGTTACAGAAGAGGAAGTTGCAAATGGCGAACAGGATCCGATTACTATAACGTTGTACGAACCAGCATCACTAGCAGTAGATGATGCAATATTGTAACTAGATGAAGTTGCTCCTGGAATATCTACACCACCCTTACGCCATTGATAGGTTAAATTAGAGCCTGTTGCTACAACGCTAAATGTACTGGATTGACCATTACATACCCTTGTTGATAAAGGCTGCGTAGTAATAACGGGTTTATCGGTGCACATTGGTACTACTGTGCAACCCGTAGCTATTGTTGCGACCACATTGTTTACTGTTACTGCACCTCCAGTAGAAAACATACGACCCTCAAGCGAGCCGCCAGCACCCATAGAATTAGCTGCGTTGTGCGCAATAAGACTTCCTTTCATAATAGTGGATGCCGCCATTGCTATAGTACCTTCTGCTATCCAAAACACGTTACACGCCAATGTACCATTAACTAAAGTGATTGTAGTTGATGCTGCTGTTGTAAATGCTCCTCCTGTCTTAAAAATAAATATTTTAGTAGCATCCCCTTGTGCATCCAGGCTAAGTGTTCCACTTACTGATGCAGCTCCAGCTACAGAATATACGCCAGCAGTTAAGGTTTCACCATTGCCAAAAGTTAATGTATGCGTTGTGTTAGTTGCAGCGATATTGTTTAGCTGTGTATAGGCATTATTTAAATCTATAACAGCTTGGGCGGTTACAACATTAGCAATATAACTATTTCCAGTAAAGATACTCGGGGCATTAAAATTAGTTATAGCTCCTAAATTAGTACCGATATCACCTGTAATATTCGAAACACCCGTATTACCTACAGCACCACTAGAAGTAAAAAATACAAAATTGGCTGCACTTCCAAAATTAGGCGCCTGTGCAAAATTTTTATTATAAAATGATAATAAGACAATAATACTTAAAATAAAGGGAAGTAATCTATTTTTCATGAATATGGTTTTAGATAAACATGTAAAAATTGTTATACTTATCAGTTGTTTATGATAGTTGTAAGCGATTGGAAAAAGAAAAGTAATAAATTTCATACAATGGTGATAAAAATAGCTTTAACAACTACAAGGCTTCTTACAATGCAGTTTATTTGTTTTTAAAATAAGGGTCGGTAACAGTGTTTAACTATTTCGAACAAAACGATAAATTAATACAAACGTAATGTGAAAACACATACAATCATACCCCTTGAAATAGGTGTATTGATTAAATATTCATTTCGTAAGAATATAAATCTTGTTATAAACAATTATTTTATTGATAGTGAAGGGTTAAGCTATAATCCAATACTGTGCTAGCATTCACTAATTTATTTTAATAAAATAACTGTTAAAATATTTTATCCTTTTACCCGAAAAATCTTTTAAGATACTTTTAATAGTAACATGTAATGAGAAGAGCTTTTGATTACAAAATGACAGCAAATAATCGCAATTACAGACTGAAGAATTAGCTGCAAAACTTTTAAACATCAACTACTGTTTTCTACCAGGCAGATAAATTCTGGTGATTTAAGCGAAATGAAAACACATAATCTGGCAAATTTAAAATGCTTAAACCAAATTTTGCAATTGAATAATATCTGCCAGTGTTTCTTACATTTGAGTGTAAGCATGAAAGACGAATACCGCGATAATATGGTAATTTCTTGTGGTGGAATGAAGAAAATGAAGCTGTTAATAGACAAGATGGGTATAAGTAAAAAATTACTGGAGTTATGTTTGCTACAAAGCAAAAGTAATAACAGTATAGATGAAATAAATATTGTAGAAAGTTTTTGGGTAGGTATTTGGATAGGTTGTTTTCGGTTTAGCCACACCGCAGTGGTGCGCTTAGATGAAGTGTTGCGTCAGATATTTGGTTGGAAACGAGTAGCATCAGGTACGACCTTTGAAAGCTTCTTTAAAAAATTCACTCCATACCTCAATCATTATTTATTAAATTAAACAGTTAGTTCTTTGAGCAGTTACAATTTGATAATTACACATTAGATGTAGATAGCAGTGTGGTCACCAGTTATGGAGAGCAGGAAGCTGCAAGAGAGGATACAATCCCACCAAACGGGGGCGTATCATTCCCTGTTTGCTTTTGTAAACGATATAAGGATGGTTGCCAATTCCTGGAATCGGAGTGGAAATACGGCTAGCAGTAGTAACTGTATCAATTTTTTAGAAGAAACATTTGCCATACTCAAAAATAAAAAATTTGGACTGTTTAGAGCCAATAGTAGTTTTTGCAGCGAAACAGTTATGAAATTCATAGAAGATAAACAGATAGCTTATGTGATGTTTTGTAAACTTTATGCCAAGCTGCAAGCTGCTATTTACCTTATAAAAAATTGGCAGGTATTGGCCATGGATATCTGAATTACAGCAATGAAATTTAAGCAACGCAATTGGAGCAGACCCAGAAGGCTGGTTATTATTAAGCAACAGGAATACGTAAGTAAAAAGCCAATCAGTAAAAAACTCACCAGCCTTTTAAGTTAGAAGATTTAGATAGAAATAAAGTATTTAAAACCCGTTATCATGCTTTTGCTTTGCAATCAAACATTGCCTGCCATCGAAATTTGGGAACAGTATAAACGTAGAGGCGATGCTGAAAACAGGATAAAGGAACTAAAAGAAGATTTTGGGGTTCAGGGATTTTGTATGGATGATTTTTGCGCCACAGAAACAGCCATGCGCTTTGTAATGGTAGCTTATAATTTGATGATTTTATTCCGCCAGGTAACGCTTTAAAAGAAGCCCAGTCCTACACCCGCCACATTAAGATTCAACTGCTTTGCAGTTGGTTCATGGGTACAAAGCAATATACTTAAAATGCCGGTTCTCCTAAAACGAAGGCAATCGTACGACAGCTTTTTCTCCTTTATTGAAAATGCAAAACTGCCATTAAGTCTTAAAGGATAACTCTACTGCAAATTTTGGGTTTAAATACTCGAAAGCTGTTATGAATTCAAATTTTAGTTCCTTTAGCAGGATATCTTTGGAACTTTATTTTTTCTCAAGAAAGACCTTGATGTACCTGGTCGTACTATATTAATTTTTGAGGCTTCCAGGTTTGAAAACTTTTTGGATATAAACATTGTGTTCTTCAGCAAACCATAAAAAAGTGTAATTTTTGTCTTCCTTTTTCTCTTTGATAATTCCGAGATGAGCATCTTTTACAGCCAAAGCGGTTAAATCCTCTCCCTGCCTTGCAAACGCATGATAATGATTGGCAATTTAAATCCTTGTTTCTTCAAGATAATTTTTAAGCTGACTAAATAAGTCGTTCTTTAGCTCGGCAGCTTCCTTAGAAGTATTACAATCTTCTTTTTTATTTTGTATTTAGGGGAAACCTCACTTCTATTCCCCTTAACAACGGATCCTTAAATAAATTGGCAATTGGCCTTCATGTTTTTGTTTGGCGTAACGTAAAGTGTACACCAAAAATGTTTAAGGTTTTCATTTAAAATAATTTTAAAGTGATCAATCAAACTCAGCTACGCAAATCACCACGACCACAAAAAATGAACGATAAACCAAAATCCTTTAATACCAGCTCCTTCAAATAAGTAAGAAAAGCTTGATAAATATTTTGGTGAAGTAAATTTAACCCATATTGGCCAAAATGATTTACTCACCTGAGTTTTGATATTCTTTGCAATAAATTGATATGGAAATAAATAAAAAGCCCGTAAACATTGAAGTCTACGGGCCATTGGTTCCTTTTGAAACCATATTCGTCGTCCTCCCTGTACAATTCTCGAACTATTTTCTGCTGGATTTAAAGCGCCTGGCAAATATTGTTGCTTAATATCAAGCACTTATGATAGGTTGGAAGAAAGCTAGTTAGAAAGGGAAATAATTCAAATCGTAGACCTAAAATTCGAATTGTGGACCTAGAATTTAAATTGTAGACTTAGAATTCAAATTGTAGACCTAAAAATAGATTTTGTAACTTTAAAAAATGGGAAGAAAAGCATCCATACAAGAGAAGCCTGATTTACCAAGACGTTTGTTCTGGGAATTCAGGTATGATGACATAGAATGGAGGGCCGAATACCTGCCCGTTATAGCAAGGGTATTCGAAAGGGGCAATCCGGAAGAATGGGTTGAAATGATCCGGTTTTACGGTAAAGACAAAGTTATTCATGCCCTGAAAAAAGAAATAGTATTCCTGGCCGACTATGCCATTGAAGAAGTATGTGCTTATTTCCCGCTCCGCAAGGAAGAATTATTATGTTATACACGCAAACTGTCGAGGCCGGGACACTGGTTCTGATTAAAGAGTTGATGAAGGATAAAGAGTTAGATTCCTTCAACTTGGTAGGTGGTACTGCACTTTCATTAAAATTAGGTCACCGCATGTCTGTGGATATTGACCTTTTCACTGACAGGGATTTTGATTCCCATCACATCAGTCGTCATTTAACCGAAACTTATAAAGCCGAGAATATTAAAACCCTTAAAAATGGGATATTTTGTTTTATTAAGGATGTTAAAGTGGATATACTTGCCCATCAGTATCCGATATTAAACAAGGTTGAAGAAGTTGAAGGTATAAGGATGCTGTCGCTTCAGGATATAGGTGCCATGAAACTAAAG
>JANXSK010000169.1 GCA_025352695.1 Ferruginibacter sp. | reverse complement strand
GGGTCCACATGCAATAATCAAAATAGTAACCCATAAAACAACGACCTGGAATTTTCATTGTTTAGCTGGGTCTCCATGGTCAGGAATGGTGGGTCCGCATGCGCAGGAATGGTGGGTCCACATGGTCAGGAATATACATATCAGGTATTGGAGCTACTTTTTTATTTAAATAGTCATAACAAACCATTCCTGTTTTTGCATTAACCAATAAGATTTGAATGTCATTTCTTTTGGTAAAAAGCTGATAATATAATTCAAAACCAACTCTTAATATTTCTCCTACACTTAATTGCACTTCAATAACATCAGGATATAAAGATTCTTTCTTAAACTCAATTTCAAGGTCACCCATTATAAGTCCGATACCATCAATATTTAACTCTGTAAAATTATATTGCTTTAACCATTGAACCCTTGCTTCATGAATAATTGATACAAAAGCATCATTACCGACATGGTTGCCGTAATTAATATCATTGATTCTAATAGGTATAATTATTACTGATATAATATTTTCAGGGATATTTAATTTTACTCTTGCCATTTATTTATGTTTATGTCGTTATAGCTTATTGGTAGCTGTAATTCTTTGTAACTAAAGAATATTTCCTCCTTCCTTCAACGCAGTGGAGAACTTTTGGCTTCAATACTCACAGCTATAATACATAAAAAATCTTGGTCTGAATTAATTTACGTTTTGCAAAAAATTAATCAATTTTATCATAGCTTTTTTTCTATGACTAAAAATATTTTTTTCTATGATATCCATTTCTGCAAAAGTTTTTAAACTTCCGGCGGGTGCAAAAACGGGATCATAACCAAATCCATTAAAGCCTCTTCTTTCTTTCAAAATTACTCCTTCACAAATTCCTTCAAACTGGGTTTCTTCACCATTTAAAATGAGTGATATCACTGTTCTAAAACGGGCAAACCTATTAGTTGAATGCTGCATCTTATTTAACAGTTTATCAATATTTGCTTCAAAAGATCTTTCATCACCACCATACCTTGCGCTATTTACACCTGGTTCCCCGTTCAGTGAATCTACTTCCAGGCCTGTATCTTCACTAAAGCAATTGTTGTTTGTTAATTTGTAAATGGTAAAGGATTTCTCGGTTGCATTGGCCTCCAAAGTTTTGTGCGGCTCGGGTATCTCAATATCAATACCTGCTTCCCCTAAAGTAATTATATCAAAAATATTACCAAGTACAACTCTTATCTCGTCAACTTTATGTTGGTTATTAGTAGCAAAAATTAATTTTTCCATAGTATTCTAAATAGCAAAAATTTGTTTTAAGCAATTCCAGAGTTTTGTTTTTTCTGTTTTATCACTTTCAATGTCGGCTAACATAGCAGCTATAACATAAGTTTGGTTGTTATATTGTTGAATTTGATATGAAGGAAATTCTACAGGAAGATTGAGCTGCGCTGGCGTAACTCCAAATAATATAATTTTTTCTGCCTTTAATTCAAGTGTTATCGCTTTGTAAGTAATTGCTTTGTTTATATAAATATTGATAATAGCCACATCTTCCATTGTTAATTTACAGGCAGATAAAATTCCCAATAAAAAGTTCAATTGGTTATCTGGTAAAAAAGCGGCTTCCTTATTTTCAACAACTATAATTACCTTACTTCGATTATTGCCCAATATATTGATGCAGGATTTCACTTCTATTTTCTGCACCGGTTCTGGTGATTCAAATTCAACCAGTGAATTTTTATATAATTCCTGTATTAAAAAGGCTGGTAATTGAATATTATCTAAACTCATGCAAATTTACTCTGTGTTTTTTTGTTTCTTTGTTGTAAAATTAAGGAATATGATAGCTGCAGCCGATATTAATATCACTAAAGTAAAACAAAGTAAACTAGAAGGAATTAGCTTGGATAATGTGCCTTTTGGTAAATATTTTTCAGACCATATGCTGGAAGTAGATTATGAAAATGGGGAGTGGCAGACACCTTCTATAAAACCATACCAGCCATTATCACTTGCTCCTTCACTAGCCGCTTTGCATTATGGGCAAGCTATTTTTGAAGGCATAAAAGCATATAAAGACGTATCTGGGCAAGCATGGATTTTTAGACCATATGATAATTTCAAAAGGTTTAACCTTTCTGCGGAAAGAATGGAAATGCCAATCGTTCCCGAAGAAATATTTATTGAAGGATTGCGTAAACTTATTGAAATTGAAAAGGATTGGATACCAGCAAAACCCAATCATTCGTTATACATAAGGCCATTTATGTTTAGTAGCGACGAAGCTATAGGGGTGAGACCAAGTGAAAAGTATAAATTTCTAATAATACTTAGTCCTACAGGTCCTTATTATAGTGCTCCAATGCGTATTTATGTAGAAGAGAAATATGTACGGGCTGTCCAGGGAGGCTACGGAAATGCTAAGGCGGCAGGTAATTATGGTGGAGCTTTGCATGCATCTGCAATTGCCCATAAAAAAGGGTACGATCAGGTTTTATGGATGGATGCTTTTGAACATAAATATGTGCAAGAGTGTGGTACAATGAATGCTTTTTTTATTATTGACAACAAAGTAGTTACACCAGGATTAGAAGATGGAACAATTTTAGCCGGCGTTACCAGAGACAGCACTATTATTATTTTAAAAGAAATGGGATTCGTTGTGGAAGAAAGAAAGTTAAGTATTGAAGAAATTACCGAGGCTTATAAATCAGGCATTTTGAATGAAATCTTTGGAACGGGTACCGCTGCAACAATTTCATTAATTAAAGAATTGAAGTATAAAGAAACTACAATGACTTTTGATGTAGATAAATGGACTATTGCGCCAGAAGTAAAAATACGAATGGATGCTATCAAATATGGCGAAGCTCCAGATAATTATCAATGGATGTTTAAAGTTTAAATTTTTATTTGAAATAAAGTTGGATTATCAAAAGAGTGGGTAGAGATTAATAATTAACAAATTCTAAAAGCGTTTAATCTATTTACAATTACCTTAAATCCTTTACCGACAAGGGGTTTAAGGTAATTGTATTTAATATGGCTATCACTTCCCTGTATAGTTTCAAAGTATTTTAAGGCCTAGTTTTAGCGAGTAGTAATTTTTCAGAATAATTTTTTTGAATAAAAAGACAATTATTTTCAATAAAATTTGGATCATATAGTGAACGCCCTTACCTTCGCACTCCCAAATAAAAAAGGGATAGTTCTTAAAATAAAAAAGCTCATAAAATGAAAGAAAAGAGTAAATTTTTTTTACTAAGTTCATAAATTAAATTAGGCTAATAAAAAATAGGTAGTTACTTTTGCATCCCGTTTAAAAATCGGGAAAAAATAAAAAGGTAATAATAAGTTCTTTGAAAGATTGGAAACAATAGCGCAGACAATTTTAGGATTGTTTAACAGGTAAACATGCACAAATAATAATTAAAGATTTGACAAGTTTTTTCCGAG
>JANXSK010000165.1 GCA_025352695.1 Ferruginibacter sp. | reverse complement strand
TGAAAGATGGGGTTGGTGGAGGGGATACGATAAACACACAACCTGCTATTTGGAAAAAGCTGACTGCAGTTATTTTTTTAACAGTGCCTGCTGGTATTTTAATTGGTCAGTTAACAAGACAATGGAGAGAAAAAATAGCTGGTGCAGAAAGCCTTGCTAATGCAGGAAAATGGATTGGAATGGTGGAACGGATAATCATACTGATATTCGTTTTACAAAATCAATATTCTGCCATTGGGTTATTGGTTGCGGCAAAGGGAATTATTAGGTTTAATGAAAAAGACAGGCCCGAAATTAAAACCGAGTACCTAGTTATTGGAACACTGTTGAGTATAGGACTGGCAATTATTACAGGATTATTGATTCAATAAAACCAAACTAGATATTGTTCCAAAAAAATGAAAAATAAATCAGATGCTACCTCATTTTTTTGTGCTTTTTTTCTTCGATTCATATAGCTCTTCCAGCGTCCAGGCAGTTTGTCGTTCTGTTGTTGCTGCACGTATTTCCTTTACATCATCCACGCTTACCACATGTTGCTTGTTACCAAAACTATTTCTAATATAACTCAATACCGAAGCTATATATTCGTCGGTATGTTCCTTTTGAGCTACCATTAAATCAGGGTATTTTTTATTATCAACCGGGCCTTTTAAACCATGTAACACTATATTTAGCAAAATATCTTTATCGCCGTTTACACGGGCAGACCCTGCTAACGGGGGTGCTACCAACGTAGCTAAACCTTTGCCATCCATTCCATGACAGGTAGCACATACCTGCTTAAAATTACCGGCACCCTTGTATACAAGATCTCTGTCTTCTCCATCCATTCCTTTTGTACTGGCCCTCAAAACTGCCATGGATTCATCTTTCTCTTCCATACTTATTGATGCTGCTTTGATTAATAACGGATTATTCGGATTAGCAGTTTGTAATTGCTTTAAAATGACCATTGCTTTTGGATCTTTACTATATCGAAGTGATAAGGCAAGTTGTATTCTTACACCAGCATTTTTATCTGTTTTTAAGTTTTCTAATTGCGTTAATATAGCTGTATTTTGCAGCTGTAAAAATGGTTCACTAATTCTTACTGCAGCTTTTCTTATTTCAGCATCTTCATCTTTAAGTGCAATTACCAATGTTTGTTCATCAATTGCATACAACCCTTCCAATGTCCACAATGCATGCAGCCTGCCAAGGGCAGTGGGTTTGGTTTTCCAAAAGGCGAATTTTTCCCAAATTGATCTTTCGTTAGTGGCAATTTTCTTAAGTGCAGGTACTACAGATTTATCTGCATGTATCACCAGTAATTTTTGGGCATTATCTCGCCACCAACCATTGGGATGAGATAGATAAGTAACCAACTCCTGGTTAGAAGCATTGAGCAGTTGAGGCTTAGGCCCTGGCTTGAACCCATCATGCACGAGGCGATAAATACGGCCCCGATTAATATTCAGGTCTAATTTTTTACGTTTTATTTGAGGATGAATATAACTATCTGGTTGAGTCCATGCACTTTCTTGAATAATACCATGGTGCATATCAACAATATACAAACAACCATCAGGGCCTGTGGCAGTATTAACCGGACGAAAATTTAAATCTGTTGATGCAAGAAACTCTCTTTTATCATACGCATTTGTTAGTACTGTCATTCCATTGTCATCTGTCATTTTTGCACGACGTATCAGCCGGCCAACTGGCTCACAAATGAAAAGATCACCTATCATTGTTGCAGGCAACCTATCGCCCCGATAAACAGACTGGCCGCAGGAAGCAGTGAAATGATTTAGGGTACTGTCCGCCCGCATGCGAATCGGTCCACCTTGTACATCTGTGTTACCAACAATTGGCCATACCTCGTCAAAATCATTTGATCGCTGTTTGTCCATATCAAGTTCCCCATACACTGGATTTTCCTGAAAATTAAGCGCTGGTGTTTCTCCGCCAGCCGAAGAAAAAAACAATCTTCCATAATTATTATTGGTAAGACCCCATTGCCCACTCGGTGAACTGGTTAAAGAATCTACCAGAAGCATACCATTAGCATATCTGTAACGAACAGGGTTGCTTGTTACATAAATCCAGTTGTCTACATTCCAAACCAGCCCACTTTTTTGGTGCTCCAAATTGGCATCATCGGGTTTGTCATTATGGTAAACTAATTTTTTTTCATCTGCTATTCCATCACCGTTTGTATCACGATAACTATACATGTTGTAAGTATATGTTTCATTTACTACCAGTCTGTCATCCAGCGCAAGCATCATCCTTGGCAATACCATGCTATCAATATATACGGTATGTTTGTCCATTTTTCCATCGCCATCCGTATCTTCAAACCTGGTGATACGGCAAACCGGAAGGCGTTCGCCTGTACCTTTAATATCCTGCATATAACTACGCATTTCTGCCACATACATTCTTCCGTTACCATCCCAAACAATCGCAACAGGCTCTTGTATGTCGGGTTCGCTAGCCACTAATTCAAGGTGATACCCTGGCGGTAATTTCATTGAGTTAATACTTTGTTCTGGCGTAAGAACGGCAGATGAAGGATTGGCAATTATCTTCAATGGCCTTGGAGGAGGAGGCGCTTCCTGCATTTGCTGGTTACAGCTAAATAAAGAAACAAAAAGTAAAGTAACTATAGACGCTTGCAAAAGAGGTTTCATGATTGATGCATTGTAGGTAAGTAAATATAATTGTATTATCCTTAATTGAATTATATCAATTTATTGAATCATTTTTAAGTAACGCCCCATCCAATAAGGTAGTAACCAAAAAACTGGTTCTTTTTCTACAGTAGGATTTCCGCCAACAGCGGTCCAGGGGTTTTTATCCCACCTTACCGTATGCCTGATACTTGCAGGTGGCAATTGATTTATTTGCAGATCATCTAAAACGGGTTCGTGCACTATCAACACATCGGCTCTTTTTGTATGATCAATCTGCCAGTCAATAAGGTCAAGCGGTGTATCTGTTAAAAAGTCAACAGAAGCGGTCAATTCATCCTGCTTTTTAGTAGCATAGCAATAGAGAAAATTGATCAACGGATTCTTGTCATTTCTTCGCCGGTCCATCCAATTTTCAAGATGTGCTTTGTAAAAAGCTAAGAGTGTTG
>JANXSK010000119.1 GCA_025352695.1 Ferruginibacter sp. | reverse complement strand
CGGGTATTATCTCAGCCTCCTAAAAGAAGCACCCCGGAAATTCAGACGATGAGTAAGAACAATTTTGAAGTGCAAATGTAGGGGAGTTTGAAATTATTTTAAACATTTGTGTAACAAAAAGTTTTTGCCATGCGTATCACTAAAAAATATAACCATGAAACAAATATTTATTTTGCTGCTTACATTGATAAGCTTAAACACATTTGCACAGGATAAAACTATTATCAGCGATGCGAATGCAGAAAAGCGAACATTATCGGCAAACTTTAATTCCATCATCGTATCAGATGGCGTAGAGCTTTACCTTACGCAAGGAAATGAAGAGTCTATTGCAGTAAGTGCTTCAGATCCAAAATATATGGAACGTTTTAAAACAGAAGTGTTGGATGGCACATTAAAAATTTATTTTGATAACAAAGGTATAAACTGGCTAGGCAGTGATAAACGAAAATTAAAAGCGTACGTTTCTTTTAAAAATCTTGAAAAATTAAATGCTTCATCCGGTGCTGGAATTAATTTGCAAAGTACACTAACTGTTAATAAATTAGATTGTTCTATTAGCAGTGGTGCACAGTTTAAAGGACAGGTAAATATTACACAGTTACAGGTTTCTCAAAATAGCGGTTCGGCTGTTGAGCTTTCGGGTAAAACAAGTGAGCTACGGGTAGATGTAAGCAGTGGAGCAATATTTAAAGGCTACGAACTTGCAGTTGACTTTTGTGATGCCAAAGCAACAAGTGGCGGCGGAGTTCGCATTAATGTAAATAAAGAATTAAATGCCAAGGCAAATAGTGGCGGAGGTATCCGTTATAAAGGAACTGCTGTTATAAAGGATTTAGATGTTAACAGTGGTGGAATGGTTAAAAAATCATAAGTTTAATCTAATATAATACAAGTATGAAAAAGATTCTTTTATCAATTATTATGTTAGCTGCTGTTTTTATTACCACTGCACAAAAGGCATTTGTAAATGATGCCAATGCAGCGCCAAGAAAACTGTATGGAAGTTTTAACGCAATTAAAATATCTGGAGGTATTGATTTGTATCTTTCCCAATACGAAACAGAATCGCTTGCTATAAGCGCATCTGAAGAAAAATATAGAGACAATATTAAAACTGTTGTAGAAAATAATACATTAAAAATTTATTACGATGGTAACGGAAGTTGGGGTGGGCAAAACAAAAAATTGAAAGTGTACGTTTCTTTCAAAAATTTAGAAAAGCTGCAGGCTTCCGGTGCATGTGATGTACAGGTTGCAGGCACTATAAATGGAGGTTCTTTAAGCCTTGAGATGAGCGGTGCCAGTGATTTTAAGGGAGATATAAAAGTTAGCAATCTTACAGTAGAACTTACCGGGGCATCAGACGCAAAAATTAGTGGTGAAGCCAAAATGGTTACCATTCAATCAAGTGGCGCAAGTGATGTAAAAGCATATGAACTTGCTACAGATGTTTGTAATGCCAAGGCCTCTGGAGCTTCGGATATTAATATTACGGTAAATAAGGAACTTAGTGCAAACGCTAGTGGGGCAAGTGGTATTTCGTACAAAGGCAATGGCATAATAAAAGATCAACACAGCAGTGGCGCTAGTAGTATTAGCAGAAAAGGGTAAAATAGTAAAGGGTAAAGACATCTACTTATATTCAAGTAGATGTCTTTATTTTTTTAAAAAGTCCAAGTTGAAAATTAGATAATGCCTTACTTCCTTCTTTTTTAAAATCAGGAAAACCTCCAACCCCATATTGCTTCATCCTGTCTCTAAAATATACGGCAAAAATCAACAAAGGCTTACTTAATTTCTTATTGTATAAACCAGCTGCAATTTCTTTCAATTTCCATTTTTCAATCTCCTGTACATCATTTAATAAAAGCAAATTCATTTCGCTTTTATTTTAAGGAATTGGGGTGCTGATAATGGTATATTTTATATGTTCCTGTAGGTAACGACTACCAATTTAATCTTCTTTTTATTTTATTTTTGGTTAGCAACCAAACAGTAAAACACTTGCCAGCACTGCTATAATTGATTGTTGCAGCAGCTTTTTCATAAATTATTTTTGAATAAGAATGTATATTATTTGGCAGCAATAATGTAAACCATTACTTTTGCACCGCGAAGTAGAGCAGCGGTAGCTCGTCGGGCTCATAACCCGAAGGTCAGAGGTTCGATCCCTCTCTTCGCAACTAAAAACACAAGGCTCGTGAGAGCCTTTTTTATTCTTGGCAAGTTGCTAATGAATTTGATCACCTCCTCCAGTCAGTTTGTATGCGGTAATCAAAGTCTTTTTTGAGACTTGCTATTTAAAGGTTACATACATGAAATCCGGTTTTGTAAATATTTTTGGTAAGCCCAATGCGGGCAAAAGTACACTCCTAAATGCGTTGATTGGCGAAAAGCTAGCTATTGTATCTCATAAGGTACAAACCACCAGGCATCGGATTAAAGCTATCTTAACAGGGCCTGGACACCAGATTATTTTTTCTGATACACCCGGAATTATTGAACCAAAATATAAGCTGCACGAAAAAATGATGCAGGCTGTAAAAGGAAGTTTGGAAGATGCAGATCTTGCATTGTTAATTACCGATGCCAGAGAAAATCCTGAAGAAAGTCATTTAATTTTTTCATCTCTTAGATTAAAAGTACCTGCTTTGGTAATTTTAAATAAGGTAGATGCGGTTAATGAAGAAGCTATCTTGAAAGCAACAGCGTTTTTTAAGCAACAAGCTTATTGCAAAGAGGTTATAGTTATTTCTGCTCTGAAGAAAAAAGGTATTGAAAAATTATTAGAGATTATTATTGAATTGTTACCTGAAGGTGCACCTTTTTACGAAGGCGATGACATCAGTGATTTACCTACCAAATTTTTTGTAAGTGAATTGATAAGAGAAAAAATATTTTTGTTATACGGAGAAGAGATACCTTACCATGCAACTGTTTTAGTACAGGAATTTAAAGAAAAAACAACACTAATAAAAGTAGGCGCAGATATTATTGTGCAACGAGATACACAAAAAGGAATCATTTTAGGTGAAGGTGGTAAAATGATAAAGCAGTTGGGTACTTTGGCAAGAAAAGATATTGAAGAATTTTTGGGCAGTAAAGTGTTTTTGGAACTGTTTGTAAAAGTGAGGCCTAAATGGAGAGATAACGAAATGCAGTTGAAAGAATATGGGTATTAAATAAATTGGTAATTGATACTGTAAGATGGATAATTTTTTATTTAAAAACATCCAATAACAGCAACAATTATAAATTATCAAATAAATAATTATCAATTAAAGAATATGAGTTTCACCGTAGCAATAGTAGGTAGGCCGAATGTAGGCAAAAGTACTTTTTTCAATAGAATGTTAGAAGAACGCAAAGCCATTGTAGATGATGTAAGTGGTGTAACACGTGACCGTCAGTACGGAATAGCCGATTGGAATGGTAAATCATTTAATGTAATTGATACGGGTGGTTTTGTGCCAAAGAGCCAGGATATTTTTGAAAGAGAAATTCGTAAGCAGGTATTGATAGCAGTGGAAGAAGCGGATGCCATTATATTTATGGTGGACGTTGCTACCGGTATTACTGACCTTGATGAAGCAATGACACAAATGTTACGTAAAACTTCTAAACCAGTTTTTTTAGTGGTTAACAAAGTTGACAATCATGACAGGTTATTAGAAGCATCAGAATTTTACAGTCTTGGTTTTGATAAGATACATTTTCTATCATCAATAAGCGGTACTGGAACAGGCGATCTGTTAGATGAAATAGCTGATTTAATAGTAGAGGAAGCGGAAGAAGAAAAGGATTTGCCAAAATTTGCTATTATCGGTCAACCAAATGTTGGTAAATCATCATTATTAAACGCATTAACGGGGCAGGAGCGTACAATTGTAAGCGAGATTGCTGGTACTACCCGTGATACCATTCACACCCATTACAATTTATTTAACAAGGAATTTGTTTTAATAGATACAGCCGGCATCAGACGGAAGGCAAAGGTTAATGAAGACCTTGAATTTTACTCTGTGATAAGGGCAATTAAAGCGGTTGATGAAGCCGATGTATGTTTATTATTATTAGATGCAGAAAAGGGAATAGCCGCACAGGATCTTTCGATATTTGCAATGGCAGTTAAAAAAGGAAAAGGAATTGTTGTATTGGTAAATAAATGGGATGTAATGCCGAAAGAAACTAATACTGCCCGTGATTATGAAATAGAGTTGAAGAAAAGATTTGCACCATTCAGTGATTTACCCATAATTTTTATATCAGCTCTAGAAAAAACAAGGATTTTTAAAGCTATGGAAGTAGCCCTAGAAGTTTACGATAGTCGTAAACAAAAAATTGCAACCTCCAAGCTAAATGATAAAATGCTTAAAGCTGTAGAGGCTTATCACCCGCCTGTAGTTAGGGGTAATCAGGTTAAAATTAAATATGTTACACAATTGCCCGTTGTAGTGCCATCATTTGCTTTTTTCTGTAATTATCCTGAAGATGTTAAAACACCGTATAAAAATTATCTTGAAAATCAGTTGCGGTTAAATTTTAAATTTACTGGTGTACCCGTTAGAATATTTTTTAGAAAAAAGTAAATTTCTTATCACAAATATTATCATAAAAGATATATTCATGTATTGAGTAATTATTAATTTTTTAATAATTATTTAACTAATGCATTAAATATATTATATTTACCCGAATTTAAAACCAAAAAATATTAAAATGAAACAATTAATTGCTATCCTTGCTGTTACAGTGTGTATGACCGCTTGTAACAATGGTTCTACAGAATCTACTGCTGCATCTGCTGCTGATTCTGCAAAAGCTGCTACTGCATCTGCTGATTCTGCTGCAAAAGTTGCTGCTGCTACAGTTGATACTGCTAAAAAAATGGTAAATAATGCTACTGATAGTGCAAAAAAAATGGTAGATAAAGTTGCTGATAGTGCTAGTAAAATGGTAGATAAAGCTGCTGATAAAATGGTTGATAAAGCTAAAGAAGGCGCAGACAAAATGAAAGCTGGTGCTGATAAAATGGTAGAAAAAGCTAAAGAAGGTGTAAAACACTAATCTAAAGAAATTGACTTATAAAAAACCTTCTGAGAATTCAGAAGGTTTTTTATTTTTAAGACACTATCCCATAAATTAAATAAGGTCATTTTATCCTTTATTTTCTGTTATACACAAGGTAAAGTAAAGGTAAAAAGTGCCCCCTTATCTTTTTCACTTTCAATAGTTATATAACCATCATGTTGGGAAAGTATCTCCTTAACAATAAATAATCCTATACCAAAGCCTGGATAAGTTTCTTCACTTTTTCCAACAACCCTGTAAAAGCGTTCAAATATTTTTTGATGATCTTTTTTATCTATTCCAATTCCATAATCCTGAATACTTACTGAAACATAGCTATTTGCTTCTTTAAATATTTTTAATTTAATCTCATCCGTATTAGCAGAATATTTTAGGGCATTTGTAATAAGATTGATTGCAACCTGTGCTATTCTTCCTTTATCTGCGTAAATATTGCATTTAAAATCATGGTGTATTTTAATGATATGTTTCGGATTAGTGAATTGCATATCTTCAACGGCTTCAATAATCAGTTCATTCAAGTTAAATAATTCTTTTTTCAATTCAAGTTTATCAGCTTCAATTCTTGAAAGATCAAGTAGCTCTGTGATTAAAGTGCTTAATCGTAAAATGAGTTTATCAATACGGGTCAAAAATAATTTTATAGGTATTGGTGACAGTAATACTTCATGTTCCTCTTTTATCATGGTTAATAATAATTGAACATATCCTTTTATAGAGGTAACAGGGGTCTTTAATTCATGACTTACCATTTTAATAAAATTATCCTTCCGCTGTTCTTCGTCTTTTATTTTTTGTATTTCGGTTGTAACGCTGATCCACATTTTTATTTTACCAGCATCATCCTTAACTGCAGAGCTGCGGCTATGATGCCATTTGTAATTTCCCTTCTTGTTTAAAATACGTATTTCAATATCTATTTCTTTTCCTGTTTCAATAGCCAGCTTCCATTGTGCTTGTAATTTCGACAACTCGGCAGGGTGAATCATTTTATCCCATCCACTATTTATTAATTCTTCAAAACTTAATCCTGTATAGTCTATCCACGCCTGATTATAATAAAATACCTTTCCTGTGGCATCTGTATTTGTTATTTTACCAGGCATTAAATTAGTCACCTGCCTAAATTTTGCTTCGCTTACTTCTATTCTTTTTCTTGCAGCAACCTGTTCAGTAATTTCATGCGCTAGTGCCATTACCCCCGAAATAGTTCCATCTTCTTCAAGCAATGGTTCGTAAATAAATTTAACAAAAGCGTTTTCTATTTTTCCGTTGCGTTTTAAATTTATGGGAAGTTCTTCCGCTACAAAACGTTCACCTTTAAAAAAAACATTATCTAAAAGTTCTTTAAAACCCTGATTTCTAAGTTCCTTTAATATATCAAAAGCAGGTTTATTTAATACATCTTCTATCCTTCTGTCCCACATATCAGCCATTCTTTCATTGATCACTTCAATCACATACTCTTTTCCACGCAAAATGCAAATGGCTACGGGAGCTTGTAAAAAAAGATTTTTTAATTGCGTTGAAGGATGCCTTTCTGTAAATACTTTTTTTGTGGTTTCTGTAACGACGCAAAAAACGCCGCCAATATTACCTGTTTCGTCACGGATAGCACTATTCGAAAACGTAAAATAGCACTCCTGCGGATGCCCATTTCTTTCAATAATGAGTAGTTGATCGTTTGCACTTGTAGACTCTCCATTATTTAAAATTCCCTTTAAATCTGGACTAACGATGTGCCAAACTTCTGCCCATACTTCTGCTCCTTTTGAGCCCATTGCTTTGGGATGCTTTGCCCCAATAAGGTCACGATAGGCATCATTATATATTTTTATCAGATCAACACTCCACCAAATTAGTAAAGGACAACTGGAGTTAAGGCAAATACTTACTGAGGTACGAAGGCTTTGTGGCCACTCCTCTGGATAACCAAGAGAACTTTTTGACCAATCCTTTGTGCGTATCAACTCACCCATTTCTCCACCGCCGGATAAAAATTCAGGAATTATTTTCTTCGCATATTCCATAATTATAATTTCTCTCTAAAATCCTTGTGTGATGTTGATGAAAATTGAAGATGTAAAATAATTTTTTAGAGAGTAAGTAAAATAATATCAAACAATATGCCTTAATCTTAGCATTGTTTTTAAGCGATACTATAAGTATTTTGATTTTAAATTATGTATCAATTTACCATTCAAACTAGAGATGAAATAATGTGAATATCCTATAAGTGTTGCCAGGATTTGTGTAAAAAATTATCATTATACTTAAGTGGGTTATACTGTTGGTAGTATAAATTCATGCATTTAATTTTAAGCCACTAATATATTGGCCTATATTTTATTATATAATTTTTATCTCAGCTGGTTTGCGGCATTAAATCACAAAGCAGGATAATATAATTATAACTTTAGTGTTGTAAGATTTTTTGAGGTTGGGGAAAAAAATCCTCATATCAATTATTGGGATGTTTCTTTAAATATTACCAATTGTGTAGTAGTTGTTTTATATATTCCTGGTTTTTTAAGATTGTTTTTTTTCAAAATTACGTAGCATATCACCAGTAATAATAAAATAAATATGATGGCAAAATAGGTGTATGGCTGATTTTTTATCTTGCGCTTTTCTTTGCGTTTTTTATTTTTATTAATTTGCTTTTGCAGGTCGTAATTTAATTGCTCCACATATACTTGCAGATCTTTGTGTGGTTTAAATTGTTGTAATCCTTCTACCGCATCATTCATAAAAGGATCGTCTGCCATTTTTTCTTCAATTTTATGACTGTCTGCCTGTGATATATAATGACTTAGGTAATCCATCAATTGCTGGTTATCTATATCTTTATTGCTGTTGGATAATATGTCTTTTAGGTTAATGTTCATGTTGGTGCAATCTTTCCAGCATTAATTTTAAATTCCTTTTTCCGTTTTGAATATTACTTTTTACCTGTAATAAACTATAGCCAGTTTGTTCAGTAATTTCCAGATAACTCTTTTTATGAAGGTAAAACAAAGTTACGCATTGTTGCTGCTCTGCGCTTAGTTGTTGTAATGCCATTTCCATTTGAGTAAGTACAATATCCTTTGCTAAAAAATCTTTTTTATCTGTTGTTTCATCGGGCGTAGCCAATAATTGTTCATTTATTTCAATAGCATGTTTTCCTTTATCCCTAAGTTTCATCAGGCAATGGTTTTTGGTAACCATGTACAGCCAGCTTTTAAAATAATCTACTTTGTATTTGTGTAACTCGGTAATCGCTTTTAAAAAGACCTGTTGTACACTATCTTTTGCCTCTTCCTCATTTTTTAAATATTTCATACAAACACCCAACAACAATAATGTATAGCGCTGCAATAAAATGCCCAGCCACTCATTGTTTTTATCTGCATAAAATTGCTTTAGCAGTTGGTTATCTTCTATATGTTTGTATTTATCAGGCTTCAAATTTATCAGGTATACTGATTAGATGTAAACTTAGTAAAATTCCATAAACAGGCAAATAGCCGGCTGCATTTAAAATTATTACAAGCGTTACCAACCTTTTGTTAATTTATTCATAGTCAGGAAGAGTTTTAACCGATTGGCGAAAATGAAATCTGCCCTAATTTTAAATGCACCCCAATAAATATGCTGGTTAAATCTGTTGTTAAAGTCATAAGGTAGGCCAATTATTATTATATCATTTTTCTTTCTACTGCCAGGCGTATCAGGCTGGCAGTATTTTTTACACCAAGTTTTGCCAATAAATTTTTGCGATGGCTATCTACGGTAAAAGGACTTAGGAAAATTTTTTCTGCAATTTGCGGATTGGTATAACCTTCGGCAATTAATGCCAACACTTCTTTTTCTCTTGCAGTTAATACCGGCAGTTCTCTGCCTAGTGATTTTTGATATTCCTGCAATGCCATTCCAGCTTCTCCGCTAAAATAAATATATCCAGCATGCACTTCATGTATTGCTTTTATCAATTCCTCTTTGGATGAATTTTTTAATATATAGCCAGATGCACCGTTCTCTATTATTTTTTTTATATACAGGCCCTGGTTAAATGTGCTAAGCCCCAATATCATTATACCGGGATATTTTTCTTTCATTATTCCACATAATTCTACCCCGTCCATACCTGGCATGCTGATATCCATCAACACAACATCAGCAGTGTTATTAACAAAAAATCCCAGGCACGATTGGGCATTCTTTGCCTGCCCAACCCAAGCAATATCTTTTTCATTTTGCAATAAAGAATGGATTCCTTCTATAACAACAGGATGATCATCTACAATAAATACCCGTATCATAATTATAAGTTAAATTCAATATTTACCAAAGTTCCTTTACCTGCTTCTGAGTGAATATCTAACTGGCCTTTTAAATAATTTACCCTCGATTGTATACTGGTAAGTCCGGCCCCTTTGTTAGTTTTTAATAATGCAGTATCAAATCCTTTTCCATTATCTTCTACAATAATACTAAAACGCCCTTCTTCTTTTATTAGCTGTACCATTGTTTCTGTGGCTGTGGCATGTTTCAATATATTATTCAGCAACTCCTGTATGATACGGTAGATAATAATTTCCGCTGATTTTTCCAACCTCGTATCCATCCCCATAGATTGGTATTTTACCGATAATAAATTGGTAGCATTTATTGTATTGCAATATTCTTTCAATGCTTCATCTAATCCGAATTTAGTAAGCATTTCTGGCATCATATTATGCGCCACCCGCCGCAATTCTCTGATAGAAGTATCAAGCATATCTAATGACCGTTCAAACACGGCCATATTATCCGGAGTTATAACTAAATTGTCTTTCATATTTCTTAGGGAAAATTTTACGCCTGATAATAAACCACCCAAACCATCATGCAAATCTTTAGCAAGGCGGCTTCTTTCATCTTCCTGCCCCTTCAGCATATAATCAACGGCCACCAATTGTTTATCTTTTTCCAATTCACTAATTTGTTGCTGTTGTATTTGATCCTGCTGTTTCGACAACTGGTGCCGGTGACGAAGATTACGATAACCCAAAAACCCAACTATCATTAAAGCAGCAAGCGAGCTAATTAAAAAATAATTAAGTGTCGATTTTTGTTTGATAGATAAAGATTGAATTTGTTTATCGGCATTTAACTGTATTATTTCTTTTGATTTTTCAGCAGCCTGGTATTTATTTTCAATTTCGGTTACTGATTTTTTTGTACTCTCTTCTTTAATATTATCACTTAATGCAACTGATTGTTTCAAATAGTTATAAGCTGCTGCTATATGATTTGTTTTTTCTTCCACAGTTGTCAATGACTGAAAAATATACATTTTATCTTTTACGTAATTGTTAGTTATAGCAATGGGTAATGCCATTAATAAATACTTGCGGGCTGTAACATATTCGCCAAGCCTTATATAACAAACAGCAATCAATCTATGGTTAGATTGCACCTGGTAATTGTCATTTGTAAATTTTGCTTCCGCTACTGTTTTTTCATAATAACCAATGGCGGCATGGTACTCTTCTTTTTGTCTGTTGATTTCTCCCAATTTATTATAGTACTGTATATTTAGCCGGTGATTGTTTAGTTGTTCTACTATTGGTTTTGCTTTCTGCAGGTAAAGCAGGCTGGAGTCTATTTGTTTCAGCGCTTTAAAATCGTCACATAGATAAACTAATGTCCAGGCCATACCTTCTTCATTTGAGACAGCCATAAAAATAGATAGTGAAAGCTTATCATACTCTAATGCTTTATCAAATTGGCTAAGTTTATAATAGATAGTTGATATTTTACTATAATAAGTTGCAATGGCAATTTGTTTCTGTGGATCGTCTGAATTTTTCCAGGCTTCCAATGCTTCTATATAGGCGGTAATAGCTTCTTCAGTTTTTTGTTTTTCAGATAGCAGATCTCCCTGTTGCCCTTTACAGGTAGCAATGGAGAGCCTGGCATTCGATACTTCTTTTTTATTTCGGTTTGCATCAATTGCTTTTTGATAATACATGATAGCTGTATCAAAAAGTAAGCTGGCCACATCCGCATTTGCGTTGCCATACTGTTTTGTAATGGCTTTATTATTGTAATACTCGCCAGTGGCATAATCCCATTTCATTTTTTTTGCAAGAATATATCCTTCATCCAGGTAGTGCAATGCTTTTACGGAATCATAATTAAAGCATTGGCTGGCTAATTGAAGAAAAGTAAATACCCTCACTGAATCTTCGGCTGGCTGCTGAAGGGCATGTTCAAGGCTATCTATATTATGCGTTTGCGTCAACGCTTGTTCTGCGCTGGCAAGACATATTGATAATAGAAAAAAATATCGTAATAAAAATTTCATAAAAGTTGACAGCCACTTATACTTCATAAAGGTTATCATTCTACTTCACAAAAGCAAAGAATCATTTTAAAATACCAGTTTAAGGTGATTATTGCCAAATGCTTAATGAATCACTGTTTCGGGTGATTAGTAAAAATTTTAGCTTATTTATATTTGGTTTTTATTAATCAAAAAATATTATGAAAAAAATAACAGATCAAATCAAATTTTTTTAATGCTGATTCTTGCATCCATACTTTTGTTTTTTGTTACAACTAATACCTAATACAAAAGCCCAGAATGTAATCGCAAAAGATATTCTTGCGAAAGCCGCAAAAGCTTTGCTTGATAAGGAAAATATTACGACTCCGTACGGAACAGTCATCCAGGGTAGGTGTATCGCCATGAAAATGTCGAAAGGGAAAAATGAATATTTGCAAAATAGCTTTTATGCTAAAATTTGTAAATTAGAAATCAGTTATCATAATTATGGAATGGTAAGATCGGGGAAATTTCTCCTGTTTTTTAAAGACAGCAGACAAGGTTTAAAACTTGAGATTGAAGAAAAAGGCAGTACTAGTAATATTTTTTGGGGCACACAAACAACACCCGAAAACTACAGAGATACAAAAGGTATTGGTATACCTGTGCTGGCTTTTTGTGAACCACTTTTAAATAAAAAAGTTTGAAGGAGCTTACTCAAATTTTTAGTACCCAAATAGGTTTTCGTGCTTCTTATACTGTTCCTGTAAAACCTGGAATGTGTTTAAGGTTCTGTATTGTAAGTTACTTCTGGGTTGAAGTATAGGAGTTGCAATTGTACAAAAGACTTGTAAAAAGGCACCGGTTTTAACACCATCCAAATCTGATACGACAATAAATTTTGTAGAAGTCCCGATAAAATAGGGGACGATATTTTCGGAAACAATTTTAAAAAATAACAATGAAAAAATTTAACAGCACAAACCTGTTTACTTTCAATCTTATTCTTGTCTTCCTCACCTTGCTTGTAGCCAATAATAGTTTTGCCCAGGCAAGATGGCAGGCTGATGTAAGTGTTACATCTGTAACTATAACTGCAGGGGCGTTTAAAAAAGTATCGAGAGGTACAAACAACATCAATAAACCGCAGGAAAAAGTGGTGCAGGCTGTTGATGACAATTTAAAATGCACTATTACTATTCATAATGAAAACGATGACGATGCATGGGGAACAATGATGGTAGTGGTGTTGCCTGTTGAAGTTGCTGTTGTAAACATGCCATCAAATGCAAAGCTTGACCCATCAGTTACGGCCACACAGACTTTTGCAGGGAACATTATTTTTACTATTGGCCACATGGCTGTAGGCCAGGATGTAACCGTAGAATTTACGTTCACCAAATCGAAATATGGAAATAAGGTAGGTGCGTACGCTTACAGCGATAGCCCTGATCCTAATCCTGCAAATAATTACAAAGATGCTTCGTATTAAATTTTATTTCAGCTTTATAAATTAATATATGCAACAAGAATTTGTTTACAAAACAACAGCACTTTTTGCTTTTATATCCCTGGTTGCATTAAGCAGCATAGCACAAAAAAAATTTACTGTTACCAGCAGCAAGGCCAATAATTACTGCAAGGGAACCTGCGCTTTGTTTGATAATCCTGAGCTTAACGCCAATTCTACTGCTATTATTTTTATTACTACGGCAGAAGTTAATGGCATTAACCTTGACCCGTATCCCATTTGTGCTTATTACAATGGCAAGCAATGGAGTGTGCTGAATACCGATAACAGCACAATGCCGGTGGGGTCTCAATTCAATGTACAATATTATACTGCAGCTGATGGTAAAGATTTTGTGCATATTGTAACTAAGGAAAACCTGGTGAAGAATATTTCTTATATCGATCACGCAGGCCTTAATGGAAACCCCGAAGCGAAATTTCGATTTTTTCAAAATTTGGCGCCCAATATACGAGGCGGCCTTGTAAATGCCGCTGAAACAAAAATTAAGTATGATGAATCGGCTGGTAAATGGTTTGTTAGTAATAACAATGGCAAATCAATGGAAATTGCAACCGGGTATAATATTGCTATTGGTTCGGAAGTTAATAACAATACCATTGCACCACCACCTGTTAACTCATCTCTTTTTATTCCCGGTGCAAAGGTTGATAATTCCGGTCAGCGTGTATTCATTACTGTGACTGGAAAAATACAAGGCTAGTTTGCCGATGAAAATAATACCACCTGGATGGAAGTAATTGGATTTGAAATGGAAATGACTTCTCCAAGAGACCTGGCAACGGGACAATCTTCTGGCAAGCGGCAGCACTTACCTGTTATGTTTCAGAAAACTACCGACCCAGCAAGTGTGCAATTTTACAAAGCTACTACAGCAAATGGCTATAACAAGTTTTAAGCAATCCTTTGCGGAGGGACAAAAAGGATTTATAGACACGATAATGGTAACGGCACAAACATTCGAACTCACTAATGTAGGATTAAGTGCTACAGACACAATAATACAATTATGAAAAAGTTTGGTAACATTTTGTTAGTATTTTTTTTATCAATGCAATTTGTATCGGCACAACAAACACAAGCTGACCTTGACAAAATGATGAAACAGGCACTAGAGCAAATGAAAAAATATGGCAATGATACTTCGGTAAATAAGATGCTGAAAGGTTTGCAGGATCAACAAAAAAAGGTGAGTGATGCAATGAAAAACCAGCCCGGTAAAACTAATGCTTCAGCATATCCAGACCCAAGTGAATATGGAAATGTTGACAACTGGAAATTTCCTATAAAGAATATTACAATGCTTTCATCACTGCCGCAGAAAATATTTACAAGAGCAGAATTGGTGAATTTTCTGAATGATACTTATGCGCAACTGGTTAAAAAATTACCAGCAGGTATCAATGCATCTGTGCAATCAATTGCTGCAAAATATAATAATAATGGAACTAAGATGGGAGATGCAGCAGTAGCAGGCTGGTACACGAATTACAGGGAAGAATCAATGCTGCTTATCATAAAAGCAGCAGCCAATAATCCTGATGATGGTTTACTATTAAATAATTGTGCGGCCATTTTAAATATGGGTGGTATTGAGCAAAGGGCAATTCCAGTATTGAAATATATTTTGCAATCGCACCCGGGTAGCAGTATGGTATTAAATAATTTGGGCCAGGCTTATGCAGGCCTTGGTGAAACAGATACTGCTATGTATTACCTGGGCCGTTGTATAAAAACAGATCCTCAAAATCCCGAAGCTAATAATACCGCCGGGCAAATTGAAGCAGCAAAAGGGCATATAGAAAAAGCGGTTAGTTATTTTGAAGAATCCATTAAAGGTGGATACAGCAAACCTGCGTGCCTTAAACTTCGCAAAATAAAACCGGATGTAAAGTTGATGTCTTTTGTAAAACCAAGAGTAAAGATCCCGGAATATTTTAATCAATATAAATACAAGTTGCCTGCACAATGTACCTCTACAAACAATGCCGCTGAAGCAGAAGCAGAGTACAAAGCCTTTAGGGAAATGATAGAAAATCAAACAAATGTATATGGAGGTAAACTAGCTGCGATGGTTCCACAACTTACTGAAATGATGGGGAAGGCACGTATCGTTAATAAAGACGAATTTATTGCCCAACCCTTTTACGAGTATTGCGGCATCATGGCAAGAGATCTTTTGGCGGCTTTTAGTAAAGACCTTGTATCCTACGATAAAAAATATTATGAACGCCTGGCCGCTCTTGAAAAAGAATACCGGGATAAACTTGAAATAATAAAAAAAGGATTTGACACAAGAAAAAAGGAAGCAATAAAAGAGCGTTGTTGCGGAGAAGGAAATACTTCCTGCTGCATACCTGATGGAGAAGAATGCAAAGCATATAAAGAACTTGCTGATGATTACTTACCACAATTTGCATTACTTACAGAAGACTGGCAGGAAAAAAACCAGGTGGTGCTTAAAAAATATTTTGATCAACTGATTTATTGGCACTACCTGAACCTGCATCCCATAAGTGATGATGCTTTTAGAAGACAATACTACGAACTCATTGTAACCTATTTTGTAACCTTAGGTAAAATTGGATATACAAAAATTATTGAGCCTTGTCATTTTAAACCCACTACTGCTGCCGCTAAAGATAGTATTGCAATACCAGAAATAGACTGCCCGATGGAAATTGAAATTCCATTTATAGTTGGAAAATTTGAACTGAGCTGCGAAAAATTTTCTTTTAAAGCAGGCGAAGGTGCTGTGTTTAATTATGAGAAAGATTTTAAGACACATCAATCCACCGTTAGTATTGGTATTGGGCTTACACTTGAAGCCGAAGTAAAAGCTGGCCCGATCAAAGCTGGTGTAAGCGCTGGTGCAGGCGAATCGCTTTTTATAAGTTTTGATGGCGATAACAAATTTTCTGATGGCGGTTTAAAGTTTGATGCAAAAGCTTCTGCCGGCATTGAAGGCGAAGCGGGAACAGGAGTAAAAGGAAAAAAAGATATTGTGAAAGAAGAAACTGGTATTGGGTATATGGTAGGTATTAATTCGGGCTGGAATTTTAATGAAGGACCGTTTAAAGGAATGATTGGGCCGGCACCGGAAGTACAGCAAAATAAGAATGTGAAAATGTATAAAACTAATAACTGATGAAAAAAATTACCACTGTTATTTTTTGTTTCGTATGCTTTTTCAGTAATACAAAAGCCCAGGATCAAAATTGTGATGACGCTACCCTCATGAAGATAAAAGGCAACTGGAAAAAAACCAGTGATGCCAATATGAGAGCTGATAAAAACCAGTCACAGATTAACAATCGTATTGATGCTATCAACAAATTATTTCAAACTGCTTATCCCGAGCCCAAAGGAATACAAGCAAATTGGTACAGAACCATGGAAGGAAAACCATTGGTAAACAACGGGCCGGTTACTTATCAACTCAATTCATTGTTCCTGGCATGGTATTGCAACAGCAACCTGCACAAGCCAATGTTGGGTAATGAAACAGGCACCTGGTCGTTTGTATACATCAACAGTTTTGGATGGTTGATGACTGATCAATATGATAAGGCGGAGATAAATGTACAAGGCGTACAGGCCTGGTGGTTACCCAAAAAAATTGGCGAATGGAAAGGCCTGCCACTATATGAACCATCTGGATTTCCCCAAAAAAATAAGGCGGTATTAATAACCCGTAACAATCAATTACCCTATAAACCGGTTTCGCGGTTACAATTTTTGCAAGCCAAGAAGGAAAAGATTGAAACCGACAAAAAACTACAGTTGGATTTCCTAAATAAACAAACCGTAAGATCAGATGCAGACGAAGAGGCCGCAAAACTGCAGGGGCTGGAAGACGCTTTAAAAAATGCTCCACTAAATAGGATAGAGCAGCGGAAAGCTGATTATCTTAATCATTATAAAACAGCACAGCAACGCAAAGACGAAAATATTCAGCAAATGGAAACGTATTTTAACAGCATGTTAAAACCTTTTACTGATGAATTAAGTAAAGAAAGTGGCACGGAATTACAGCAACCTGCTATCATCAATAACAGTTCTAACATCTTCCAGAGTTTTACAACTGTTGAAAAAGGTGGCCGTATGATGGTGGTCATCAACCCTGATTATTTTAAATTGAACCTGCCCCGATACATCCCCCAGCTAATAGTATTATACTGGAGTTGGGATAAGAATGCTCCCTGCCAGGATTTTAAAAAACAATTGGAAGAAAAATTTCCTGTTGATCAGTTAAAAGCTATGATTGACAAATAAAAATAACATCAAAAAAAAATTCTCATTTTTCCTGTTTCTTTTTTTATTGCAACATACTGCTTTTGCACAGCAGCCACGCTTGCCGAAATGCAGAAATAAATTGATGAAGCACTTAAATATCCTAAAATAAAAGCCTTCATTGAGTAGGGCCAAAAGACAAAGGGTATGCCCGGCAATATAATGAATGCAGTGAAACCAGTATTGCAGCATTGGGCAAACTGTATCATGCATATATTGATTGCTTTAATGCAGCAAAAACTCCCGGATCGGGTACTTATGAAATTAAAAATTACCCGGTAATATTTAATTATACTGATAGCAGAATAATTAAGATCGCTTTCCTTGGGAAAGATGATGATATCAAAAATAATAGTCCGGCAACGCTTACACTAAGTTTTACGAAGATGTGCTGAAAAACCAATAGCGATTTACCCGGCAAATAATTTTATTAAACACTATACAAAATAAAAAAGTATGAAAAAAATATTCTTCCTGGTGATGATTTGCTGTTCTTTAAAAGGCATGGCACAAACAGAAACTTTTGATATGGTAACCTATAATGCGCCTAAAAATTGGAAGAAAGATATTAAACAGGGGGTTGTGTTTTATACCAATGTAAATGCTGTTACAGGTGGCTATTGCGTAATTGGCATTTATGCCGGCACGCCGGGTAATGGCGATGCACAAAAAGATTTTGAAAAAGAATGGAAAGATTTAGCCGTTACTCCATATAAAGCTGACCCCAATGCGAAACCGGAAATAGAAACCACAGCTGATGGCTGGAAACAATTGACTGCTGCCTCCAAAATAATACAGGAAAATGTTGATGCATTGGTTATACTATCCGTATTTAGCGGATTTGGAAAAACAACCAGCATACTCGCTAATTTGAACGACCAGTCTTACCTGCCATTGATAGATTCGCTTTTAGCAAATATTAAACTGGATAAAACTGCAAAAATTGCTGTGCCAGTATTGTCAACTACAAATTTATCTGTCGTTGGCACCTGGTCAGATTATTCCGGCGCTTTTGGCAACTATGTAAATGCTGCGGGAGGTTTTATTGGAAGTGCTGATGCACATGAAATGCATCAATACATATTTAATGCGGATAAAAAATTTGCCTATAAATATCTGGGTAGTTCTGCTAACAACACATTGTATATTGAAAGCAGTGGTTCGTACAGCATCAAGGCTGATAACTTAACACTAAATACAAAAATATTCAAAAGCAAGATGGGGAATAACCCGGCAGGAACTATGAAGGAAGATAAAACTAAAGAAATAGCTGACAGTTATAAATATTATATCGGTCCCAATAAATGGGAAGCAGGCCCATTTTTAAATCTGCATAAAGATGGAAATTATTATCCATGGAGTGATTACCAGTATGATTATTATAAACAAATTATCGGCGTTGATACCAAAATAGTTTTACCCAATTCGGCAACAACTAAAGATGAACCAGTAAAGAACAATGCAGTAACAGAAAAAACCGGGCACATGCAGTTCACTCCGATGAAAGGCTGGACGGTAAAGAAATTTTCGAATGCCATCACCTTTACTCCCAACGATATTTCATCAGGCCAGTATCTTGAAGTACGCATTATGGAACCGAAACCTTTTACAGGAACTATGCAGCAGGCATTGGCAGAAACCTGGAACGATGTCCTTAAAGACCTGGATGCAACAACAACTTCCGGAGGTAATCCTTACAATATAGAAGCAGAAAAAGAATCTTATAAAGGATGGGATTATATTAGGGCCAGAGGTTCCTTTTACGCTGCAGGAAATGAAACAAACTTGTATGATATACGATTGTTTATTGTACAAATCAATAACCGTATTGAACGGATTGCAGTTTGGGGATTAATGAATATTGACCATAAAACTTATAGCCCATGGGCAAACCCGCTTTACCAGAAAGCTATTGAAGAATTTTTTTACACCATAAAATTTGATGACTGGAAAGAACAGGAATTTACTATACCATTATTACAGGGTGATGGTATCACCGGTTTGTATGGAGGCCTTAAACTTGGTGATGGTACATTAAATGCTTCTTATACATTATTCTTTCCTAACGGTCAGGTTTTTAACGGCCCCAAATTTCCTTTACAGGGATTTTATGGATTAAATACATGGGTAGAAGCCGAGCTACGAACAAAATACTGGGGCACTTACACCATGCAAAATGGCAAAGGCAATATCAAAATGGGGTATGGCAATATCCCAATAAAAATAAGCGGCAACGATATTATAGTTACCACTCAAAATACTGATCATAAATATGAAAAAATACTTTCTGTTGATGACGCTATATTCAATGGTACTTATGCTTTTGACGGCAAGTGGAATGGTGATCCACCATCAATAACTTTTACTGCCTATGGAAAGTTTATTGACAAAGGCGCATTAAATATTTTGAACCATCAAACAATGGATCCCTTTAATATTACCAAAGAACCGGGCGGCGGGACTTACACAGTAAAAGATTTTACGCTTGTATGCAATTACAGTGACGGAAGAAAAGTGCAATTAGTTTTTACAGGCGAAGGGTATAGTAAGAAAAATATCAGCCCTGCCACACTTACATTTAGTTTTAACAACGATGTACTATACAAAAAATAATTACTGGTTTGGGTGAACAATAAAAAATAAAGAGTAAAAAAAAGTAGCTTTTGTCTTGTTAATAATTTTGAATAAATGCAACAGCACAAACTACTGCGGGTATTGATACTACAGGTAAACCTGCCATTACAGCAATAGCTATTCCCAATGGTGAAAAATAGAAAAGAAAATTAGATGGCCGCCCCGGTTATTAAAATGTATCACTTCACCTGAAAGTGTGATTATCCGGAATGCATGCACAATCACTGTTTAAGGTGATGCGTAGCTATTTTGATCCGGCTACATTTGAACGTTAAAAAGTAGCTATAAAATAGTTTTAAAAACTACCACGAAAAATTAAATAGCCAGGCTTAATAAACTCATCAATAAAATGAAAAAAATAATTGTCTTTATCTTTTTATTTGTTTCAATAAATGTATCCGCTCAAAATGATACTGCTGAAGATACAACTGCCAAACCGGCCATTACAGCTATAGGAAAACCAGACGGAGAAAAAACCGAAATAAAAATTGGTAAAGAAGGTGGCAGCATCGCTTCATCTGATGGAAAAGTAGCATTGATAATTCCCGAAGGAGCAATATCTAAAAAAATAAATTTCAGTATTCAGCCTATTACTAATATGATTCCCAATGGTAATGGAAAAGGGTATCGCTTAGAACCATCGGGCATTCAGTTTAACCAACCCGTGCAACTTGTTTTTCATTACGATGAGGACGGCGCTAAAGACAGCATGCAATTATTAATGGGGATTGCCATGCAGGATAATACAGGCCAATGGTATAGCCTGAGAAAATTTACGCTGGATACTGTGGCAAAAACCATCATTGGAAATATTAATCATTTTAGTGACTGGTCAAAATTTGATGCAATAAAAATAACACCAGAGAATGGAAGGGTTAAAGTAAAAAAGAACATTGTACTCACCATTACCGGTATGGAACCATCGCCAAAAGATGAAGGCGATGGCGAACTAGTTAAATTAGAAAGGAAACCGAAAAAAACTATATGGAAAGTAAATGGAATTCAGGGTGGAAATGCCAGTGTGGGAAAATTAGAATTTGTAAATTCCTTTACCATTGGCAATCGATATACAGCTCCGGCGGAAGTTCCGGCACAAAATCCGGTAGCCGTATCAGTTAAATTAGAGGGGCTTAATTGGTTTCCGAATGGTGTTAAAGGGGATAAATTTAATAACCTTAGCCTGGTAAGTAATATTCTTATTTATGATAATGCCTATGAAGTAAAAATCATCAGCAGTATGAACGGAATGGCAGGAAGTGAATTAGGCAGAGTTACTTATAAAGACACCGGAAGTTTTGTAGTCGCTATCAATGGAAAGGATACAAAATTAATTGAGAAGGTAAATAAAAATGCAGTTGACAAATTAGATTATAAAGGCAAATGCATTATTACACTCTTAAAAGCCGGCACAGGTAATGTACATATTATAGGCGCACAGAGCATACAACTAATCCCGGCATCAGCAGCAGGCAACGCCTGGATAGATATCAAATTTAAACGTGTGCCTACAATATTTTCATTGTTACAAGCCAAATGCCCGCCGGTTGGTAAAGGGGAGTGGACAACGACTACCACTGCGCAGGCAAATGCCATGGCGGCGGCTATGATGCCTGCTTTTCCACAGCAACTAAAATTTGAATTAAAAGAAGGTGAGCAAACCCAGGTAATAGGAGAAGAGGGTGGTGAGATCTATGTAAAATATATCATAACGCAATTAAAAGATGATTAGCTGAAGTGCCTGATCACCCTTTAAGGTGAATCTTTGCAAGGCAGGCTTAATCACTGTTTCGGGTGACAGGTAACGACAAACATTCTCTTATTTTTATTTTATAAAACCTCTCTGGCTAATAAATTTTGTTCTGTTGTCAATAATCTTAAACTGCTAAGTATACTTTAAAAAAACTATGCTAATGAAAAAGACTTTACACTTTACTACGCTATCAATAATGATTGCCTGGTGTTTTCACTTGCCTTTATCAGCACAAAACAAAACTGTAAAAAAAGGAATAAAATACGACACCATTATAGTAAAGCACATAACAAAGCCCATTGCAAAACCAGTAGTACAGCAGGAAATAGTTTTACCTGTACCTGAATTTATTAACCAGCCTTATTACTTTGATAAAAATGGTAACAAGCTTATTAAATTAGAAAACGCCAATGCGCTGATGGTTACTAAAAAGAAAACCCTTGGTTTAAAAGGCGCCAAACAATTTTTGAGTATGGATGCTCCTGCATCAAAAATACGTTTTGTTGCAAAAAAGGATATACTATTTTTTATTAAAACCAGCGGCGATGTAATTGACCTTACCTCTTATGTTAAGCTGTATCTTTTTTTACCTGCAGATCAAAAAAGAGAAGTCACCATTACATCAAAAAAAGGATTGCTAAGTGATAAAAACGAAGCAAAAGCAAAGCTCATCAACTTTAGTGTAAAAATGATTTCGAAAGATAATTATATGATACTAATACCGGAACAATTAGAGGCAGGTGAATATGGGTTTGTTTGGGTAAAAAATATGGAACTAAAAGAGTTGATAGTTTTTGCATTTGGTATTGATTGGAAGAGTAGTGGCTAGTACCGGTTTTAATTCTTTTCACCATACACCTTCATCCTTCTTAACTTTTTAAATAATAATATGAAAAAAAAAATCCTTTTCGTTCTCCTCTTTTCCCCATTTTTTGTGCACGCACAATTTGGTATAAAAGCAGGCCTTAATTTTGCCAAAGTTTCTAAAGCTTCTGATTTTAATAGTAGCCGCCAGTCTGGTTTTCATGCTGGTATATTTCTGGCGCCATCTTCCAAAAAAATTATTAGTTCCAAAACAGAATTACTTTTCTCACGGCAGGGTTATAATTATAAAACAAATAGCAGTACGGGAAATGTGAACCTTGATTACTTTACCCAGGCTCAGTTTATTTGTATTAACCTGACAAGGTTTGTGCAACTTCAGTTTGGTGCACAAACAGCTATTTTATTAAGTGCCGCAGTAGACAGCAGTAATACGGCCCGAACAGGAAATTCGTACGGAAAAATTATGGATCTGTACAACCGGTTTGATTACGGGTATGCACTCGGGGCTGAAATTCATCCGGTGGCAGGTTTAATAATTGGAGCAAGGTACAATGTAAGTTTAGCCAAGGTATATAAAGACATCCAGAATTTACAGAGACCCTCTTTTACAAGCGAAGATGCAAAAAATAATGTAGTGCAGGTATCGGTAGGATGGAGATTTGGCAGAAAATAATAATACAAAATAATATAAATAAAAAGAGTTATGCTTTTTGCTTTGTGCCCTAAGCCTGATAATAAAATTCACTTTTAAAAAATATGGAAATGAAAACAAAACTTATATTATTGGGATACTTTATGCTGCCTTTTATGTTTGTGGCTGCGCAAAATATAAAACCTACATACCCCGAACCTGAGTTTAATAACGAAGTAAATTATTTGGAAAAAGATACAGTATACCTAACTAAACGATTGGAGAAAAATTCTTCTAAACTGGAATCTAAAACTAAACTGGCCGGTATAGGCGGTGCAGAAAATGGCTATTTTATTGATGGAGAGAGATCACCGGTGAGGCTGCATCGAGGAAACAATTTTTCATTCGTTTTTTCTAACGGTGCATCTTCTGTAGAAAACACTGCCAAAACACAAAATGATTCTACGATGCTTGCCAATGGCATAGATCCTGCTATGACACATGGTATAAGCAGTATGAGTATGGCGGATCCGTCCAATATTAATTTATATAGGGCAGAAAGTGGCAAGGGTAAAAGAAAAGTGCTGACAATGAAAGTACCGAGTGCTATATCGTTTGGGGCTAAGGTAAAGTCGGCCGATAAAATTACTTTCAGCCTAAAAAAAATAAGGGAAGGTTACTGGGAAATGGTGATTGACAAACCACTTGGTAAAGGGGAGTATGTTTTTACTATGATGAATATGGGTATGAGTAACATGGACGGGTCATCAACATTGTTTGCTTTTGGTATTGATTGATGTTGTTTTATTTAACACACGATTAAAAATTTTGTGGAAACACTTGCTTTAGACATCTAAACGTAGTAAAACTTTAATGAAATTTTTAATGCTATTGAATAAAAAGGAATAACTTATTAGAATACTAATTTAAATACTTCTGTTACCATCAAAATTTTCTAATTCTTTTGATACAGCATTCAGAAAAGTTGAGCCCAGCGCACCATCAATAATTCGATGGTCGTAACTGAGTGAGATATACATTATGTGGCGGATAGCAATACTATCGCCTTGCGGTGTTTCAATTACCATAGCCCTTTTTTTAATAGCACCCATCGCCATTATTGCCACCTGCGGCTGGTTGATAATAGGAGTGCCCATAATGCTGCCAAATGTGCCTACATTGGTTAACGTAAAAGTGCCCCCTGTTGTATCATCGGGCCTAAGTTTGCCAGTTCTTGCAGCATTTGCAAGACCATTTACCTGTTTAGTTAATCCAACAATATTTAACTGATCGGCATTTTTAATAACAGGTACAATTAGGTTGCCATTGGGTAAAGATGTTGCCATACCAATATTCAGATCTTTCTTGATAATTATTTTTTCACCATCAACAGAACTACTTAATAAAGGATATTTTTTAATACTCTTTACAATCGCTTCTATAAACAAGGGCGTGTAAGTTATTTTTTCACCCTCTCTTTGCTCAAAATCTTTTTTTATTTTTTCTCTCCACAAAACAAGATTGGTTACATCACATTCAGCAAAACTTGTAACATGTGCGCTGGTATTTTGGCTGTCAATCATATGGTTGGCAATTAACTTGCGCATACGATCCATTTCAATAACTTCTACATTACCCGAATAACTGCATGCCATTACCGCAACATTATTAGCTACTGCAACATGGTTGTTGGTATTTTGTATTACAGGTTCGGTAACAATTTTATTTATAACAACTGCAGGGTGGGTGCCCGTTGCTTTTGCCGATACATATGCGAGCATATCTTTTTTACTAACTCTTCCATCCTGACCAGTACCTTCCATAGCTTCAAGTTCGATCATAGTAATTCCCTCTTGCTGCGCAATATTTAGTACTAGTGGGGAATAGAACCTGATAACATTTTTATTGAGGGCTACCGACGGCTCAACAATAAATTGTGCTTGTTGATAAGGTACTTCATCTATAATTTTAGCTTCTTCATATTGTTGAGGTGATGGTTGAGCTGAAGGTTGCGATTGGGTAACAGCAGAACTTGAGCCGACTCTAATTTTTGCAATAACCGTACCTATCGGAACAACATCATTTTCTTTAAAAAATACTTCTTCAAGCACACCTGCTGTTGTTGCCGGTACTTCGCTATCTACTTTATCTGTTGCAATATCTAAAACAATTTCATCTTCTTTAATTATATCGCCTGGTTTTTTGTGCCATTTTAAAATGGTTGCTTCCATGATGCTTTCGCCTAATTTGGGCATTATTAAATCTACAAGTGCCATGCTATTTATATTAAAGATTTGATTTGAATGAGTGATGCCCATTGCTTTGTGGTAAAAGGGAGTGACACAACAATGTTACATTGAAAAACAACAGTTAGAACAATAATACCCTCCTGTTGGCAATCTAAAAATACTGCAATCATTCTTTTACAGCCCAAAGATAATTATTTCTGGGTAATACTGCTCTGCACTATGTGTTTGCAACAGCGTCTGCAAGAATGAATTTTCTTAACATATTTAGGGCATTGGTAGCCGTTAACTGAGTATTACGTTCTCTGTCGAAACGGAAGTGTAATTTTTGGGCTTGTATATTGTTTTTGTTACCAACCGCTATCCATACTGTACCAACAGGTTTATCGGGTAAACCTCCATCGGGGCCCATTATGCCAGATACGGCAATTACATAATCTGATTGTATGGTGGATAAAGCTCCTTTGGCCATTTGAATAACAACTTCTTCACTAACCGCTCCTTTAATTTCCAAAACAGATTTAGAAACATTTAATAAATCTTCTTTTGTCTTATAGGAGTAACTTACTACACTGCCAACATAAAATGCCGATGAGCCGGAGATGCTAGTTAATAAATGAGCAATGTAGCCACCAGTGCAACTTTCCGCAGTACTTACCGTTTTATTACGGGCAATTAAAAGCTTGCCGGTAATCTTTTCCATAGGTTCATCCAGGTTGGTTACAAGAAATTCTTTTACAAGTTGCTGTAAAGTGTCAAAATAAGCCTGTATTTCTTTTTCAACTGCAATCCTGTCAAAACCAACAGCGGAGAGGCGCAATCGAACCATACCATAATTGGGCAAGTACGCCAGTTTTATCTGGACTGGAAGTGATTTTTCAAAGTCTTTTATTTTTTCGGCTAAAAATGATTCACCAATGCCGGCAGTTAATAAAGTACGATGGGTGATATGAGGAAATATAAAGTGGGTGCACAATTCAGGTATTACATAGTCATTCATCATTCCCTTCATTTCATAAGGTACACCTGGCATACTCACAAAAACTTTTCCAGCTTTTTCAAACCACATACCTGGCGCAGTCCCTCTTTTATTTTGTATTACTTTACAGGTGTCGGGTACTTCGGCTTGTTTTAAATTGCTTACAAGCAATGGCCTGTTGAGCACTTTCTCGAAAATATACTTTACATTTTGCAATGCGCCTTCATCAACTACTAGGTTACCATTAAAATATTTATTTAATAACGGCTTGGTAATATCATCTGATGTAGGGCCGAGGCCACCAGTAATTAAAACGATATCTGCATGTTTACTTTCTTCATTCAATGCTTTCCATATTTCATCCCATGCGTCGCCTACAGCCACACGCCGTATCACCATAATTCCGGCTATATTTAATTGCTGTGCCATCCATGCACTGTTGGTATCAATTACCTGACCTATTAATAATTCATCACCTATTGTTATAATACTTGCTTGAGTCATTTTATTATTGAAAGATTAATTTTGCTGCAAGATAATTCAAGTATGAAAAAAGTTTGGCTATTTATTTATTTGTTAATACCGGTATCTTCCTTCTGTCAGGATATTGCCTTGCAATTGGGCGCTGCAATAAAAAAAATAGAAGAAGATGATCAGTTTAAGCATGCTATTGTGAGCTTATATGTAGTGGATGCTAAAACAGGCAGCGTTATATTTGATAAAAACGGAGTTATAGGATTGGCTCCAGCCAGTTGTCAAAAAATTGTAACCAGTGTTACGGCATTGGAATTGTTAGGCCCAGATTTTCGATTTAAAACATACATCACACATGATCAAGGTATAAAAAATGGAATATTACAGGGAAATATTTATGTTGTGGGTCAGGGTGATCCAACCTTTGGAAGTGAGCGATGGTACAATACTAAAGCAGAAAGTATACTTAAAAAAATTGCGGTTATTCTTCGGCAAAATAATATAAAATCTATTGCAGGCAGCTTGGTTGGTGACGATCGTTATTTTGCATTTGATCCGTTACCCAATGGCTGGGTTTGGGAAGATATTGGGAACTATTATGGTGCAGGCGTTTGGGGTATTAACTGGCGGGAGAACCAGTTTGATGTTACATTTAAAACCGGTAAACTTGAAAATGATGCCACAACAATCTTTGCAACAAACCCAGCCGTAGTTTTAAATAATTATGCGTTTATTAATTTTGTAAGGACCGGTAACAAAGGTTCAGGCGACAATGCGTGGCTTTTTTCGGCCCCTTTCAGCAAGCATATTATTGCCAAGGGAACTGTTCCAAGTTCAACGCAAGGGTTTACTATTTCAGGTTCGTTACCAAATCCTCCAAAACTTTTTTTACTAACAGTAAAGGATTATTTAAAAAATAAGGGCATTCCTATTTTGGGTAATGTGCTGACTTTTACCGAAGAGCGGATGAAAAATAAAGCTATTGTAATTCCGCAGGGGATATTGCTTGATTCAATACAATCGCCCAGGCTAGACTCAATTAACTACTGGTTTCTGAAAAAAAGTGTAAACCTTTTTGGTGAAGCGCTCGTAAAAACAATTGCTGTAAAAAGATATTTGAACCCCACAACAGATAGTGGTATAAGTGTCATTAAAGATTTTTGGAGTAAAAGAGGAATTGAAAAATCTGCGCTTAATATTATTGATGGCAGTGGTTTATCTCCAGCAAACAGGTTAACCACAAGCTCATTGGTAACTGTTTTACAATACGCACAAAAGCAACAATGGTATGCTACATTTTACAATGCATTGCCTTTAATAAACGGTATTAAAATGAAAGATGGATATATAAGTGGAGTAAGAAGTTATGCTGGTTTTATAAAAACTAGTAACGGTAATAATTATATCTTTTCTTTTATTGTAAATAATTTTGATGGCAGTCCTTCTACAGTGAAAGAGAAAATCTGGAAATTATTTGATGTATTAAAGTGATTCTTCAAGTTAAAACAATAGAATATAAACTTTTGCTTTTAAACAAAAGTATATAAGAAATTAATTTTTTTTATTGATGACAATACCAGTATTTCGTGTAATAAACTAACATTATGAAAAAACAAAATTTAAAAAATCATAGCCAATTTGTTCCGGGTTACCATTTTATAGCATTACCGTTATTATTACTTGTCTTAATAGGTGCTGTAGTTAACCTCATCAGGTCTGCGCCCGAAAATTTTTATTCAGCCTCTTTATTGGTTGTATTAACGATTGCCTCTATTTTAGTAGCTTTTTATTCAAGGGTATTTTCGTTAAAGGCACAAGATAGGGCCATCAGGGCAGAAGAAAATTTCAGGCATTTTATTGCTACCGGCAAGCAATTAGATAGTCGCTTATGGATAGGACAAATTATTGCTTTACGTTTTGCAGGCGATGATGAATTTGTTACATTAGCCAAAAGAGCAGCGGATGAAAATATGAGTGCAAAGCAGATTAAATTAGCCATTCAACAATGGAAAGGTGATTATTACAGGGCTTAATTGTTTACTTAAATAAAAAGAATAAAGTAAGTAAGTGTATAGTGTGAATAACGAAAAGGAACATTTTGGTTAATTATGGTGTTTGAATATGAAACTATCCAACAATACTTACTACTTTACATTTTACTCAAAATTTATTCGACGACTAAAAAATAGCTACCTAGTTTATCTTTCAGTGCAGCAGGCATTTCGCAACGTTTCATGTGATGCGCTTCCATAAAGTAAAGTGTTACATCGCCAGTGTTTAATAGCGCACCTTCCTCATCATAAATTTCCGAGTGAAAAACAATTTTATGGTGTACTGGTAATTCTTTTAGGGTAGTTTTAACTGTTATCAAGTCATCGTACTTAGCTGGTCTTAAAAATCTGCTGTGAATATCTACCACGGGCATTATAATACCCATTGCTTCTATATCTTTATAACTATAACCTAGATTACGTATGGCTTCGGCTCTGCCAATTTCATAAAACTGTGCATAGTGGCCATGATAAACAACACCCATTTGGTCAGTAAGGGCATAATGAATTCTAATTTTTGTTTCTGTTGTGTACATTTTCAATTTACTTGATCCATATTAAAAATAATTCATTACTGAATTTACCCTTTATTATTTCCCTATCATACCATCCACACTAACCTTGCCCGGACCAATTAATATAAGCACAATAAAACCTACAAGGAACAAAGAAGGCGCTTCTCCTTTACCAAAAAAATCAAGATCAGTGCTTTTGTATAAAGCAACACTCATAGCAATAATTAGTGGGATGCAGGCAAGTCTGGTAAATAATCCAAGTATTAAAAAAAGAGAACAAAAAAATTCAGCAAAAATGATTAAGGAAGTGTTAATAGTTTTTCCCATTCCCAACAGATTTGGTATGTAATGAGTTGTTTCATTAAAATGAGTAATCTTTTGAAAACCATGATGGAAAATTAAAATACCCATTCCAACGCGTAAAAAAAGCATGCCTGCATTTACAGCGCCAGGAGTATATTTTGAAGTAAATAATTTTTTCATTGCAATATTTTTTGGGTTTAATTTTTGGCAATTTAATCTTTATCATTATTATTAAAAGAAAATTATTTTTAATTACTGAAATGCAACGTGGTAAGGGTTTTATAAATTTTAATATAATTATTTTAAGAAATTTATGCTAATGGAAAACGACCCAAAATAAAAATTAAAAGCAATATTTTTTTCAAATAAGTAGCAGGAAAATAAGTAGCAGCTTTTTAAACAAAGAATATAAACCTGCTACTTATCAGCAACAAAGTGTACAATAAAATTTTCTTTATCATTTTTTTAACAGCATTTCAACAGTACATTCGTTTTTGAATAAAACAGTTATCCACTTATTAACAAAGCATTTGGAATGGTGTTTGCTTAAGTGTTATAATAGCTAATTTTGCAGTCTGTAATTAAGAATGATTTAATCAACATGATGAAACTAAAATATCCCTTACTGCTACTGGCAGTTTTATTGTCTATCTCTATTTTTGCACAACCAACCCATGTTTTTACAGATGCAGAAAATAAATTTAAAGAAGCAAAAGAACTCTTTATTAAGAACCAATATGCACTTGCTTACCCTTTATTACAAGCTTTAAAAGACCAATATCCTGATAAACAAAAAAGCAATAATGTTTACCTGAACGATGATGTACATTATTATTATATCGTATGCCGGTTAAAGTTACAATTACCAATAGCAGAAGAAGAAGCTAAACAATATATTGAATGGGTAAATAATCAGTCAAGGTTAGAATTAATGAGTTACCATCTGGGCAAATTTTATTTTACCATAGATGATTTTAGTAGTGCAATCAAATATTATGAAATTGCTGGTTTAGATAACCTGAGCAATGAAGAAATTGCCGATGCTAAATTTGAAAAGGCTTACTGTTATTTTAACCTCAAACGTTTTGCTGATGCAAAGCCACTTTTCAATGAAATTCATCAACTGCCCGAGAATAAATACTATATTCCCGCCAATTATTATTATGGTTTTATAAGTTACTACGACCGTAATTATAACGATGCATTAAAAGCTTTTAAGCTAGTGCAATTAAAAGACGAATATAAGGGAGTTGTACCTTATTATATTGCCGAAATATATTATTTTCAAAATAAAAATGACGAGTCTTTGCGCTATGGAGAAAGTGTGTTGAGTAAGGGAGGATTGTATTACGAAAAGGAAATGAAACAATTGTTAGGGCAAATATATTTTGAGAAAAAAAATTATGCAAAAGCATTACCCTTACTTGAATATTATGTAAAAAATACAAGTAAGGTAAGTAAAGAAGACCTATACGAATTAAGCTACTCTTATTATCAGGCTAAGCAATTAACCAAGGCGATTGAGGGTTTTAAGCAACTGAGCAATGAAAAGGATTCTTTAGGACAAAACTCTATGTACCTCTTGGGAGATTGCTATTTGCGTACCAATCAAAAGGCAAATGCAAGAACTGCTTTTCAATATTGTGCCAATAACAGCAGCAACAAACAGCAACAGGAAATATCACTTTTTAATTATGCCAAGCTCTCTTATGAATTAGGATATCAGGATATTGCACTAAATGAAATGAGGCGTTTTTTAGATACTTATCCTAATGGGGATAACAATGCTGAAGCAAAAGAAATTTTGGTTGCATTGCTGGCAAATACCAATAATTTTAATGATGCACTTACTTTGTATGAATCTTTTGATAAACCAACAGCATCCATGCAAAAAGTATATCCCCGTGTATTGTATGGCAGAGCTGTTGAATATATTAATGACCAGCAAATAGCAAAGGCAGATGAATTATTTACAAAGATCTTAAGACTTCAATCCTCTTCAGTTACACCATATGCTAATTTTTGGAAAGGAGAAATTGCTTACCGGCTCCCTGATTATGATGCGGCTATTCGTTACCTGTCTGTTTATTTACAAAGTAATGCAGTTGCTCAGGGCGAGGCTAGTCCTATAACTGCTAAATATAATCTTGGTTATAGCTGGATGAAAAAGGAAAATTATAAACAAGCTTTAGGATATTTTGAAGCTGTTGCTAAATCGAATACCACTGCCACTTCTGTTGAACAGGATGCTTATGTACGTGCGGCTGATTGTAATTTTATGAACAAGGATTTTACAAAGGCCAACAGCATGTATGATGTTATTTTAAATAATGCATTACCCCAAAGTGATTATGCTATGTTTCAAAAGGCAATGATTGCTGGAATAAAAAGCTCATCAACTAAAATAACTATTCTTAATAATCTTAATCGCCTGTATCCTCAAAGTAGTTTAACTCCGGATGCAACTTTGGAAGTTGCAAATACTTACATGGCGGATGAAAAATTCAGGGAAGCTATTCCATATTTAAATAAAATAGTCGCAGCAGAAAATGCCACTGGCTTAAAACCAAAAGCTTATTTAAAACTGGGACTTAGTTATTATAATATAGATAAAAATGAGGAGGCGTTGACTAACTACCAGCAGTTGATACAACAATATCCACAATCTGCAGAAGCGGATGAGGCGTTGGACAATATTAAAAATATTTATGTGGAAGCAGGTAAGCCAAATGAATATCTTGAGTTGATGCGTAAAAATGGTAAAAATATTTCTGTTTCTGAAGCAGATGGTTTAACCTTCAGTGCAGCAGAATTAAAATACAATAACAATGACTGCAACGGAGCTATTGAAGCATTCAATAATTATTTAACAAAATTTCCTGCTGGGGCCTTTGTAATGGATGCCAATTTTTACAAAAGTGAATGTTATATAAAAAATAAAGATTGGAATAATGCTTTAGTAGGTTACACTTTCGTAAGCTCAAAAGGCATTAATAAATATTTTGAAAGAGCAACCTTAGCAGCATCAAGAATTAATTATTTTGAATTGAAAGATTATGGTAAAGCAAAAATAAATTTTGAATCATTGAGAACTACTTCAATTAATCAAGATAACCAGTTGGAAGCATTAAGGGGATTGGTACGTTGCGATTATCAGTTAAAAGAATATGCGCAGGCCAATGAAGTTGCTAAAGAATTATTAAAAAGTAAAGGTATAAGTACAGATGACAAATCTGTAGCATTTTTAGTATTGGGCAAATCTCAGCAGGTAAGCAATGATTATTCAGGTGCTTTAGCATCTTTCAAATCATGTGCTGCTATCAATAAATCGGCTTGGGGTGCAGAGGCACGGTACGAAATTGCCAATTGCCAATATAGCTTAGGAAATTATACCGCGGCTGAAAAAGCAGCACAAATTGTAATAAAAGAAACAAGTAGTTATGACTTTTGGCTTACCAGGAGTTACATTTTGTTAGGTGATATTTTTATGCAGCAAAAAGATTATTTTAATGCCAAAGCAACTTACCTGAGCGTAGCTCAAAATTCAACGATTACAGAATTAAAAACGGAGGCACAAGATAAATTGGATAAAGCAACAATAACTGAAAAAGCAGCTTTAAAAATTAATTAATTATTTATTTCTCAAATAAAAATTTTATTAAAAGAGAAATTAAAACATACAAATTTACTATGGGTACCAAGCATATTATAACAGGTTTAATTTTTTGTTTATGGGGTGTTGCATCGTTTGCCCAAAAAGATACAACCAAAAAACAAATCATTGATATTACTTCTAGCTACAAACCTGTGTTAAGAAATGCAGTCAAAATTAATTTTTCTGCTACTAATTTATCTGCAGATTCTACAAAATTAATTTCACCCTATAATATTCCTGCACAAAATTTATTTTATACCTATCAGCCAATGCCTTTAAAACCATTGGCTCTAGTGCAGGATACCGGGCAGGAACTTGGATTAAGAAATTTTTTAAAAATGGGTTTTGGGAATTATTCTACGCCACTAATTAGCGCAGGGTTTAGTTTTGGAGATGGTAAAAAAAGCCTGGTAAATGTATATGCAAATTACATTTCATCAAAAGGTAAAATAAAAAACCAGGATTACAGCCAGTTAAATATAAAAGCAAGTGGTAGTTATTTTACAGAAAGTAATGAAGTTTATGGCAGCGCTGGTATTATTCAGCATGATTATTATTTATATGGTTACGATCACCTGCTGCATAACTATGAAAAAGCAGCTGTATCGCAGTGGTTGACGAATGTTAAATTAAAAGCAGGTTTTCGCAATAAAGTGGTAACTGAATCTGGCATTAATTATAATCCCAATGTAGAAATAAATATTTTTAGTAACCAAAACAGGTTATCTGAAAGTTCTTTAATTGTGGATGCGCCTGTAGAAAAATCGATTGGTGATTTATTTGCTGTAAAACTTGCGATAAAGGCTGATATTACGACTTATACTACAAAAAATGATATTCCCAATAATACCAGAATAAACAATAATATTTACTCTATTGCGCCAGAGTTAGTCTATACTTCAGCTGTATTAAAATTACATGGAGGCATAACGCCTACCTGGGATAACGGCCAGCTAAGTGTGTTACCCAATATTTATGGCGAAGCACAAATACCCGACAAACCATTTTTGGTACAGGCTGGCTTAACAGGCAGAATTATTAAAAATAATTATCAAAATTTATCTGATATCAATCCTTATCTGTCAACTATTTTTACTCAAAAAAATACCAAGGAAATTGAATTTTATGGAGGACTTAAAGCTTCTGTAGGTAAGCATTTTAATTTTAGTGCTAAAGCTGCATTTATCAGTTACACCAATTTGCCTTTTTTTATAAATGACACTACTGCTGGATCTGATTTAAAGTCTTTTAAAATAAGTAATGAAAGTAAGGTTACTGATCTGAGAATTCATGGAGATGTGAGTTTCATTAGCCAAGATAAGTTCACTGTAACTGGTGGCCTTACTTTTAACGGATATACCGGAATGCATGATAATGCAAAGGCTTGGGGTACAATACCATTCGAAATTAATGCTTCACTGCGTTGGTGGGCATTTAAACAAGTTATGATAAAGAGCGATTTTAAAACATTTACTGGCGGCCCTTACCTGTTACCCAACAATGTAAATAAAAGTTTAAGCGGTGCTGCCGATCTTAGTGCAGGTGCTGAAGTTAGTATAACCAAAAAGTTTAGTGCCTGGTTTGATATTAATAATATTTTAAATGATAAATACCAGCGCTGGAATAATTATGAAGTATATGGTTTAAATTTTTTGGCCGGGGTTATTCTTAAATTTTGAGATAGTAGTCTTAATATAAATTCCACATTTTTTATAGTACAAAGCGAGTGTATTGCTCTTATTTTAGCGTATAATCATATCTTTGATTAATAAGCTTTTATTATGGATTATTTGATAGCGCCAACTCTTTTTCAAAATAAAACCTGCAGGTTACCCGGTATTGGTACACTCTCTGTTATTACGAGTAAAGCAGAAACTGACTTTGTTAATTCCCGTTTATTAGCACCTGTACCATCAATTGTTTTTTTGGGGACGCAAGAAGATCAAAATGTGTTTAATGAGTTTACGGCATTAAGCGAACTTATTAAAAATGAGCTGGATAAAAAGGGTAGTGTTACTTTAAAATCTGTTGGAAATTTTATTAAGAATGAAGGCGGTATTATTGATTTTATACCACAGCAAATTAACAAGATATTTACACCGGCAGTTATTGCAGAAAGGGTACTACGGCCGGCTACAGAACATATTAAATTGGTAGGGGATAAAGAAACTATCAATATTGAAATGTCAGAATATTTTGTTGAAGAAAATACAGTACCAGAAGATAACTGGTGGATTTGGGCAATAATTTTGGGGCTTGTTGGTGCCGGAGTTATAGGTTATTACATTTTAGAATATGGGTTTAATTTATTTGGAAATGAAGCAGCTTTTTAAATTAAAGTAGTTTAATAGTGAAGATTGATTCCAAATATTATACTGTAGTTTTATTTCTTTTATCGTGGTTTAAATTATGTGTGCCTATTTAAGAAATTGCGTTGAAGGAGTATAAATAAAATATTGTAGCTCAATTAAAAGTAGCCTCAAATATTTTTGGCCAGCGTTTACCGGTAATGTATATTTTTTTACTGATACTGTCGTAAGCAATACCGTTCAATACATCAGTTCTGCCTTTTACTATTTGATTTAAAAAATACTGTTGTTGTAATCCGGGTAAATCTATTTTTCCAACAACATGCCCATTTGCAGGGTCAATCTTAACTATAAAATCACTCTGGTAAACATTGGCGAAAACAAAGCCATTTATCATTTCTAATTCATTGATTGAATTAACAGGCCCAAGGTTATCGGTAACCTGTAAAGTTGTTCTGATTTTAAAATCATCGGGGTTTACAAAATACAAGTTGGCAGATCCATCACTTATGATAAGGTCGGTTGCAGTATGCGTAATTCCCCATCCATCATACGGCCAGCTAAAGGTTTTAATTGGATTATCTATATTGTTAACATCATATACATTAACAATATTACTTTGCCAGGTAAGCTGGTAGATTTTATTTTTAAAAATAGTTATCCCTTCACCAAATATTTTCTTAGTACCCATCACATGTTTATGTTCTACTTTACCAGTTTTAATATCAGTAATTCTTAAGGAAGAAGTTTCAAAATCGCCCGTTCCCTCATATAGTTTGCCATTGTAAATTTCTAATCCCTGTGTGTAGGCACTGGTATCATGGGGATAAATGCCAATAATATTGAGGTTGATATTTTGCGGAGCAGCAATTCCTGTTAAAGGAATGGTAGTTGTAGTTTCTTCAGGTGTAGATTGATTATTGTTACAGGCAAATAAGAAAATAATTACAGCTAAGAATAAATACTTTGTCATTAATGAATTGTTTCAGTTTAAGTACAAAAATACTGAAGCCAGATAGTTTTGTTACATTCTATGGTATAAAATAATGCAAATATTTTGATTATAAGATAATTATCTCTATTTTCGTTCCATCTCTGAAACGGATATTTCCCACACAAACATTACAAATAAGTAATACCGTTACTTTATTCTGAGATATTTTATCCAACGTTTCTTCTGTTTTACTGCCTAATCTGTATTTCCAATCCCCCTGTATTTACTACGCCGATATTCGATGAGCCAAATTTTATTTTGGACATTTAATTTTTTTTGATGAAAGCTTTATTAGGGTTATTTATATTAATGCAGATTTTTATCGCTACAAATGCCCAGCGTGTTTGTGGGACAGAAATATATACACAAAAATTATTTGCTGCAAATCCTGTCATAAAAAATGCCTGGAATAATGCAGAAGTTCAAATTGCTTCTACTACTAAAGCTGCCACAGGTTTTGCAGCAAGAGATACTGCCGCAAATGAAATTATTTATATACCCCTTGTAATTCATATTGTTTATAATAAAGTCATTGAAAATATAAGTGACGCACAAATACAATCTCAACTGGCGGCTTTAAATAATGATTATAGTTATTCAAATATTGATAAGATAAATATTCCTGCTGCATTTGCTTCTCTTGCTGCTGACACAAGAATTAGGTTTTGTTTAGCACAGATAGATCCACAGGGAAAAAAGACTAGTGGTATTGTAAGGAAATATACTGTAAAAGATTATTTTTCGCCAGAAGATGGAATGAAAATTTCTGCACAGGGTGGTGATGAGGCCTGGGATAGTAAGCGCTATCTTAATATTTGGGTTTGTAATATGGCAAGCCGAACATTAGGATATTCAAGTTTACCTGGTGGCCTGGCAAATGTTGATGGTGTGGTAATTGCTTATGATGTTTTTGGTTCAGGAGAGCATGTAAGAGCTCCTTTTAATAAAGGGCGTACAGCAACCCACGAAATCGGTCACTGGCTTGGATTAAAGCATATTTGGGGCGATGCCATTTGTGGTACAGACCTGGTAGAAGATACACCAACCCAGCAATATTATAATTATGGAAGTCCTACTTTTCCGCATGTTACCAATTGCTCTCCAAATAGTAATGGAGACATGTTTATGAACTTTATGGATTTTACAAATGATGGCTGTATGAACATGTTTACCATCGGTCAAAAACAGCGGATGAGGGCTTTATTTGCCAAGGGCAATTTACGCAATTCGTTTTTACTATCATTTGCTTGCGATAGTACGCTGGCACAAGGAAGTGCTTTACCTGCTGTAGATACAATAGCAGTCCTTTCAAATAAACCACTTCCACAAAATACTGGTTTAAAAGTATATCCAAACCCAACACAAGCTGGTGTAAATATTGAGTACATCGGTACACTAAATAATATCTCAAAAACAGTCAGCATATTCAATGTAGTTGGTAATTGCGTTTACACAGGTAAGTTAACAAAAGAAAAAGCTTATGTAAATATGGCGAATTTGTCAAAAGGAATTTATATCATTCAAATTAAAGAGGGTTCCAATAGACTGACTGCTAAAATTATTAAAGAGTAAGCATTTAATTAATTCATTAAATCCGCTACTTCCATAGCAACTAATGGTGCTAAAGCTACTCCCATACCACTCATTCGTACACAACAGTACACGTTTGAACTTATCATTTTAATGATTGGATTTTTCTCTGTGCCCATGGCCATAATACCGCTCCATTTGTCAGTTACGGTATAGGTAATATCAGGTAATAAATGCTGTTTAATAAATTCCTCCAAAGCATTTTGTATTGTTATGGTGGTTTGCATTTCCTGCGTATTTTCTAATTCAAATGCTTTGTTTCTTGCCCCTCCCAATAATAAGCGGTTACCCACATTTCTAAAATAATAGTAGCCTTTGTCAAAATGAAAAGTTCCCTTTATAGGAAGATTGTTGATTGGTGCGGTAATTAGCACCTGTCCTCGGTTTGGAATAATATCAATTTTTGGAAATAATTGTTTGGTAAAAGCATTGGTGCATAATAATAATTGGCCAGTTGTAAACTTTAAATTAATTCCTTCATAGGCCATGCTGTAAGTTTCCAGTTCAATACAATGGTAATGGTTTTGATAAGTTTTAACTTCAATGCCTGTTAATACCTGCACTCCAAGACCCTGTACTTTTTGCAATAATGCCTGAACCAATTTACCCGGATGTATACCAGCTTCCAGCCTGTTTTCAATCAGGTGGTTAAAACCTTTAAAACCAAATTGGCTGAGTTTATCATCAGCAACTGTAAACAAATTTTCTTGTGCTGTTATGGTTTGTAATCCTTTATTCAGCCAATCAAGTTTTGTGTAACAATCATCCCAGTCTGTAGATTTGGCATTAAAACATTCATAACCACCACTTCCATCATAATCAATAGCTGCTTCTGTAAAATGTTTTCTTATTTCTATTAAACCTTTGTAACGCATTTCAACAAGCTGCCACATTTTTTCTTCACCCATAGTTTCTGCATCACTCAATAATTCACTGGGACTGCCAAAACAACTAAAACCTGCATTACGGGTACTTGCACCTGTGGGTATTATACCTCTTTCTAAGATGGTTATTTTACTGGAAGGATTTTTTAATTTAAGTTGTAAGGCACTCCAAAGGCCTACAAATCCGCTACCAACTATAATAATATCCTGAGGAGCCAAAAAACTCTCTTTCTCCCAAAACGACAACTGTACCATGCAATAAAATTTGTTAAAAACCGTAAAGGTAAAAACTAATTCAACTATAATATACGTGACAGCGTTAATTTTGCCTTATTAATCAAAATATTGTATGAAAAAAATTATTACAACTTTTATAACCTTCTCTTTATTTGTAGTTAGTACGCAAGCTCAGGGTTTAAAAGACTTCATGAATAAAGTAACTAAAAAAGATTCCACTTCGGGCAAAAGTGTACTAGATAATTTATCAGGTGGTAGTACTTCAAAACTTGGTAATGGGTTAAGCAACGCCGATATTGTAACTGGTTTAAAAGAAGCGCTAAGGGTAGGTACTGATAGCGCATCAAAAAAACTTAGTAAAACAAATGGTTTTTTGGGTGATGCCGCTATTAAAATTTTGATGCCGGCTGAAGCACAAAAAGTAGAAAAAACATTGCGAGGGTTTGGTTTAGGTAGCGTTGTTGATAAAGCTATTTTATCTATGAACAGGGCCGCTGAAGATGCGGCAAGTGGCGTTGGTAATATTTTTTGGAACTCAATAAAACAAATGAGTGTAACCGATGGAGTACAAATTTTAAAAGGCGGAGACTTTGCTGCAACAGATTACCTAAGAAAGAGTACCAGCATTGAACTAACAGATAAATTTAGACCTGTAATTGAAGCCAGTTTGGTAAAAATGGATGCTACTAAATACTGGAATGATGTTTTTACTAACTACAATAAGTTTTCTGCAACTAAAATAAATCCCGATTTAACAGCTTATGTAACTGAAAGAGCATTGAGTGGATTATTTTTAAATATAAGCCTGCAAGAACAAAAGATAAGAAAAGACCCTGCTGCACAGGTTACAGGGATATTAAAATCTGTATTTGGTGCAAAATAATAATAAATATTTCACTACCTATTAGTAAAACGCTTCTTTACTGTTTAAATAAGCAGTAGGGTGGAGGTTAAAAAAATATATTCTTACTTATGCATTAATAAATAATAGCAAATTAAATAGCATCTCTTAGAGATGCTATTTTTGTACAAGGGCAATTTAATTTATAAAGGATATTTTTGCAATCTAAATAAATTGATTTGACTGCTCCTGTTTTATTATTAACGCCACCTTTTACTCAACTAAATACGCCCTATCCGGCTACGGCCTACTTAAAAGGCTTTTTAAACACCAAACAAATAAGTTCTTTTCAGGCAGATCTCGGTATTGAGGTTACGGTGGCTTTATTCAGTAAAAAGGGTTTAATACATTTGTTTGCACAGATAAAAGAAATAGCCATACTTTCAAAAAATGTTTCCAGAATAATTGCATTGCAAAATGATTATATAAATACCATTGATGCAGTTATTTTATTTTTACAAGGGAAAAATCCAACGCTGGCACACTTGATTGGTAAAAGAAATTTTTTGCCGGAAGCAAGTCGTTTTGCACAATTAGATGATTTAAAATGGGCCTTTGGTACCATGGGCATACAGGATAAAGCCAAACACCTTGCTACTATGTATCTTGAAGATCTTTCGGATTTAATTACCGAATGTATAGATGTTCATTTTGGATTTAGCAGGTATGCAGAACGATTAGGAAGAAGTGCAAACAGTTTTGATGAACTATATGCAGCACTTCAAAAGGAATATACATATATCGATAACCTGCTGATAGCTGTATTGCAAAAAAGGATGGCCGAAATAAATCCTTCTCTGGTCGCTATATCGGTTCCTTTTCCCGGTAATTTATATACTTCGCTTCGTTGTGGACAGTGGATTAAACAAAATTATCCCCAAGTAAAAGTGGCTATGGGCGGAGGTTTTGCTAATACTGAATTACGATCTCTATCGGATGAAAGGGTTTTTGAATTTTACGATTTTATTACCTTGGATGATGGGGAAGCTCCAATAGAAAACCTGCTTCATTTTTTGGAGGGCAAAAAAAATATCAACCAGTTAAAAAGAACTTTTACATTGGTTAACGGTCAGGTAACTTATATTAACAATACAAACTGTTCCGATTATAAACAAGGACAGGTAGGAACCCCCGATTACAGTGATTTATTATTAGATGAATATATTTCTGCCATTGAAATTATTAATCCCATGCATAGTTTGTGGAGCGATGGTCGCTGGAACAAACTAACCATGGCGCATGGTTGCTATTGGGGCAAATGTACTTTTTGTGATATTTCGTTGGATTATATAAAATTATACGAACCAATTACAGCGCAATTACTCTGCAACAGGATAGAAGAGCTGATGGCGCAAACAGGGCAAAATGGATTTCATTTTGTAGATGAAGCGGCACCGCCGGCTTTAATGCGTGCCCTGTCAATAGAGATAATCAAAAGAAAATTAATAGTAACCTGGTGGGCCAATATTCGTTTTGAAAAAAGTTTTACAAGAGACTTATGTTTATTACTAAAAGCATCAGGTTGTATCGCTGTTTCCGGAGGGTTGGAAGTAGCATCAGATCGCTTACTTGAACTAATACAGAAGGGTATTACTGTGGCGCAGGTTGCTAGGGTTAATAAGCATTTTTCTGATGCTGGCATCATGGTACATGCTTATCTGATGTATGGTTTTCCGACACAAACAGCTCAGGAAACAATAGACTCGCTGGAAATGGTAAGACAATTATTTGAAGCGGGTATTTTGCAATCTGCTTTCTGGCACCAGTTTACCATGACGGCGCATAGTCCCGTAGGATTGAATCCTGAAAAATACAAAGTGAAAAAGGTGTCTGAATCCATTGGAAGTTTTGCCAACAATGATATTGAACACATCGATCCTACAGGAGCAGATCATGCTACTTTTAGTTTTGGATTAAAAAAATCGCTGCTCAATTACATGCATGGTGCATGTTATGATTATCCTTTGCAAAAATGGTTCGATTTTAAAGTACCTAAAACCTTTATAGCACCAGATTATATTTTGCGTGCATTGGAGCAGAAAGAATTTACTGCAACTAAACCAACTACTAAAATTGTTTGGTTGGGCAATAAGCCAACAGTTACAAGTTTTACCAAATCGAAAAAAGGCATGCACTGGCAAATGAGTGAATTAGTTTTTCAAAATAAGCAAACATCCTTAAGTATCAAAGTGAGCGAACTACAAGGTATTTGGTTGGCTGCAATGCTCGAAAAATTATCCATTCGATGTATTAAAGGTTTCACTATTCAAGAAGTAAAGGAAAATTACGATGCTGCCGGGCTGGAGGATTTTGAACTTTTTTGGGACAATAAGCCTGTCAATGGATTGCATCAAGTAGGATTACTTCAGTTGTAAGAATGTAGCAATAATTTACTGTTAAGAACGATCCTGTATTTTAGCCTAAATTAGTAAGGTATAGATTTTTATTTATTTAATTCCGCAATCAAATACATTTAGAGGTAAGAATTCAAAAAAGAAAAGTCAACAGCCCTTTTAATATTTATTATAAACCAAAATGCAATTTAAAAATAAATATAGAAACTCTATTTCACAATTAAAATCCTTTAACCATACCCATTGATTCCATCGCCATTTTTTGATTGTACTCAAACGTTAGTGATTTATGGTTTATGATATCTACAACAGTACCTATTAAACAAAGACCACCGGTAAATAAATACAATATCCCCATCCCAACTTGTCCTAATACAAAGCGCTGTATGCCAGCAGCTGCAATAAAGCCAAGTAAGCAACAAATTAGTATCGTTTCAGTTTTTTTACGTTTACCGTTGTAAAGCGAAATAAACAAGTGCATTTTATCATCTGAAAGATCTTTTGTAAAAGCCTGTAAAAAGGATAGTTCATCAGGTTCAACTGCAGGTATTAAAGAAATTAAATTAGTACTCATTGAATTACAGTTTTAGATTTGAAAGATAATTGTTTTATCCTGTTTAAAATAATTAATACTGCCACAATACCCATTGGATGCTGTTGAAAAGAAGAGACAAATTGAAAGTGCAATGCACAATGTATTGCGTGCCCTAAACCACAACCAGGGCAGTGACTTAGATGTAACCATTTAAAAATACAAAGGGAAGGTGCTGTGGTACCTGCATCCATAAAAAAAAGTACTACAAATGAAGTAATCCAGAACAAGCATTCAAAATATTGCTGCCAATAATATTTTATTAAATGTTTAAAGGAAATGTTCATTTTAAAGATTGCAGTAGTTAAAAAATAGCATGACTTTATGTTGATAAAGAGAAAATAAAACTCCATGCTAAATGTAATATTTTATCAGCTAACAGATTTATTTTTTGCAAATTTTTAAGGATACTTTTTTTAATACACTTATTTTCATTTCCTATTTATCATAAATAAAACTGATTAGGATTATTGTAGTATTCAATTATTAATAATACTTTTAATTATTAAATATTTCATCATGAATACTATAATTGTGCCAGTAGATTTTTCAACTACCGCAGCGAATGCTGCTGAATTTGCTGGTAACTTGGCTGCTTTTTATGGCGCCGATTTGTTACTGTACCATACCTATGATACTCCTGTTTCATTAAGTGAATCGGCCTACCCTGTATTTGATTCGACAGAAATGCAAAAGACTGCCATGCTTGAACTGGAAATTTTAAAAGAAAATACATTGGCAAAATTAAAGTATAACATTACCATAAACTTACGGGCAGAAATGAGCGTTTTAGAAATTGGCTTGGAGAGCGTTTGCGATGAAGTTAAACCTAGCCTGGTTGTAATGGGATTGTCTGGCAAAAATTCGCTTTCCCGATTAATAGTAGGAAGCAATACAATTAAGGCAATTCACCATTTAAAATATCCCATATTGGTAATACCTGCTAAGGCGGATTTTTTGCCAATACGAAAAATTGGTCTCGCATGCGATTATAAGCAGGTAGTGATAAACACGCCCTTAGAGCTGCTTAAAAAAGTAGTAAAAGATTTTAGAGCAGAACTACATGTAATGAATGTAGATTTTGAAAACAAAAATTTTGTACCTGGTATGATACAGGAAAGCGTTATGTTGACTGAATTGCTAAAAGATTTAAAACCAGAATTTCATAGTATAGAAGCACCTGATGTGGTTGAAGGTTTAAATACATTTGCACAAATGGCAAAACTTGATTGGATTGTTGTGATACCTAAAAAACATACATTGGTACAAAAAATATTTACAACCAGTCATACCCAACAAATGTTATATCATACTACAGTACCAATTTTATGTATTCATGAGTAATTTAGTTGATTGCCTGTGGCGGGTTTTAAACTTTAATTATTAAGCCAGCACTTCATAAACATGCATAGGTTGGGCCTTGTTTTTTAATTTTATCTCACCCACTTTAATACAGTTAAAAGATTCTTTTACTTTCTCAAAAGTGTTTTCGCTAATCATAATTTGCCCGGGTCCGGCAGCAGATTGCAAACGCTGTGCAGTATTTACGGCATCGCCAATTACGGTATAATCAAGTCTTCGTAAACTAGCAGAACCGATATTACCAGAAATCATTTCACCACTATTAATGCCAATTGAAACCTTTGGTGTAAACGTAACATGTTCAGATAAAACAGGTAATTTTTCAATTTGTGCCCTTACATTTAAACAGGCATCAATGGCCCTGTCTAAATGATAA
>JANXSK010000116.1 GCA_025352695.1 Ferruginibacter sp. | reverse complement strand
ATTTTGAAAATCAAGATAGGGAGGAATAGCAAGACTGTTGATCAATAGTCTCCGGCATAAAAATGGGATATCAAACTCTTTTATATTATGGCCTGTAAAACTCCAGTGCTTATGAACGGCTTCTAATTGGTGAATGGTTGTAATGAAATTTTCCAGTAATTCCTTTTCATCATGACCAAAAATGGATTTTACCCTAAATTGGTAACCACTTTTTTCTCTTTTAAAATAACCAAGGCTTATGCAAACAACTTTAGCGAATTCCGCCATAACTCCAGCTCTTTGTGGATAATATTCATCCACTGAAGTATCATCAGGTACAGTTCGTTTTACTTTTTCTTCCCATAAGTGTTGCCAATCTTCTGCTAACAAGTTGTAATTTTTTTGTTCAGACACTGTTTCAATGTCAATGACCAGAAAATTCTCTAAAGGCATTTTTGCTATCATATAGTCTGGATTAATGGTTAAAAATAGAAAAAGGATCAGGGAAATCCAACCATCCTGCATTTTATTTTTTATGCCTTTTTTATTTACTAAAGCTGACACCGTAAAAACAAATAACCCTGCACTTACGTACAGGGCTATTTTTATAGAAAAGAAATTATAAATTAATCGTCTACTTTTTGCTTTCCTTTTTGCTTAGCTATTACTTCTTCTGCAACTGCATTTGGTGCCGGTGCATAATGGCTGAATTCCATGGTTGAAGTAGCACGGCCGCTTGACAAAGAACGCAATTGCGTTACATAACCAAACATTTCGCTTAACGGCACTTTGGCTTTAATAACCTGTACGCCATGTTTGCTATCCATACCTTCCAACATACCACGACGACGGTTAAGATCACCCGTAACATCACCCATATATTGATCAGGAGTTAAAACTTCCACTTTCATGATTGGCTCAAGCAAAACTGGTTTCGCTTTACGACCTGCTTCACGGTAACCTTGCTTTGCACACAATTCAAAACTCATGGCATCACTATCTACCTGGTGAAAACTACCATCATATACTTTCACACGCATGCTTACCATCGGGTAACTTGCTAATACACCTGTTGTCATTGCAGATTCAAAACCTTTTTGAATAGCCGGTACAAATTCTTTTGGAATACTACCACCAAACAAACCGTTTACGAATTGGAAGTTACTTTTTCCGTCTTTCAAAAATTCCTCTTCAGCAGGTCCGATTTCAAACACGATATCGGCAAATTTACCACGACCACCGGTTTGTTTTTTCAAAGTTTCCCTATGCTGAATCGTATTGTGAAAAGCTTCTTTGTAAGCAACCTGAGGAGCACCTTGGTTAATTTCTACTTTAAATTCTCTGCGCATACGATCAACAATAATCTCCAAATGCAACTCACCCATTCCACTTAAAATAGTCTGGCCAGTTTCTTCATCTGTACGTACACGTAAAGTAGGATCTTCTTCCACCAATTTTGAAATTGCCATACCCATTTTATCAACGTCGGCTTGCGTTTTTGGTTCAACCGCAACACTAATAACCGGTTCAGGAAAAGTCATGGCTTCTAAAACGATCGGACTGTTCTCGTTACACAAAGTGTCACCCGTTTTAATATCTTTAAAACCTACTGCTGCGCCAATATCACCTGCTTCGATATAATCTACCGGATTCTGTTTATTGGCATGCATTTGCATGATACGGCTTATCCGTTCGTTCTTGCCTGTACGGGTATTCAAAACATAAGAACCTGAATCTAAACGACCAGAATATGCCCTGAAAAATGCTAGACGTCCTACAAATGGATCCGTCATAATTTTAAAAGCCAAGGCACTAAATGGTTCTTTAACATCACAATGACGGAAAATTTCTTCCCCTGTATCAGGATTGGTTCCTTTAACAGCTTCAATATCCATTGGGCCAGGTAAATAACGTACAATGGCATCTAATGCAGTTTGTACTCCCTTATTTTTAAAGGAAGAACCACACATCATCGGAATGATAGAAATATCGATGGTTGCTTTACGGATAGCTTCATGAATTTCATCCTCCGTGATCGAGTTAGGGTCATCGAAAAATTTCTCCAACAATTTATCATCGTAGTCAGCAACAGCTTCAATTAAATGCTGTCTCCATTCGTTCACTTCTTCAAGCATATCCTCAGGAATCGGCACCTCGTTAAAAGTCATACCTTGTCCAGCTTCATCCCAAACCATTCCCTTCATCGTAATTAAATCAACCACACCTTTAAAACCATCTTCTGCACCAATTGGCAATTGCAACGGCACGGCCTTAGCACCTAACATTTCTTTAATTTGTTTTACAACATTTAAGAAATCAGCACCGGCACGATCCATTTTATTTACAAATCCAACACGGGGAACTTTATATTTATTAGCCTGGCGCCAAACTGTTTCGCTTTGAGGTTCAACACCGGAAACCGCACAAAATAAGGCAAGTAAACCATCCAAAACACGTAAAGAACGTTCAACTTCAACCGTAAAATCCACGTGGCCGGGCGTATCGATTATATTGAATTTATATTGCTTTGTTTCAGGTAATTTTTTTCCATTTTGCATTGGGAAATTCCAAAAACAGGTAGTTGCAGCACTCGTAATAGTGATACCTCTTTCTTGCTCCTGAGCCATCCAGTCCATTGTGGCGGCGCCATCATGCACCTCACCAATTTTATGATTTACCCCTGTATAATATAATATACGTTCGGTAGTAGTGGTTTTGCCTGCATCAATGTGAGCGGCAATACCAAAGTTTCGTTGATAACGTAAATCTGCCATTATTTTTTATTTAAAGTTTGTACTTAAAATTTGTTTTTACCCAGCTTCAGAATTACTATTTAGCTTCATCGGCGTCGCACTCTTGTGCTATTGTTCAAAATGGACTTTTTGTGATTGCTCTTCTATTGCATCCATTACCCGTAAGTGCTGGGCTTGTTCGATATGATTTTTATACTCTCATAATATGCTAAATAAATTACAGCCTACACTAAAATAACCTTTAAATGCTGAACTTTTTAGCGCCGCGAAGGTAGGTTATATTTTTGTATTGACAAAGTCAAAAATCTACCAGTTTGAGATTCCCGATTGCAACATAAATTTCTAATAAAAAAGCCACTCTTTGCAGAGCAGCTTTGTAAAATATAAAAATTTTGAACTTAAATTCTAAAGTGGGCAAAGGCCTTGTTTGCTTCAGCCATACGATGGGTGTCTTCCTTCTTTTTATAAGATGCACCTTCCCCTTTACTTGCTGCAACTATCTCGTTAGCTAATTTATCAGCCATGCTACGACCATTGCGATCACGGCTATATTTAACCATCCATTTAATACTTAAAGAAACCTTTCTATCAGCACGAACTTCTGCAGGAATTTGAAATGTAGCACCACCTATCCGGCGACTACGAACTTCTACACCCGGAGTAATGTTACTCAATGCTTTTTTCCAAATTTCATAACCGCTTTCGCCTGTTATTTTTGCTACTTTATCCAAAGCATCATAGAAAATAATATAAGCGCCACTTTTTTTGCCAGCCCACATTAAATTGTTTACGAAACGTGTAACCAATCTATCGTTAAACTTAGGATCAGGTGCTAAAGGTATTTTTTTAGGTTGTGTTTTACGCATTGTTGTTTATTTTTTCACCATTCACTAGTGAATGATCAGCAGAATTTTATGAATTATTTTTTAGCTTTTTCTTTTTTAGTACCATATTTACTACGACTTTGCTTGCGATCTTTTACACCAGCAGTATCTAAACTTCCACGAACAATATGATAACGTACACCTGGCAAATCTTTAACCCTTCCGCCACGAATTAATACGATACTATGTTCCTGCAAATTATGTCCTTCACCTGGTATATAAGCAATAACCTCAATTTTATTGGTTAAACGTACCTTAGCTACTTTACGCAATGCAGAGTTTGGCTTTTTGGGCGTAGTTGTGTACACCCTTGTACATACACCACGACGTTGCGGACATGCATCCAAAGCTCTTGATTTGCTCTTGGCTTTAATAATTTCTCTTCCTTTTCTAACTAACTGTTGTATTGTAGGCATTGTAGACCCTTTATTTTTGGACGGCAAAGGTAGCATTTATGATTTAAAAAAAACACAATTTTGTAATTATTTTATTTTTTTATTACACCTGTTCAACCGCTGCCAAATTTTATATTATAAACTATCTGAAAATTACCTTTTGTGTAACTACTTCATTACTATTAAAATCTACTACTTTTAAAATGTACATACCACTCCGCATATTTTCTGTACGGTTTATTTGCAACTTATTATTATACCTATTTGTAAAATTAATTTCTAGCACCATCTGATTTAATGAATTTGATAAAGTTATTTTAAACACACGACTTGTTTGATTTGTAAAAACAATATTGAGAACATTATTTACAGGATTAGGATAAAGCTGCATATTACCAAAAAACATTTTTTTATTTAATACAATTGCATTGCTGTAAATAAAAGTTTTATCATTCCTAATAAATTTTAATCGGTAAGTATTTTGATTTAGGGGTCGTAAATCAAGGAAATTATATTGCGAAATATTTGAAGAACTTTCAACAGCATTGACTCTTCCAATTTCAGTAAAACCACTATTGTTACCCATGCGCTCAACAACAAAAGAATGTAAGTCAGGTTGCCCGCTAATTTTCCAATTTAATAATACTTTTTCATCAATGTAATTTCCCGTGAAATTCTGTAAAATAACTGGAAGTACATTTGCACAAGCGGCATCAAGGTGATACATAAAAGATCTTGTAATGCAGCCGGTGTGTACAATAAGGTTACATACATAAATACCTGTATCTGAAGGTAAAATTTCAGGAATAAATACACTGGAGGCTCCTCCAAGGTAAACACTATCTGTGCTGCTTAAATCGTTTTTTTTATACCAGGCATAAGAAGCATTGTAAACCGTATCTATTTTAAGTGTTGTTGCAATTTGAAAACAATTAAAACTGCTAACTATACCATTGTTTGCCAAAGGTAAAATGCTGGCATCCGCTAAGGTTGCATTTCCACAGGCATCAATTGCTCTTAATCTAACTAAAGAATAATTAACTCCATTATTAATAGAAAAAAATGGAGATGCCTGAGGGCCTGCCACTATGGAAGGCGCTATAGGAGAACTACCAATAATTTCATATTTGAAAGGCCCTACACCATTTGAAACAACAGCTTCTATACTAAATCCATTTGAAATGCATTTATACGCTGATGACCTATTTAAATTAGGATATTGATAAGGACTAAGTATAACTGTGTCATATTTATAAATATTGCAAGCATCGTTTGCTTTATAACTTAGCATATAAGTGCCGGGCCCAAGATCTTGAAAAGTATAAACTCCTGCAATATTTGTATTAGGGGATAAAGTAGGTGACAATGTACTGTTATCCTTTTTTATTATTTTAACTACAAGGGATCCCATATTTGTAGATGCCGCTGTTTTTATATCTCCTGAACCATTTGGATAAGTACCGCTTGGGCATTTTAAAACCGCCGTAGGTGTATGATTTAAGTAACTGGCAATCGTGGAAATACTAACTGAATCCATAGTGCCACAATTATCTGTAACAACAACTTTATACTTTTGGCCTGTTAAGGTTCCAGGAATGCTGTCAATTGTAATATTGTTATTATTATAAGTTTTAGTAAAGAACAAATTATTATTTGGATCAAATATATTTACAGTAAAAGGAAAGGAATTACTCGATACAGAAATTGAGAATTTTGCATAATTATATAAACAGGATTTATTTGTATTAACTGTTATTTTTACCGATAATGGACTAGCATTAAAACACCTGATAATTAGAGTATCATAACAACCATTAGTAACTTTTATACAATATTTTCCATAAGGTAAATTATCAAACTGACCAACCGAGTTACAATTCTGCAGCACATTAGCACTATCATACAAACAATAATTTGGAGTAGTTAAATTTGACTGCCCATATATTTGTGCAGAAAAAGAACTACAGGTTGTATTAAGTAATTTTACACTAGAATTAACTGAAGGAAGATTAGGTGAAACTGTAAAACATCGGGTAAAAGTTGTATCGGGGCAAATACTTTTAACTTTAATACAATAAGATCCATACGGTAAATTATTAAATACTCCGCTACTATCGCATGCAAGTAAAGAATTAGTTGGTGTGTACAAACAATACGAAGCATTTTTTAAATTATTACTACTTGCCTTTAAAGTAAAGGTTGAACAGGTTTTATTGTAAACCGGCACATTAATATCATTAATAATAACCAAAGGTGCAACCGTAAAGCATCTAACAAAAGTTGTATCAAAACACAAATCATACACATTTGCACAATAACGACCAAAAGCAAGTCCATTAAATATGCCTGTATTATTACATGTTATTAAAATATTGGAGCTGTCATATAAACAATACTGTGGGCTTGTTAAGCTATCCCCGCCTATAGTAACACCAAAAGTTGTACAACCATTATAATATGGAACGATTACATTTGAAACTTTTGGCACAGGTCGTTTTGATAAAAAGCATACTTTAATTGTAGTATCTTGGCAGCCATCGGTAACATTTACACAATATTTTCCATACGGGAGATTATTGAATATCCCGGTTTTGTTACAAGTAACCAACACATTTACTGAATCAACCAAGCAATAATTAGGATTGGTTAATCCAGTTTGACCAGTAATCGAAGCAGAAAAAGCAGTACAAGTTTTGTTACTTATTGTAACTGTTTTATTAATACTTATTGCAGGAGGTATTGCTGTAATACAACGTATAATGGTTGTATCAGTACAGCCATCATGTGCATAAATACAATAATTTCCATATGGGATATTTAAAAAAACACCCGTATTATTACAATTGATTAAAATATTGTTATTGTCATATAAACAATAATCAGCATTAAAAAAATTGGTGCTCCCTTTTACCGTAGCTGTAAAGGAATTACAACTTTTAGCGGAAACAATTATCGCATTAATAGCGGGAATAATTGATAAAGAAGATGGAGCTGTTCTGATTGTACCACAATTATCTTTAACTACTATTTGAAAATTTGTATGTGAGACAAGATTAAATTTAAAATTAGGATTTGAAGACCATATAGTATCCCCCTGTTGCCGCACAACACCATACATGAAACCCTGAATTCCACCAACTGTACTAATATTTCCTTTACTGTCAATCACCTTTATAAAACCAGTTGCAGAATCACATATTGTTTTATTAAAGCTATAAGAATCTATCCACCATTTGTAATCATTTATTGTTATTTGTCTAGTTTGTATTCCTCCACATGAATCTGCTAATCTTACTGTGTAATCACCTGCTGATAAATTTTTGAATAGTCCACTATTATTTTTTGTACCAATACCCATTGTTGATGGTGCTACAACAGTAAAAAGAAAAGGAGCTGTACCAAATTGCAAACCTGCCGCTTGAATAATTCCATTATTTCCACCATCACAAGTAACATCACTTTTAGTTAGGGCAAACCTGGGATCCTGATAAGATCCTGGAACTACAACTCCTTTTTGCGTAAATGAGCAGTTAGATACAATATCAGTAACAACTACTGTATATGGGCCAGCTGCTAATCCAGTGAGCGAATCCGAAGTAGTATAATTTGAATTAATCGGTGTTAATGTTTTGTATTTATACGAGCCAGATCCACCATTGGCAGTAACTTTAATTGATCCGGTGGCAGCGCAGCGTGATTCATATGTATTAAATGTTGCTGTTAATAAAGAGCAATCCTGAGCATTAGAAATTAATGGGCAAATAGAAAGAAAAATTAGCACCATTTGTACAAAAAGGTAAAATTTTAGCATTTTTCATAGTTTAATTGTAGGGTAGTATTGCTTTTAAAATTTCGGATTAAAAAGATGCATTTTGAACGTCTATTTTAACTATATATTGAGTACTTAATATTTTCAAGTAAAAACACTCGACAGTATTTTTATTAAATAAAGCAAATATTAATTTACACACAAATAAAATAAATGGGTTGGGATGTCAATTAAAGCAATGAAGGAATTATTTAAACTGTGGAAATCAATATTACTTTATAGAATGTTCATACCGTACACAGGTGGCTTACTGCAGATGAATAATTAAGGGATGGCAAGACTGTGGGAAGTGTTTATTGTAAGCCTGTAATAGGGCAGCTGCTTACTATTGGACAATTGGGATATTTAAGCTGTCGGAAATAAGTGAATTATTAGCTGTAGAGGATTTGTTGAGGAAAGGCTGATATTTTTTGTATTCAATAAAAACAAAAAAGCCCTCAACAAATAAATGTTGAGGGCTAAATAAATATGGCAGCTACCTACTCTCCCGGTTGGAATACCAGTACCATCGGCCATAAGGGG